>NZ_FOZY01000047.1:0-26697 GCF_900116245.1 Methylobacterium sp. yr668 | reverse complement strand
CTCGACTTCCTCGCCCACCTTCACGATGCCGCGCTCGACGCGACCCGTCACCACCGTGCCGCGGCCCGAGATCGAGAACACGTCCTCGATCGGCATCAGGAACGGCATGTCGATCGGACGCTCCGGCTGCGGGATGTAGCTGTCCACGGTCGCCATCAGCGCCAGCACCGCCTCCTTGCCGATCTTCGGCTCCTTGTCCTCGAGCGCCATCAGCGCCGAGCCCTTGGTGATCGGGATGTCGTCGCCCGGGAAGTCGTACTTCGACAGCAGCTCGCGCACCTCCAGCTCGACCAGCTCCAGGAGCTCCTCGTCGTCGACCATGTCGACCTTGTTGAGGAACACCACCAGCGCCGGGACGCCGACCTGGCGGGCCAGCAGGATGTGCTCGCGGGTCTGCGGCATCGGGCCGTCGGCCGCCGACACCACCAGGATCGCGCCGTCCATCTGCGCCGCGCCCGTGATCATGTTCTTCACGTAGTCGGCGTGGCCGGGGCAGTCCACGTGCGCGTAGTGACGGTTCTGCGTCTCGTACTCCACGTGCGCCGTCGAGATCGTGATCCCGCGCGCCTTCTCCTCGGGCGCCTTGTCGATCTGGTCGTAGGCCGTGAACGTCGCCCCGCCCGTCTCGGCCAGGACCTTCGTGATCGCCGCCGTCAGAGACGTCTTGCCGTGATCGACGTGGCCGATCGTGCCAATGTTGCAGTGCGGCTTGGTGCGGGAGAACTTTTCCTTGCCCATCAGAGCCTCCTAGATTCGAATTCGCGTTGCGGAAGAAGAGATGCTTAGGCGTACTTGGCGATGACCTTGTCGGCCTCGCCGCGCGGCACCTCTTCGTAGTGATCGAACTGCATCGTGAAGTTGGCGCGGCCCTGCGAGAAGGAGCGCAGCTGGTTCACGTAGCCGAACATGTTGGCAAGCGGCACCATCGCGTTGATGACGTTGGCGTTGCCGCGCATGTCCTGACCCTGGATCTGGCCGCGGCGGGCGTTCAGATCGCCGATGACCGAGCCGGTGTACTCCTCCGGCGAGACGACCTCGACCTTCATCACCGGCTCGAGCAGGACCGAGCCGCCCTTCTGCAGCGCCTCGCGGAAGGCGGCGCGGGAGGCGATCTCGAAGGCAAGCGCCGAGGAGTCGACGTCGTGGTAGGCGCCGTCGACCAGCTCGACCTTGACGTCGACCACCGGGAAGCCGGCGAGGACGCCCGCGCCGAGGACCGAGTTGAGGCCCTTCTCGACGCCCGGGATGTACTCCTTGGGCACCGCGCCGCCGACGATCTTCGACTCGAACGCGAAGCCGGCGCCCGGCTCGTTCGGCTCGACGACGAACTTCACGCGGGCGAACTGGCCAGTACCGCCGGTCTGCTTCTTGTGCGTGTAGTCGATCTCCTGACGGCGCGTCAGCTTCTCGCGGTAGGCGACCTGCGGCTGGCCGATATTCGCGTCGACCTTGTAGGTGCGGCGCAGGATGTCGACCTTGATGTCCAGGTGGAGCTCGCCCATCCCCTTGAGAATAGTCTGGCCGGATTCCTGGTCGGTGGAGACGCGGAAGGACGGGTCCTCGGCGGCGAGCTTCGAGAGCGCGATGCCGAGCTTCTCCTGGTCGGCCTTCGACTTCGGCTCGACGGCGATCTCGATGACGGGCTCGGGGAACTCCATCTTCTCGAGGATCACGGCCTTCTGCGGGTCGCAGAGGGTGTCGCCCGTGCGGGTGTCCTTGAGGCCGGCCAGCGCGACGATGTCGCCCGCGAAGGCCTCCTTGATGTCCTCGCGGTTGTTGGCGTGCATCAGGAGCATGCGGCCGACGCGCTCCTTCTTGTCGCGCGACGAGTTCAGCACGTTGGCGCCGGTCTCGACCTTGCCCGAGTACACGCGGCAGAAGGTGATCGTGCCGACGTGGGGATCGTCCATGATCTTGAAGGCGAGCATGGAGAAGGGATCCGCATCCGACGGGTGACGGACGGTCTCTTCCTCGGTCTTGAAGTCGATGCCCTTGATCTCGCCGCGATCGGCCGGGGAGGGCAGGTAGTCCACGACGGCGTCGAGGAGCGGCTGCACGCCCTTGTTCTTGAACGCCGAGCCGCAGAGCACCGGGTGGAAGGCGCGCAGCTGGACAGCCTTGCGCACCAGGACGCGCATGGTGG
Source organism: Methylobacterium sp. yr668 (assembly GCF_900116245.1). Classification (NCBI taxonomy): domain Bacteria; kingdom Pseudomonadati; phylum Pseudomonadota; class Alphaproteobacteria; order Hyphomicrobiales; family Methylobacteriaceae; genus Methylobacterium; species Methylobacterium sp. yr668. The sequence continues at coordinate 24,554 of NZ_FOZY01000047.1, read as the reverse complement.
CCTCGTCCGGCTCGTTGCCGTCGAGGTAGGCGGCCATGGCGTCGTCGTCGAGCTCGACGCAGGCCTCGACCAGCTTGGTGCGGTACTCGACGGCCTGGTCCTTGAGGTCGGCCGGGATCTCGGTCTCGTCGAAGTTGGCGCCGAGCGCCTCACCCGACCAGACGATCGCCTTCATCTTGATGAGGTCGATCACGCCCTGGAAGCTCGACTCGGCGCCGATCGGCAGCTGCAGGCAGACGGGCTTGCCGGCGACGCGGTCGATGATGTCGGCGACGCACTTGAAGAAGTCGGCGCCGATCTTGTCCATCTTGTTGACGAACACGACGCGCGGCACGTCGTACTTGTCGGCCTGACGCCACACGGTCTCGGTCTGCGGCTCGACGCCCTGGTTGCCGTCGAGCACGCACACGGCGCCGTCGAGCACGCGGAGCGAGCGCTCCACCTCGATGGTGAAATCGACGTGGCCGGGGGTGTCGATGATGTTCAGGCGCTTGTCGCGCCAGAAGCAGGTCGTCGCAGCCGAGGTGATCGTGATGCCACGCTCCTGCTCCTGCGCCATCCAGTCCATGGTGGCGGCGCCCTCATGGACCTCGCCGATCTTGTGGGACTTTCCGGTGTAGTAGAGGATCCGCTCGGTCGTCGTGGTCTTGCCGGCATCGATGTGGGCCATGATGCCGAAGTTGCGGTAGTCCTCGATCGCGTGCGTGCGGGGCATCGAATTGCTCCTGAGAGACGGCGGAACCGCTTACCAGCGGTAGTGCGAGAAGGCGCGGTTGGCTTCCGCCATCCGGTGCGTGTCTTCGCGCTTCTTGACGGCGTTGCCGCGGTTGTTCGCGGCGTCGAGCAGCTCAGCCGAGAGGCGCTCGACCATGGTGCGGTCGTTGCGCGAACGCGCGGCCTGGATCAGCCAGCGGATCGCGAGGGCCTGGCGGCGCTCGGTGCGGACCTCGACGGGGACCTGGTAGGTCGCGCCGCCGACGCGGCGGGAGCGGACCTCGATCATCGGGGCGACGTTGTCGAGCGCGGCGCGGAACACCTCGATCGGGTTGGCGCGGGCGCGGTTCTCGACGATGTCGAAGGCACCGTAGACGATCCGCTCGGCGGTCGACTTCTTGCCCTCGTACATGATGGAGTTCATGAACTTCGTCAGCACCACGTCCCCGTACTTCGGGTCCGGGATGATCTCACGCTTCTCGGCAGAGTGACGACGGGACATCTTCTGAGACTCTCGAACGAAAAGATCTTAAGCGCCCCGCGCAGGCCGCCTCAGCCCTCAGGCCGGCGACATCCTTGCGAGGCCGTGGAAACGCGTACCGGCGCCCGGGAAATATCCGGGCGTCCGACTTACTTCGGGCGCTTGGCGCCGTACTTCGACCGGCGCTGCTTGCGGTTCTTCACGCCCTGCGTGTCGAGCACGCCGCGCAGGATGTGGTAGCGCACACCCGGAAGATCCTTCACGCGGCCGCCGCGGATCATCACCACGGAGTGCTCCTGAAGGTTGTGACCCTCGCCCGGGATATAGCCGATCACCTCGAAACCGTTGGTGAGGCGCACCTTGGCGACCTTCCGGAGCGCCGAGTTCGGCTTCTTCGGGGTCGTCGTGTAAACGCGGGTGCAGACGCCGCGCTTCTGCGGGCAAGCGTCGAGCGCCGGAACCTTGTTGCGGCTCCGCTGGATCTTCCGCGGCTGGGCGATCAGCTGGTTGATCGTCGGCATCCTGTGCCCTCTTCCTCGGTCACCTAGTCCGAACTGCGCAGGGCAGTCCGCAAAACGAATATGCGCCGGAGGGCCTGTCACGGACCCTCGGCGCGGTGTGGGCAGAGGAGCACGCCCGAAACGAACGCGCTCGTACCTACGGATCTGACTTACAGCGTCAGGCGATTTGAACCCTCGGAGCGCTCGGGGCGATGGCGGCGGCTTCCAGGGTTGCGCCCAAGGGCCGTCGGCAGCCGATGGCCGTCCGAAGTGGCGCGCTTCTAGACGCCGTTGCGCCGCAGGTCAATGCGGTCACGGCAGAAAACTGCACCGCGGCGGAGGTTAAGGATCGGTCAAGGGCGCGCAGGGCGCCCGCGATCGGCGAGCCTTCGCGACGGCGGAGCCGAGGGACCGCTATCGCGCACGGCGCCTCGTCCCGTCAACGGAAGCCGGGGTAGGCCGGCCACGTGGCGGCGGGACTTCGGCGCAGCCTCGGGCCCTGCCCGGGCGCGGCAGGAGAATCTGCCCCGCAGCCGCCAGATCTTTCGGCGATCGGCACCCGCCCGCGAGGAAAAAATAGAATCTTTCTCCGTTGATTTTCGTGTTCCCCAAAGATGAAATGCGCTGGCGGTCGAGATAAATCCTGCTGGCATCCTCTGATTTTGCGCCAATAGCGAAGACCAGATCGATTTATCCTCCAACGCAGAAGTCCGACGCGATTTAGACTGCTATATTCGCGATATTTGATCAGCGCTCTGCCTGTACCGGCCCCGAACCATCCGATGGAGTCACGCGTGCGCCGCCTCTTCGCCCTCGTTCTCGCGACCCTCCTGTCGGTCGGCCCCGCAACGGCCGACCGTCTGGACGACATCAGAAAGGCCGGCGTTCTCCGGGTCGCCGCCTTCGACAGCAACCCGCCGTTCGGCTTCGTCGATCCCGCGACGAAACGGATCGCCGGCCTCGACGTCGACTACGCGCAGGCCATCGCCGACGCGCTCGGCGTCAAGCTGGAGATCCGGCCCACCAACCCGGCGAATCGTATCCCGCTGCTGACCTCCGGCAAGGTCGATCTGATTCTGGCGAACTTCACCATCACGGACGAGCGGGCCAGGCAGCTCGATTTCAGCATCCCGTACTTCGCCTCCGGCCAGCAGTTCCTGGCCAAGAAGGGCACCCTGTCGTCGCCGGAGCAGCTCAATGGGCTTCGAATTGGTGCAGACAAGGGCACCACCAACGAGATCGTCCTGCGCCGCGACTTCCCGAAGGCGGTCGTGGTCGCCTTCGACGACACGCCCTTCGCATTCACGGCCCTGCGCAACGGCAATGTCCAGGCGATCACGCAGGACGGCCCGAAGCTGGTCGGGCTGCTCGCGAAGGTGCCGGACCGGCAGAACTACGAGATCCCCGCCTTCAGCATCTCCAACGACTATATCGGCGTCGGCATCCCGAAGGATGAGGCGCGGCTCCGGGACTGCGTGAACGAGACCCTGCGCGGCCTGGAGTCGAGCGGCAGGGCGGCGGCGATCTACGACCGCTGGTTCGGGCCCGCGACCGAGCAGCCGCTGCCGCGCCTGTTCCGGATCGGGGACCGCCCCTGACCGGGGCGGCACGACGACGATGGCCGCGCTGTTCGGCGATCCGCTCGCGCCGCGCTACCTCGTCTGGCTGCTGCAAGGCTTCGGGATGACCCTGACCTTGTCGGCGGCCACCTGTCTTGCCGGCACGGTGCTGGGCCTCGCGGCGTGCGGGCTGCGCGAGGCGGGCGGGCGCGCGGGGCGCGGCGTCGTGGCCGTCTCCGTCGGCATCGTCCGCAACACACCGCTGCTGGTGCAACTCTTCGTCTGGTACTTCGCGGTGGCCGCCGCCCTGCCGCAGGGCGTGACGGCCTGGCTCAACGCGCCGCACGTCCTGGACCTGGGATTCGGGATCCTGCGCTGGCCCGCTTACGAGAGCCTCGCCGGGTTCTGCGGGCTCACGCTCTACGCGGGCGCCTACATCGCCGAGGAACTCCGCGCCGGCATCAGGGCCGTCCGGCCCGCTCAGCGGGCGGCGGCCCTGGCCCTCGGCCTCACGCCCGTCCAGGCGTTCCGCCACATCGCTCTGCCCCAGGCCCTGCGCGTCGCCTGGCTGCCGATCGTCGGCCAGTACCTCAACACGCTCAAGAACACGTCACTGACCATGACGATCGGCCTCGCGGAGCTGTCCTACGCGTCGCGGCAGGTGGAGACCGAGACCTTCCAGACCTTCCAGGCCTTCGGCATCGCGACGCTGCTCTACGTCGGCGCGGCCGCCGCGGCGGAGACGACCGGGCAGATCCTCGAGCGCCGCGCCCGTCGACCGGGCCGGCACCGATGAATCCGTCGGTCATCATCGACAATCTCGGTTACCTGCTGGTCGGGGCCTGGCCCGACGGGCCGGTCGGCGGGCTGGCCCTGACACTGATTCTCTCCGGCCTGTCCGGCCTGGCCTCGGCCGCGCTCGGGCTCGTCCTCGGCATCGCCCTGGCCGTGAGCGCGGGCGCGGCCCGGGCAGCGCTCACAGCCGCGCTCGGCTTCCTCCGCGCTGTGCCGGTCGTGATGCTGATCTTCTGGACCTACTTCCTGCTGCCGATCCTGTTCGGCGTGTCGATCCCCGAGATCGGCACGGTCGCGGTGGCGCTGTCGCTCGTCGGAGGCGCCTACCTGTCCCACGGGGTGGCGGCGGGCATCGCGAGCGTCGGCCGTGGTCAGTGGGAGGCCGGCCTCGCGCTCGGCCTCGACCCCTGGCGCACCCTGCGCTTCGTCGTCCTCCCGCAGGCGCTGCGGGCCATGGCGCCGTCCTTCGTCAACCAGTGGACCACGCTCATCAAGGACACGTCGCTCGCCTACGTGATCGGCGTGCCCGAACTCGCCTTCGTGGCGGCGCAGGTGAACAACCGCGCGATGGTCTACCCGGCCGAGATCTTCCTCTTCGTCGGTGCCGTGTACGGCATCCTCTGCGCCGGTCTCGACGGGCTGGCCGCCCGGCTGACGAATACCGGCAAGGTCGCGGCACATCGCACCCCGTGACGGAGCGGCCGGCCGACGCGCCCGAGCCGGCTCGCGGGACACGACCGATTTACCGGGGCACACGTGCAAGGCGTACCGGATCGGGGCAGGTGCGCGCCGGCACGGTCTACGGAGAATTAAAGCGATCCATCGAATTGTCGCGCACATCGGGCGGCCAACTCGCCGCCGCAGGTTCGCGTCGAGGGTGTTGCGTATGGGTTGCGTCGCGGTCAGCAACGTCGTTCCGTTCCGGCGGCCGATTCCCGCCCAGGCCCCCGGCGAGCGGGAGGCGCGCAACCGTCGCCGCAGCGAGCAGCGCTCCCTCCTGGACGCTGTCTACGCGACTGGCAGCATGGTCGTCGCCGCGGAGGATCGCGGCCTCAAGCTCACCGCCTCGCGGCTGCAGGTCTACGGCTTCCTGGCGATCGAAGAGGTCGGCGAAGACGGCCTGATGCGGCGGCTTCGCCCGTCCGAGGCGATTCGCGCCCGGTCGGAGCGGCCCTGGCGCCTGTCGAGGCCCGCGAGCGGAGCCTCGGTCACCATCCCGAGCCTCGACGGATTCCTGTTCGAGACGGCCGGCCAACCGATCTGATCGACCCCGAACGCTGCACGTCAACCGACCGGCGCGCCGAGAGGCGCGCCGGTCGTCGCACGTTCAGGGCTCGCGTTCCGCGGCCGGATGGGCGGGCACCGCAGCGATCGAGCCGCGCGGCGCCGCGGACCAGCCCCGAAGCCGGATCAGCCCCCCTATGCGGCGGCGACGATTTCCCGCCGCTCCGCTTGCCATCACCCGCGGCCCGTAGTATGCGCCCGGCCTTCGCGACATTTCCGATGGGTGCTCGCACCCCGTGAACGCGGTGACCGCGCCGGTGTCTGACGACACCGCCAGCGCGGTCGAACACATGAGCCGGGGACGTCAGGTCCCCATCAGGCGTCGTCCGCCGGGCAATACCGTCCGTGTGCGGAAACCCGCCTGAAACAAGGAGTCACGCACGTGATCCAGATGCAGACGAATCTGGACGTCGCCGACAACTCGGGTGCACGCCGTGTGATGTGCATCAAGGTTCTCGGCGGGTCGAAGCGCAAGTATGCCGGCGTCGGCGACGTGATCGTCGTCTCCGTCAAGGAGGCGATCCCGCGCGGTCGCGTCAAGAAGGGCGACGTCATGAAGGCGGTCGTCGTCCGCACGGCGAAGGACGTGAAGCGCGCCGACGGTTCGGTGATCCGCTTCGACAAGAACGCCGCGGTCCTGATCAACAATCAGAAGGAGCCGATCGGCACCCGTATCTTCGGACCGGTGCCGCGCGAGCTCCGCGCCCGCAACCACATGAAGATCATCTCCCTGGCTCCGGAGGTGCTGTAATGGCCGCCAAGATCAAGAAGGGCGACAAGGTCGTCGTGCTCACCGGCCGTGATTCGGGCCGGTCGGGCGAGGTGATCCAGGTTCTGCCGAAGGAAGGCCGGGCCTTCGTGCGCGGCATCAACCTGGTGAAGAAGCACCAGAAGCAGACCCAGAACCAGGAAGGCGGCATCATCTCCAAGGAGGCCGCCATCCAGCTCTCGAACATCGCGGTCGCGGATGCCAACGGCAAGCCGACCCGCGTGGGTTTCCGCATCCTCGAAGACGGGCGCAAGGTCCGGTTCGCCAAGACCACGGGGGATCAGATCGATGGCTGAGGCCGACAAGAACGCCTACACCCCGCGCCTGCGCAAGCACTACGACGAGGTGGTTCGCCAGAAGCTGATCGAAGAGTTCGGCTACAAGAACCCCATGGAAGTGCCGCAGATCACGAAGATCGTGATCAACATGGGCGTCGGCGAGTCCACCGCGGACTCGAAGAAGGCCTCGGTGGCGGCGGGCGACCTCGCCCTGATCGCCGGCCAGAAGCCGGTCATCACCAAGGCCCGCAAGGCCATCGCGACTTTCAAGGTCCGCGAGGGCATGCCGATCGGCTGCAAGGTGACCCTGCGCAAGCAGCGCATGTACGAGTTCATGGACCGGCTGATCACCATCGCGCTGCCGCGCGTGCGTGACTTCCGCGGCCTGAACCCGCGCTCGTTCGACGGCCGCGGCAACTACGCCCTGGGTCTCAAGGAGCACCTCGTGTTCCCGGAGATCTCCTACGACAAGGCCGAGCAGATGTGGGGCATGGACATCGTCGTGGCGACCACCGCCAAGACCGATGCCGAGGCCAAGGCGCTGCTCGCCGCCTTCAAGTTCCCGTTCCGGCAGTGAGGCCCTCGGGTCTCAGACGCGGACACCGGAGATAGACGACATGTCGAAGAAAAGCTCAGTCGAGAAGAATGAGGCCCGCAAGGCGCTGGTGAAGCGCTTCGCGGCCAAGCGGAAGGCGCTCCTCGAGATCGCCAACAACGACGCCCTCGAGATGGAGGAGCGCTTCGAGGCGCGCCTCAAGCTCGCGGAGCTGCCGCGCAACTCGTCGGCCACGCGCATCCGCAACCGTTGCGGCATGACCGGCCGTCCGCGCGCCTACTACCGCAAGATGGGCATCTCGCGCGTGGCGCTGCGCGAGCTTGGCAACCGGGGCCTGATCCCCGGTCTGGTCAAGTCGAGCTGGTAAGGAGGTCCCCATGGTCAACGATCCCGTGGGCGACATGCTCACCCGCATCCGCAACGGCCAGCTGCGCCGTCGCAACGTCGTCCAGACGCCCGGCTCGCGCCTGCGCGCCAGCGTCCTCGACGTCCTGAAGTCCGAGGGCTACATCCGCGACTACGCGGCGACCGACCTCGGCAACGGCCGCACCGAGTTCGCCATCGAGCTCAAGTACTACGACGGGCGCCCCGTGATCCGCGAGATCAAGCGCGTCTCGAAGCCGGGCCGCCGGGTCTACTCGTCGGTCGGCGAGCTGCCGCACGTGGCCGACGGCCTCGGCGTCACCATCGTCTCCACCCCGCAGGGCGTCATGGCCGACCACGAGGCGCGTGAGCGCAACGTCGGCGGTGAAGTGCTCTGCACCGTGTTCTGATCGGGACGGAGGAGGTTATCCCATGTCTCGCGTAGGCAAGAAGCCGGTCCCCGTACCGGCCGGCGTTACCGCCACGGTCACCGGTCAGACGGTGAAGATGAAGGGTTCGAAGGGCGAGCTGTCGTTCGTCGTTCCGTCGCTCGTCAACGTGGCGATGAAGGACGGCGCCATCGAGGTGCAGCCCGTCAACCAGTCCAAGCCGGCGCGCTCCCTGTGGGGCACGTCGCGGGCGCAGATCGCCAACATCGCCGAGGGTGTTTCGAAGGGCTTCGAGAAGAAGCTCGAGATCACCGGCGTCGGCTATCGCGCCGCGATGGCCGGCAAGGCGCTGAAGCTGTCGCTCGGCTACAGCCACGACATTGAGTACGCGATCCCGGCCGGGATCACGATCGTTACCCCGAAGCCCACCGAGATCACGATCTCCGGGATCAACCGCCAGCAGGTCGGTCAGGTCGCCGCCGAGATCCGCGACTACCGCGGACCCGAGCCCTACAAGGGCAAGGGCGTGAAGTACGCGGGCGAGTTCATCTTCCGCAAGGAAGGCAAGAAGAAGTAAGGAGGGCATCATGTCTCGCAAGCTCGAAGCCCTCGATCGCCGCAAGGCGCGCGTCCGCCGCGCGCTGCGGGCCGCCGCCAACGGCCGTCCGCGGCTCTCGGTGTTCCGCTCGTCGAAGCAGATCTACGTGCAGGTCATCGACGACGTCGCCGGCAAGACGCTGGCCTCGGCCTCGTCGATCGACAAGGCGCTCAAGGGCGAACTGAAGACCGGCGCCGATGTCGCCGCCGCCAAGGCGGTGGGCAAGCTCGTCGCCGAGCGCGCCAAGGCGGCGGGCGTCACGAAGGTGATCTTCGACCGCTCCGGCTACATCTACCACGGCCGCGTCGCCGCCGTGGCCGAAGCCGCCCGCGAGGGTGGCCTGGAGTTCTGAGTCACGACGGCGGGCCGGGCGGATCCTCTTCGCCCGGCATATCCGAAACCCGATCGAGCGAGCGGCCCCGCCGGCCGCGTCAGTGAGATGGACAGGTAGACAACATGGCACGTGAACGTGAAGGCGGGGGCCGCGGCCGCCGCGAGGATCGCGAGGAGCGCGACAGCGAGTTCGTGGACAAGCTTGTCCACATCAACCGCGTCGCCAAGGTGGTGAAGGGCGGCCGTCGCTTCGGCTTCGCGGCCCTCGTCGTCGTCGGCGACCAGAAGGGCCGCGTCGGCTTCGGCCACGGCAAGGCCCGCGAGGTGCCGGAGGCCATCCGCAAGGCGACCGAGGCCGCCAAGCGCGGTCTGATCCGCGTCTCCCTCCGCGAGGGCCGGACCCTGCACCACGACGTCAACGGCCGCCACGGGGCAGGCAAGGTGATCCTCCGCGCGGCCCCGCAGGGCACCGGCATCATCGCCGGCGGCCCGATGCGCGCCGTGTTCGAGACGCTCGGCATGCAGGACGTCGTCGCCAAGTCGCTGGGTTCGTCGAACCCCTACAACCTCGTGCGCGCCACCTTCGAGGCGCTCAAGAACGAGGACAGCCCGCGCTCCGTGGCGGCCCGCCGCGGCATCAAGGTGTCGACGCTGCAGTCGCGTCGCCGCGATGCCGATCCGGCCGACCAGTCCGAAGCCGCGGTCGCGTAAGGGAGGGTCCGATGGCACAGAAGACCGTCCGCATCGAGCAGATCGGCTCGCCGATCCGCCGCGAGGCCAGCCAGCGCCAGACGCTGATCGGCCTCAAGCTCAACAAGCTCCACCGCGTGTCCGAGCTGGAGGATACTCCCTCCGTTCGCGGCATGATCCGCAAGGTTGCGCACCTCGTGCGCGTCCACGGCGACGTGGCGTGAGGAGGTCCCGATGAAGCTCAACGAGATCAGCGACAACCCCGGCGCAACCAAGAACCGGATGCGCGTGGGTCGGGGCATCGGCTCCGGCAAGGGCAAGACCGCGGGTCGCGGCGTGAAGGGTCAGAAGGCCCGGACCGGCGTGTCCATCAAGGGCTTCGAGGGCGGTCAGATGCCGCTGCATCGTCGCCTGCCGAAGCGCGGCTTCAACAACCTCTACGCCCAGGACTTGAACGAGGTGAACCTCGGCCGGATCCAGGAGGCCGTCGACGCGGGCAAGCTCGACAAGGCCGCCACCGTGACGGTGGAGAGCCTGGTCGCCGCCGGCATCATCGCCCGTCCCCGTGACGGCGTGAAGCTGCTCGGCGTCGGCGAGCTGACCGCGAAGCTCAGCTTCGAGGTGACCCGCGCCTCCAAGTCCGCCGTCGAGGCGGTCGAGAAGGCCGGTGGCTCGGTCAGCACCGTCTACGCCCAGGGTGCCTCCACCCGCGGCGGCAGCGAGGCGGCCACGGCCTGACGGGAGCGACTCCGGAACCCGTTGCACGGGCTCCGCGCACCCTTTAAGCCGATCCTTCGAGCGGCGGCCCTGCGACCACGCGGGCCGCCGTTTTTCGTTTCATTCGGGCACCCTTCGCCCGGCGACATGTCCAGGACGCGACGCTTATGGCCTCAGCCGCCGAGCAGCTTGCCGCCAACCTCAACTTCGGTGCGATTGCCAAGGCCGATGAGCTGAAGAAGCGCATCTGGTTCACGCTCGGCGCCCTCGTGGTGTTCCGGCTGGGCACGTACATCCCGATTCCCGGCATCGATCCGGAGCAGTTCGCCCGGAACTTCCAGCAGCAGGCGGGCGGCGTGCTGGGCCTGTTCAACATGTTCTCGGGCGGCGCCGTGGAGCGCATGGCGATCTTCGCCCTGAACATCATGCCCTACATCTCGGCCTCGATCATCGTGCAGCTCCTGACCTCGGTGATCCCGAGCCTGGAAGCGCTCAAGAAGGAGGGCGAGTCGGGCCGCAAGGTCATCAACCAGTACACCCGGTACCTGACGGTGGTGCTGGCGCTGGTTCAGTCCTGGGGCATCGCCATCGGCCTCCAGGGCTCCTCGGCCGCCATCGATCCGGGGCCGTTCTTCCTGGCCTCGACGGTGATCACCCTGACGGGCGGAACCCTGTTCCTGATGTGGCTCGGCGAGCAGATCACCTCGCGCGGCATCGGCAACGGCTCGTCGCTGATCATCTTCGCCGGCATCGTGGCCCACCTGCCGGTGGCGATCGCGGGCGCGCTGGAACTCGGCCGCACCGGCGCCCTGTCCCCGGCAATCATCCTGGGCGTCGGCGTCGCCGCCGTCGCGCTCGTCTACTTCATCGTGTTCATGGAGCGCGCCCAGCGCCGGCTCCTGATCAACTACCCGAAGCGCCAGGTCGGCAACCGTATGTACGAAGGTCAGACCTCGTTCCTGCCGCTCAAGCTCAACACCTCGGGCGTGATCCCGCCGATCTTCGCCTCGTCGCTGCTGCTGCTGCCGGCGACCGCCGCGAGCTTCTCGGCCAACGGGGGCGCCACGGGCTGGCTCGGCACGGTCACGGCCTATCTCGGCCACGGCACCCCGCTGTTCATGGTGCTCTACGCGGCGCTGATCATCTTCTTCACGTTCTTCTACACCGCAGTCGTCTTCAATCCGCAGGAGACGGCCGACAATCTGAAGAAGCATGGCGGCTTCATCCCGGGCATCCGTCCGGGCGAGCGCACCGCGGCCTTCATCGACAAGGTGCTGACCCGCATCACGGTGATCGGCGCCCTGTACCTGACCCTCGTGTGCCTCTGCCCGGAGATCCTGTCGTCCTACGCCGCGGCCAGCCTCGGCTTCGGCGGCACGTCCCTGCTCATCGTGGTCTCGGTCACGATGGACACGGTGGCGCAGGTCCACGGGCACCTGATGGCCCATCAGTACGAGGGCCTCGTGAAGAAGGCCAAGCTGCGTGGCGCGTCGACCACGCAACGGCGACGCTGAGCCTGCTACAGAGGCGGCCGGACTCCGAGGACGCTCCCGCCTCTGGCCCAAAGGTCTGGATGCCTCACCGGCCCGGACCGGCTAGAAAACCCCGAACCCGGCGATGCCAGGGAGGCTTCGCCACCGCGGCTTGTGCCCACTGAGAGAGTGGGCCGAACGAGGACAACGCCATGCGCATCATTCTGCTCGGGCCGCCCGGTGCGGGGAAGGGGACGCAATCCGAGCGGATCGTACAGCGCTTCGGCATCCCGCAGCTGTCGACGGGGGACATGCTGCGCGCCGCGGTGGCCGCCGGCACGCCGGTCGGCCTCGAGGCCAAGGCGGTGATGGAATCCGGCGGTCTCGTCTCCGACCGGATCGTGGTCGGCATCGTCGCCGACCGGATCGAGGAGCCGGACGCCCGCCGCGGCTTCATCCTCGACGGCTTCCCGCGCACGGTCGCGCAGGCGGAAGCGCTCAGCGAGATGCTGGCGAGCAAGGGCTTGAGCCTCTCCGCCGTCATCGAGCTGAAGGTCGACGAGAACGCCCTGGTCGGCCGCATCGAGAAGCGCGCCGCCGAGACCCTGGCCCGCGGCCAGGCCGTGCGGAAGGACGACACCCCCGAGGTGTTCAAGCAGCGGCTCGAGGCATACCGCGCCCAGACGGCGCCCCTCTCCGCCTATTACGCGCAGAAGGGCATGCTGGAGACCATCGACGGCATGCAGCCGATCGACAAGGTCACGGCCGACCTGATGGCGACACTGGAGCCGCACGAGGAGCGCGTCGCCTCCTGAGGGCGATCGCGGCGCGCTGACCGACCGTTTCGGCGCGCCCGTGAACCCGGCGGTGTCCCTGGGGGTTATGGGGCGGGTCCACGATCGGAAACGCCATGACCGTCCGCCTCCTCGCCACCGCCTCCCTCCTGCTCGCGGTGGCCCTCCCGCCGCTGCCGGCCTTCGCGCAGAGTCCGGCCCAGTCCTTCGTTTACGGCCAGAAGCGGTTCCGCAACGCCTGCCGGCCGCCGCTGAAGTATCTGGCGGGGACTTGCGCCCGCCGCTGCCCGGCGGGCTACCAGGACATGGGCCGCACGTGCCGGCTGCGGAATCAGGGCTTTCGCTGAGGCGCGGGCGGCCGCCCGTCGGGGGCGTGGCTCAGATCCGCCCCTCCCTGCGGAGGCTGCCGAAGAAATTGACGACGTCCATCTGGAGCGACCGGTGGCCGAACAGCCGGAGCGGGTAGCCCGCCGCGGTGCCGTCGCGCAGCTCGATCATCGCCGTCATCGTGTTGTAGCGGAACACCATGCGGCGACCGGCGAAGCTCGCCCAGAGCAGGGGCGGACCATCATCCGCGTCCTGCAGCGCGACCGAGCCAGACTCCGCCTCGGCGAGAACGCCGCCGATCACCGCCAGCGTCACCGGCATGACCTCCTCCAGGGTCTCCTCGGCGGCGCGCAGCACCGAGTCGGCGAAGGCCCGCAGGGTCGCGCCGTCGCTCGTCAGAACCGCCATCTTCGCTCCTCAACCAGATCCCAGGGCGCATCGACGCGCGTGACGGGGCGAGGCCGTGCCGACCCGTCGTTGACAACGGGCCGCCCGCGCGCTAGCAGGCCCTCCTTCGTCCAACCGAACGATGGTCCGAGGTGCCCTGTCCAGGGCCGCCCGCGGGCCGCGTCGTCGTTTCACGTGCGCAGGGGCCGGCCTCCACCGGACGCGCGCGACAGCGGCCCGGATCCCCGGGTCCCATATGGAGAGTGATCGTGGCCCGTATCGCAGGCGTCAACATCCCGACCAACAAGCGCGTCGTCATCGCGCTCCAGTACATCCACGGCATCGGGGCCAAGAAGGCCGAGGAAATCACCCAGAAGGTGAACATCCCCGCCGAGCGTCGCGTCAACCAGCTGACCGACGCCGAGGTTCTGTCGATCCGCGAGACGATCGATCGCGACTACCTCGTCGAGGGCGACCTGCGCCGCGAAGTCTCGATGAACATCAAGCGCCTGATGGATCTCGGCGCCTACCGCGGTCTGCGTCACCGCAAGCAGCTGCCGGTCCGTGGCCAGCGCACCCACACCAACGCCCGCACCCGCAAGGGCAAGGCGAAGCCGATCGCCGGCAAGAAGAAGTAAGTTTTTGGAACTGGGAGGCCGTGCTCCGCTCGGCCTCCTTCCCGTCGCGCCAGGTGTCCCGCAACGGGTCCGGCGCCGGCTCGACTGCCCTGCACGGGTGCTCCGGCCAAGTCCCAAAAAGAATCCCGAGCGCCTGGTGTTACGGGCGTGCCTGAAGGAAGAGTGAGACCAGAATGGCTAAGGAACCGCAACGCGTCCGCCGCCGCGAGCGCAAGAACATCGTGTCGGGCGTCGCCCACGTGAACGCCTCGTTCAACAACACGATGATCACCATCACGGACGCGCAGGGCAACACGATCTCGTGGTCGTCCGCCGGTGCGATGGGCTTCAAGGGCTCGCGCAAGTCGACCCCGTACGCCGCCCAGGTCGCCGCCGAGGATGCTGGCCGCAAGGCCGCCGAGCACGGCATGCGCACCCTCGAGGTCGAGGTGTCCGGTCCGGGTTCGGGCCGCGAGTCGGCGCTCCGCGCCCTGCAGGCCGCAGGCTTCACGGTGACCTCGATCCGCGACGTCACCTCGATCCCGCACAACGGCTGCCGGCCGCGCAAGCGCCGCCGCGTCTGATCGAAGCCTCTTGACGGAGAAGTTCATGACGGGATCGAAGCCGCTTCCGGGCGTGCTGCGTTGGAACCTCGGGGACCTCACGGTCACCGCGCTCAATGACGGCTGGTTTCAGGCCAGCCTCGATCTCGTCACGGGCATCTCCAAGGAGGAGGCCGGGCGGCTCCAGGTGGCGGGTTTCCGCACGGAGCAGCCGAAGATCACGCTGAACGCCTTCCTGATCACGGGTCCGGGCCTCAAGCCGACCCTGATCGACACGGGCTACGGCGACCTCGCCCCGGCACCGACCCTGGGTCGCGCCGGTGCAGCGCTCGCGCTGACCGGCGTCGCGCCGGAGGAGATCGGCACGGTGCTGGTCAGCCACCTGCACCCCGACCATGTCGGCGGTCTCGTGAAGGACGGCGCGGCGCGCTACCCGAACGCCGAGATCGTGCTGCACGCCGACGAGGCGGCGCATTGGCTCCTGGACGAGGCCCTGGCCAAGGCGCCGGAGGCCGCGAAGCCCTACTTCGAGGGCGCCCGCAGGTCCCTGGCCCCCTACGCCGGCAAGGTGCGCGAGCACCGCGGCGGCGAGGTCCTTCCGGGGATCACGGCGGTCCCTCTGCCCGGCCATACGCCGGGCCATTGCGGTTTTCGCATCGTCTCCGGTGGACAGGCGCTGATGATGTGGACCGACGTGGTGCACCTGCCGGCGATCCAGTTCAAGAACCCGGAGGCCGGCGTCGGCTTCGACGTCGACGGCGACCAGGCGCGGGAGACGCGCAAGCGGATCCTGGACGAGGTGGCCCGCGAGCGCACGCTCATCGCCGGCGGCCATCTCGAGTTCCCGGCGCTCGGCTACGTGGATCGGGATGGGGCTGGCTACAGCTTCGTGCCGGTGCTGTGGGTCGGCGGCGAGTAACGGCGGATACGGATTTCAGGGACCGTTCGGGGCGCCAGGGGGCGGCACCGAGTGGCCGAAGCGCGGGGACGGGCGTCGCGGATCCCGGGCAAGGACGAGAGGTAGGATCGTGGTCATTCAGAAGAATTGGCAGGAACTGATCAAGCCGAACAAGCTGCAGGTCACGACCGGCGACGACCCGAAGCGGGTCGCCACGGTCGTCGCCGAGCCGCTCGAGCGCGGCTTCGGCACGACGCTGGGCAACGCCCTGCGCCGCGTGCTCCTGTCGTCGCTCCAGGGCGCCGCCGTGACCTCGGTGCAGATCGACGGCGTGCTGCACGAGTTCTCGTCGATCCCGGGCGTGCGCGAGGACGTCACCGACATCGTCCTCAACATCAAGACCATCGCGATCCGCTCGCAGACCGACGCGCCCAAGCGCATGACCCTGCGCAAGACTGGCCCGGGCCTCGTCACCGCCGGTGACATCGGCACGGTCGGCGACATCCAGATCCTGAACCCCGACCTCGTGATCTGCACCCTCGACGACGGCGCCGAGATCCGCATGGAGTTCACGGTCGCCACCGGCAAGGGCTACGTCCCGGCCGAGCGCAACCGTCCCGAGGACGCGCCGATCGGCCTGATCCCGGTCGACTCGCTGTTCTCGCCGGTCACCAAGGTCAGCTACCGCGTCGAGACGACCCGCGAGGGTCAGGATCTCGACAAGGACAAGCTGACCATGACGGTCGAGACCAACGGCGCGGTCTCGCCGGAGGACGCGCTCGCCTACGCGGCGCGCATCATCCAGGACCAGCTGCAGGTCTTCGTGAACTTCGAGGATCCGCGCAAGGAAGAGGCCGCGCCGCTCGCGCCGCAGCTGCCCTTCAACCCGGCGCTGCTCAAGAAGGTCGACGAGCTGGAGCTGTCGGTCCGCTCGGCGAACTGCCTGAAGAACGACAACATCGTCTACATCGGCGACCTCATCCAGAAGTCCGAGGGCGAGATGCTGCGGACCCCGAACTTCGGCCGCAAGTCGCTCAACGAGATCAAGGAAGTGCTCGCCGGCATGGGCCTGCATCTCGGCATGGACATCCCCGGCTGGCCGCCGGAGAACATCGAGGATCTCGCCAAGCGCTTCGAGGAACACTACTGAGAGGCGAAGCCGCCTCGAGCTGAACCGGGCGGCGCCACGCGGCGCCGCCCGGTTCGGCCCATCCAGGCCCGGGACCAGCGGCGACGACGCCTAGTCCCGAACGAATCCCGCCGCGGGGTTACGCGGACATCAACCGCCCCGTTCCCGGGGCACCCGGCCGTACCGTGGCACGGCGGCCGAGACGAGAAGGAAGCCAGCACATGCGTCACGCCTACCGCGGCCGCCGTTTCAACCGCACCGCCGAGCATCGCAAGGCGATGTTCGCCAATATGTCCGCCGCGCTGATCAAGCACGAGCAGATCATCACCACCCTGCCGAAGGCGAAGGACCTGCGTCCGGTCGTCGAGAAGCTGATCACGCTGGGCCGCATCGACAGCGTCCACACCCGCCGCCTCGCCATGGCGCAGCTCCGCGACGCCGACATGGTCAAGAAGCTCTTCACCGTCCTCGGCCCGCGCTACAAGGGCCGTCCGGGCGGCTATTGCCGGATCATGAAGGCGGGCTTCCGCCAGGGCGACAACGCCCCGCTCGCGGTGATCGAGTTCGTCGACCGCGACGTCGAGGCTCGCGGCAAGGATTCCGGTCCGAGCCAGGTCTCCGAAGCCGCCTGATCGGCACGGAGCGCCCCGTCGCTCCTAGTCTTTGAGAAGCCGTCCCGGACACTCCGGGGCGGCTTCTCGCGTTTCGGCTCCTCGCCGCGATCGCCATGACGACGCGCGAACAACAAAAAAACCCGCCGGCTCGCGCCGACGGGTCTGAAGCAGGGTCCACGTCTCGGATGGTCGCGGGAGCTCGCCCTGGCGGCCTGTCTCAGACAGGCCGGGAACTCGACCGCGCCGCGCTCCGAAAACCCCTATCCCTGCCGGGACTCGTCCGGTGGACCGTCCTGGTCGAGATCGTTGTCACGCCTGCGGCGCGGGAAGATGCCGTGATTGCTCATGGTCCACCTCCTCTTCGTAACCCGGGGCCTGCGGGCCCCACGAGGAGAGAATGAGCCGGCAATCGATTGGTTGCAAGCCCCCGTCAGCCGACGGGTCCGGCTCCGCCGTCGAGCAGCGTGGCGACCCGGGCCGCGAGGTCCGCGGAGCGGAACGGCTTCGTGAGCACCGGCAGGTCGTCGGGGATCTGCATCGCCTCGGCATGTCCGGTGAGGATCAGGACCGGCAGGCGCGGATCGCGCTCGCGGATCTCGGCGGCCAGCTCGATGCCGCTCATGCCGGGCATGGCGAGGTCGGCGACGACGATGTCGTAGCGGTCCGCCTCGAGGAGCCGGAGCGCGGCCTCGCCGTCGCCGGCTTCCGTGGTGCTGTGGCCGAAGCCGGTGAGGAACGAGGCCGTCACGTGGCGCACCTGCGAATCGTCGTCGACGATCAGGACGCGGGCCCGCCGGCCGGCGACCGGGACGGTGCCGGCGGCCTCGGGCGCCTGCTCGGGCGCCTGATCGGCGAAGGGGAGGGCGAGCTCCACGCGGGTGCCCCGACCGACCACGCTGTCGATCGCCAGCCGGCCCTTGGATTGCTGCGCGAGGCCGAACACCATGGCGAGGCCGAGCCCGGTGCCCTGGCCGACGGCCTTGGTGGTGAAGAACGGCTCGCAGACCCGGCGCAGGATCTCCTCCGGGATGCCGGTGCCCTCGTCGGTGACGCTGATGCCGAGATAGGTGCCGTCGGCGATCTCGGGATCGCCGCTGATCGCGAGCCGGCGCGTCGCGACCGTGATCGCCCCCCCGTCCGGCATGGCGTCGCGGGCGTTGATGCAGAGGTTGAGCACGGCGAGTTCGAGTTGGTCCGGATCGACCTGGACCGCCGGCAGGCCGTCCGCGAGGTCGGTCCGGACCGTCACGAGACCGCCGAGGCTGCGACCGAACAGATCGCTCATCCCGGAGATCAAGGTGTTCACGTCGACGGCGCGCGCCTGGAGGTCGTGGGCGCGGCTGAAGCTCAGGAGGCGCTTGGTCAGGGACGCCCCGCGCTCGGCGGCGCCGCGGGCGTTCTCGATCAGGCGCTGGACCCGCGGCTGGTCGGCGACCTTCGGGCCGGCGAGCTCGAGGCTGCCGAGGATCGCGGTCAGCAGGTTGTTGAAATCGTGCGCGATGCCGCCCGCGAGGGTGCCCAGCGCCTGCATCTTGTCGGACTGGCGCAGGCGCGCCTCGAGGGTCCGCTGCTCGGTCACGTCGCGCTCGATCGTCGCGAGGTGGCTGATCGCCCCGCCCGCGTCGCGGATCGGCACCCGCGTCACGTGGCTCCACTGCTCGGCGCCGGTCGGGCCGTCGCTGATCAGGCTCTCGGCCACCGCCCCGGACCGGATCGCGGCCGCGTCCGCCGCCGTCACGGGCTCGGCCTTCGGGCCGAGAAGTTCGTCCTCGCGCCGCCCGAGGCTGGCGGCGACGTCGTGGCCGAGCAGGGCGGCCTTGCGGCCGTTCAGCCGGACGAAGCGGCCCTCCGCGTCCTTGAAGCTGATCGCGTCCTGGGCGTGGTCGAGGAGGCCGCGGAGGAGAGCCCGCTCGGTGGCGAGGTCCCGGCCGAGGCGGTGGCGCTCGAAGGCCTGCCGGACGGTGGAGCGGAGCAGGCCCGCGTCCCAGGGCTTGGTGACGTAGCCGACGATGCCGCCGCGGTTGAGGGCGGCGATTACCGCGGTGATGTCGGCGTAGCCGGTCAGCAGGATCGCCTGCGCGTCGTGGAAGCTGCGGGCCTCGGCGAGGAGCGCGTCGCCGGTGAGGCCCGGCATCCGCTGGTCCGAGAGCACGACGGCGATGTCGGGCTCGGCGCGCAGGATCTCCAGCGCCTCGGCCGGACGCGAGGTCGTCAGAACCCGGTAGGAATCCTCGAACAGGTCCTCCAGGGCGATCAGGATGTCCGGCTCGTCGTCGACGGCCAGGATCGTTCCTACACCTGCCGTACCGTCACTCATGCACTGGCCGCCTGCCGCGGGATCCCGATCACGAAGCAGGCTCCCCCACCCGGGGCCGTCTCCACGGTGAGCGAGCCGCTATGCGCTTGAACGACGCTGTAGGCAATCGCAAGACCCAGGCCCGTGCCGGATCCGACCGGTTTCGTCGTGAAGAACGGCTCGAAGATCTTCTCACGCAGCGTATCCGGGATGCCTGGCCCGGTATCGCTGATGCGAATCTCGTCGAGTTCAGGGTTCGACTGGGTCGTGATCCGGATCGTGCCGCCCTCCGGCATGGCGTCGGCGGCGTTGCCCAGGATGTTCATCACCACCTGGTTGAGGAGTGCCGGGGTGCAGTGGATCTCGGCGCGGCCCGTGAAGCTGCGCTCCACGGCGATGCGCTCGCCGAGCTTGTGCTGGATCAGCGCGAGCACCGTCTCGATCGCCTCCGGCACGTTGACCAGGGCGCGCTCGCCCTCGTCGAGGCGCGAGAACTTCCGGAGGTTCAGCACCAGATCCTGGATGCGGGTCAGCCCCATCCGCATCGAGCCGACCCGCTGCCGGGCCTTGTCGATGGCGCGGGTGGCGGCCTCCGGAGCGGCGCCCGGCAACTCGCCGAGCAGGCGCTCGACGGTGCCCTGGTGGGCCAGGATGAAGGCCAGGGGATTGTTGATCTCGTGGGCGATCCCCGCCACCAGCTCGCCGAGCGAGGCCATCTTGGCGGCCTGGACGAGCTTGGACTGCGCCTCGGTGAGCTGGCG
Organism: Methylobacterium sp. yr668; assembly: GCF_900116245.1. Taxonomy (NCBI): domain Bacteria; kingdom Pseudomonadati; phylum Pseudomonadota; class Alphaproteobacteria; order Hyphomicrobiales; family Methylobacteriaceae; genus Methylobacterium; species Methylobacterium sp. yr668. The sequence goes on along the minus strand of NZ_FOZY01000047.1, from coordinate 4,670 downwards.
GTTGGCGTCGGCGAGGTCGCGGTTGGCCCGCTCCAGGGCGTCGGCGAGGCCCGCTCGGGCCTCGGCCGCGTCGGCCTCCGCGCGGGCGCGCTCCACCGCCCGCTCGCGCTCGCCGAACTGGCCGGCGATGCGCCGGTCGTCCTCCTCCAGGAGCCGCCGCCGCACGAAGCCACGGACCCGCAGGGCCAGGACCTCGGCGTCGGTCTTCGAGACCACGTCGTCGGCGCCGGCCGCGTAGGCTTCGACGAGGAAGTCCTTGGCGGGATCGCTGCCGGCGATGCCGACGAGGTGGAAGCCCGCGCCGGCCGCCTGTCCCGAGCGCCGCTGGCTGATCGCCCGGCACAGGGCGAGGCCGTCATAGGCGTGGCCCAGGAGATCGACCGTCACGCAGTCGAAGGCCTCGTCGCCGGCGGCCGCGTCCAGGGCGGCCAGGGCCGCCTCCGGCCCGTCGACGCTCGCCACGTGGTGGCCGTCCTGGCCCATTACGCCGGCGAGGAAGGTCCGGTAGGTGGCGCTGCCGTCGATCACCAGGACCCGCCCGCGCCGGAACGCGGCGGCGCCCGGTCCCTCACCGTCGGTCGTCGGCCGGCGCTCGCGCAGCAGGGCGCGGATGCGCAGGATCATCAGGTCGCGGTCGGCGGATTTCGGCAGGTAGGCGTCGGCGCCGCTCTCCAGACCCTGGCGCTCGCCGCCGCTGCCGCCGGTCAGCATCAGGACCGGCAGGGCCCGGGTGCGCAGCGACAGGCGCATCTGCCGGATCAGCTCGTCGCCGTTCATGCCCGGCAGGTGGTAATCGGCCACCACGAGGTCGGGCTGGCTGCGGTTGAGGTGATCGAGGGCGGTCTCGGCGGAGGCGCAGCGCTCCACCGCGAAGCCGTGCGCCTCCAGCAGCAGGCGCAGTTCCAGGGCCTGCGTCTCCGAATCCTCGACCAGCAGGATCTGGGCCGGCACCTCCGCCGTGCCGGCCTCGCTCACGGCCGCGCCCCCGCATCCACGAGGCGCAGGACGTGGTCGGCGACGCGGTCGAGGGGCAGGACGGCGCGGGCGGCCCCGAGACGCACGGCCGCCGCCGGCATGCCGTAGACGACGGCGGTGCTCTCGTGCTCGGCCACGGTCTGGGCGCCGGCCCGGTGCATGTCGGCGAGGCCCAGGGCCCCGTCCTCGCCCATGCCGGTCAGCAGCACGCCGATGCCGGAGGGTCCGGATTGCCGGGCCATGGACCGGAACAGCACGGTGGCGGCCGGGCGCTGGCCGGAGACGGGCGCGGAATCGATCACCCGCAGGATCCGGCCGGAACCGATCTCCAGGTGGCGGTCGCCCGGGGCCACGTAGACCCGGCCGGGTTCGGCGCGCTCGCCGTCCTGGGCGAGGGAGACCGGGAGGGCGACGACGCTGTCGAGCCAGCTGGCGAACCCGTCCATGAAGGCCGCGCCCATGTGCTGGACGACCAGGACCGGCAGCGGGAAGTCCTTGGGCAGGGCGCCGATCACCCGCGCCAGCGCCGGGGGACCGCCCGTCGAGGCGGCGATGCCCAGGAGGCTCGGGGCCTGCCCGGACAGGTCGGCCAGCGGCGCCTGGGGCGCGACGGCGGAGCGGCCGGCCCACTCGGTGCCGATCGGCCGGCGGCGGATGACCGGAACCTGGGCCATGATCCGCAGCTGCGTGCAGATCTCGCCGGCCACGCCCTCGTAGCCGGCATGGGTCGTGGCCACGGGCTTCTCGACGACCGACAGGGCCCCGGCCCGGAGCGCGTTCATCGAGATGCGCAGCGAGTTATCCTCGACCGAATCCGCCACCACGACGATCGGGGTCGGGTGCTCGGCCATGATCCGGCGGGTCGTCTCCAGCCCGTCGATCCCCGGCAGGCGGATGTCCATCGAGATCACGTCCGGCCGCACGGTCCGGAGCTTGTCGAGGGCCTCCTCGCCGGAGGCGACCGCGGCCACGAGCTCGAGGCGGGGATCGCGGGAGACGATGTGGCGCAGCAGCTCGCGCACCACGAGGCTGTCCTCCACGAGCATCACACGGACGGGGGTCATAGGAGCTGCCCGATCGTATCCAGCAGCTGGCGCTGGTCGAACTTCTGCTTGGTCAGGTAGGCGTCGGCGCCGAGATCCAGGCCCCGGGCGACGTCGGCTGCGTCCCCGCGCGAGGTCATCAGGATCGCCGGGAGCCGGGCGAAGCGCTCGTCGGCCCGCAGGGCCTTCAGGAGGCCGAACCCGTCGAGGCGCGGCATCTCCACGTCGGCGAGCACCAGGTTCACGGGCTCGATCTCGGCGCGCAGCCGGTCGAGGGCGTCCTGCCCGTCGACGCAGACGACCACGCGGTAGCCGGCGGCTTCCAAGATTCCCTTCTCCAGAGTCCGGGTGGTGATCGAATCGTCGACGACCAAGATGGTCGCGCGCGCGGACGCGGCCGCCGCGGCGTGAGTCGTCGAACGTGGAGCCGGCGCCATCGTTCCGAGCGCGCCGCCCGATGTCCCGGCCTGGGCGCGCGAAGCGAGCCCCTCGGGGTCGAGGACCAGCACCGGCACGTCCCCGTTCAGCACCGCCGTGCCGGCGATCAGACCCGGATCGGCGCCGAAATCCGGCGCGGGCAGGACCAGGAACGGACGGACGTCGTGCAGGCGGTCGACCGCCAGGGCCAGACGGCCGCCGCCGGTCCGCAGGACGACGGCGGTCAGCGTGCCGGGATCGGCCGGGTCGGCGACCTGTCCGAGGATCGCGGCGAGGTCCGTCACCGGGTGGCTCGTCGCGGCGTCCCCGTCACCGAGGCGCACGATCGTCCGGCCCATGGCGACCGGCAGGTCGTCGCGCCGCAGGCGCAGGAGGCGCTCCACGGCGCCCCCGGGGAGGGCGTAGCTGCGCCCGGCCGCCTCGACCAGCAGCAGGCTGCGCCGGGCCGCCGAGAGCGGCAGGCTGAAGATCAGGGCGGTGCCAGCCGGGTCGCGCGGCTCCAGGCGGACGCTGCCCATGAGCTGGCGGGCGGCGTCCGCGGCCACCGAGAGGCCGTAGCCGCGCCCCGACAGGGTGTCGACCGCCTCGGCGGTGGAGAAGCCGGGCTCGAACACGAGGCGCAGCAGGGTGTCGGGTTCGGCCGCGGAAGCGGGGCCGAGGAGGCCGCGCTCGCGGGCCGCCGCCTCGATCCGGGCGAGGTCGGGGCCGGGCCCGTCGTCGAACACGGTGACCTGCAGGCGGGCGCCGCGCACCGCGACCTCCAGCCCGAGGCCCAGGGCCTCCGGCTTGCCGGCCGCGCGCCGCACCTCCGGCGCCTGCCAGCCGTGGCTGAGGGCGTTGCGCAGGGCGTGGAGCAGCGGATCCTTCAGCGCCTGCAGCGTGCCGCGCTCCACCGGCAGGTCGAGACCCCGCAACGTGAGATCGACCTCGCGGCCCTGCTCCCGGGCGGTCTCGCGCAGCGACCTCGCGAGGGGGGCCAGGACACTCTCGGCCGGGACCAGGGCGAGGCGCTCGGCGGCGGCGCGGACGCGGGTCGCGGCGCCCTCGACCGCGCTGGTCGCGGAGGCCTGGCGCCGCGACAGGTCCGCGGCCTCCCGGGCGAAGGCGCCGGCGCGCGCCGCGAGGGCGCGCCACTCGGGCCGCTCCGCGCCGGCCCCGGCCGCGAGGGCATCGGCGCCGACGCGCAGGTCGCGGGCCAGGCGGGCGAGCCGGGCGAGGCCGTCGGCCGCGGGCGCCTGGCCGGCCAGGGTGCTGGCGAGATCGTGGCTCGCCCGGGCAAGCGCCTCGACGGCCTCTGCCGGCACCCGCAGGATCGCCGCGGAGGCCTCCGGCGGCTCGGAGCCGGGTTTCGGCGCGGGGCCGGCCTGTGTCGGCGCGGCGGGGGGCCCCGGTGGCGGGCTCGGACTCGGATCCGGCAGCGGAGCGGGGGGCGGTGCGGCGGGCGGGGCGGGTGATGGGGGTTGTGCCGGCGGCGTCTCGCCCGGGAGCCGGAGGACATGGCCGAGGGCCGCCAGGGCGTCGGCCGGCATGTCCGGACCGGACCCGTCGGTGAGGCCGGCGACGTAGGACTCGATCCGGTCGAGGGCGAGGTGGACGGCGTTGGCCGCCTCGCGGTCGAGGGCGGTGGCGCCGGTGCGCACGCCCTCGAACAGCGTCTCCAGACGGTGGGCCACCGCCTCGACCGCCGGGAGATCGACGGCGCGGGAGGCGCCCTTCAGGCTGTGGGCGCGGCGGAAGACGTCGTTCCAGTCCGGCGTGGCGCTGCCGAGCGCCCCGCGGATCGCCGCGACGTGCTCCCGGTGCTCGACGTCGAAGGCGGCGAGCAGGAGCTTGCGGATATCCTCGGCCAACGGGGCGCCCGCCTCAGTTCCGGTATCGTTCGGCCAGGGCCATGAGGGCCTGGGCGAGCTCGGTGAGGTTGGCGGAGGCGGCCTCGACCTGCCGGGTGCCGGCCGCGGTCTGCTGGCTGGCCTGGCGGATGTTCTGCAGCGCCCCCATCACCTGCTCGATGCCCAGCTGCTGCTGGTTGGTCGAGGCCACGATCTGCTGGAACGTCTGCACGTTCTCCTCCACCCGCGCGGTGATCTCCTCGATCGTGCGCTGCGTCGTGTCCGAGCGCGTCTTGCCCGCCGCCGCGCGCTTGACCGCCTCCTCGGTCAGCATCACCGACGTGTTGATGCCCCGCTGGATCTCGCCCAGGATCCCCCGCACCTG
>NZ_FOZY01000021.1:0-93391 GCF_900116245.1 Methylobacterium sp. yr668 | reverse complement strand
AGATGAACGTCCCGGCCGGGTCGGCGGCGAAGTCCGACAGGCCGCGCGCCTTGGCCAGCGCCTGCGCCAGCGTGATGCCGTCGGCCTGGAACGGCAGCTCGGTGCTGTTGCCCAGCGCGCCCACCGCGATGAAGGTCTGCGGGTCGCGCACGAGCGTCAGCACGTCGTTGGGCCGCAGGTAGATGTTCTCACGCGGGTTCGACACCACCGTGGTCAGCGGCACGGTCGCGGTCACCGGCCCGCGTGAGAGCCGCACGAAGGTCTCGTTGACCGGCGCGCGGTTGCCGCCGGCGGCGGCGATGACGTCGAGGATGCGGTCGCCGTGGCCCGAGAGCGGCAGGCGGGCGCCGGCGGCGCCCTCGCCGGTGACGGTGACGGCCTGGGAGATCGGGCGGGTGACCGAGACCAGCACCTGGGGCTGGATGGCCTTGCCGGCGAGCTCGTTCTCGATGAGCGCCTGGACGTCCTGGGTGCGGCGGCCGGCGACCTTGATGCGGCCGGCATAGGGCACCGAGATGGCGCCGTCGCGCCCGACGGGCTGCTCGGGGATGAGGGCGGACTTGGATCCGGCGGAGAAGCGGTCGGCGACGAGGGGTCCGGAGAACAGGCCGCCGGATCCGGCCTCCCAGACGGAGACCGAGACCATGTCGCCGATGCCGATGACCGGCTCGGAGGAGGGGCGATGGTCGCCGAAGGAGGCGAGCAGGCTGTCGAGGGGGCGGCCGCGCAGGGCCTCGACCACGGAGGGGGTGACGTCGATGATCTCGTAGCGGGCAAGGATCCCGCCGTCGGCCGTGGCGACCTCGGCCCCGGCCTGGATCGCGCTCGCCGTCGGACCCGCCGCGGGCAGGTACGTGCAGCCCGACATCGCCGTGACGGCGAGCAGGACGAGGGGAAGTTTGCGCATCCAGATGTTGCCCATCGGTATTGCCGAGCCCGTGCCTAGCCCATAGCGGCCCAGGTGTCCGTAGCGGGTGAGCCACACTCCGCCCGCCACGACCGAGACTGCTAAGTCATCCTCGTTAAGCACAGCTTTTTCGGGGCACAGGGACGACGAATGCCGGGCGCAGCGCGCGCTGCTGAAATATCGGGACACAAATCCGAGCGCTGTCGACGGTAACGAGTCGGCCCATCGACTCCAGGGCCGTACGGCCCCGGCGCGATCCGCTCACTGACCCTGGGTCACCGCCGCGGTGATGTCGCCGTAGACGGCGCTGACGCGGGACACGTAGTAGCGGATGCTGCCGACCGCGACGAGGAAGATCAGGCCCCCGAGGAGGGCGTACTCGGTCGCGGTGGATCCGCGGAGATCGCGGGCGAAGCGCGCGGCCGCGACAGGGATCCGATCCGTCAGGGCGGCCGCCGCCCGGGATCGCACCGCGCGCCGCCCCGCCCCGTCGCCGCCCGGCTCATCCATGGTCGAACGCGCCTTCCCGTCCCGCCGTCCGCGTGGCCTCACGCGCTCGGAAGGCTGTTACCGGCCCGCGCTTGCCGCCGGCTTAACGAAGTGTCCGAAACAGGGCATCGGGCCGATTCCGGGCGGGATATGCACCGCCCCGCGCGGCGGGCGCGCCCGCCGCGCGGGGCGCCCGCGACGGCTCAGGCGTGGCCGGCCTTGTGGCGCAGGTCGTCGATCCGCTTGGAGGCCTCGGCCTTGTCGAGGTCGGGATCGAACGCCTTCGGCTCCTTCGCCTCCTCGGAGAGCGTCTTCAGGTAGGAGGCCTGCGCGCCGGTCATCGGCTCGCCGCCGGTGGTCCACTGGTCCGGATCCTTGATCTGGTTCGACACGTCCTTCGGGTCGGTCTTGGGGTTCTCCGGCGCGTTCTGGTGCGCATCCTGGCGCGCTCCGGAATCCCGATCGGCCTTCGACGTTGCCTTCGCGGTGGTGGTAGCCATGCGACTCATGTTCCCTAAACGTTCGCGTTCTGGGTCGTCAACGCGGCCTGCTCCGCGACGGTTCCTGCCGACACGGCGGCAACGTCGGGCGCGGCGATCTTTCCTTCCGCGCGCGCGCTCCGCATGATCGTGACGCGCGGCGCCCCGGCGCGCCTCGGAGCCACGGTGGTCCGGATGACGTCCCAATCAGACCCGCCATTCGATGCCGGGACGGCCGCTCAGGTGCTCGTGGTCATGGGCGTCTCGGGGTCCGGGAAGAGCACCGTGGCGGCGCTGATCGCCGAGAAGCTCGGCTGGATCTTCGTGGACGGCGACAGCTTCCACGCGCCGGAGCACGTGGCGAAGATGCACGCGGGCCACGCCCTCGACGACGCGGACCGCGCGCCGTGGCTCGCCCGGATCGCGACCTGGATCCAGCAGCGCCTCGACGCCGGCGAGTCCGGGGTGGTGGTCTGCTCGGCGCTCCGGCGCGCGTACCGGGACGTCCTCACCCGGGACAGCCGGCGGGTCCGCATCGTCTACCTCGACGGCGACAAGGCCCTGATCGCGCGGCGTCTCGCGGAGCGCCAGGGTCATTTCATGTCGCCGCATCTCCTGGACAGCCAGTTCGCGACCCTCGAGGTCCCGGGCCCCGACGAGCACCCGATCACCGTCGGGATCCTCGAGCCGCCCGAGGCGATTGCCGACCGGGTCGTGGCGGAACTCGCCGCCGCGGCGCGTCGCGATCCGGGTGGGGCGGGATCCGGGTGGGGAGTGACGCGATGACAGCAGGAACCGGCAAGGCCGCGGGGATCGCCCTGGTGATCTCGGACGTCGACGGCACCCTGGTCACCGGGGACAAGCGCCTGACGGCAGCGACGGTGGCGGCCGTCCGCCGCCTGCGCGCGGCCGGGATCGGCTTCAGCATCGCCTCGGCGCGGCCGCCGATCGGGCTGCGGAGCCTTGTGGCGGAGCTCGGCCTCGACCTGCCGATGGGGGCCTTCAACGGCGCGAGCGTCGTCCGGCCGGACCTGTCGATCATCGAGGAGCGGGCCATCCCGGAGCCGGCGGCCCGGGCGGCCCTCGACCGGCTCCTGGCCGAGGGGCTGGATGTCTGGGTCTTCGCCGACGGCGCGTGGTGCCTGCGCGACCCGGACGGTCCCTACACCGACCTGGAGCGCCGCACGATCGACGCGGAGCCCCGGGTCGTGCCGGATCTCGGAACGCTCATGGGTACGGCCGCCAAGATCGTCGGCGTCAGCCGCGACCACGCCCATCTCGAGGCCTGCGAGACGCGAATCGCGGCGGCGCTGGCCGGCCGGGCCACCGTCCACCGCTCGCAGAAGTACTATCTCGACGTGACGCCGCCCGATCTCGACAAGGGTCGCTTCGTCGCCTGGATGAGCGCGCATCTCGCTATCCCGCGCGAGCGGATCGCCACGTTCGGCGATGCCGGGAACGATCGCCCGATGTTCGCACAGAGCGGCTACTCCGTGGCGATGGGCAATGCCGAGGCGAGCGTCCAGGCGGCCGCCAGCGCGGTCACGGACAGCAACGACGCCGACGGGTTCGCCCGCGCGGTCGAGCGCTTCATCCTTCCCTGACCGGCTCCCCAGACCGGCCGACCGCGTCCGCGCGCCGCCCTGTGGCGCGCGGATCACAAGCACGCCCGTCGCCCCGGCCGCCCACAGGCTGCCGAACGGGGGCCGCTTTCCGGCCTCATTTCCCCGTGACCTAGCTTGACTACAGAACAAGCAGCACCGGGTCTCGGAATGCATCGCCTCATCCTGGCCGCCGTCCTCGCGGTCGCGCCCGCCGCCGCCTTCGGGCAGGGCGCGCGCGACAATATCGACGCGTTGATCGAGCAGCAGGCGAAGGCGAACGGCGTTCCGGCGAGCTTCGTGCACGCCGTGGTCAAGCGCGAGAGCAACTACAATCCGCGGGCGAAGGGCGGCAGCGCCCTGGGTCTCATGCAGATCAAGCACGCGACCGCGCGCGGCATGGGCTACACCGGCGACGCCGCCGGCCTGTACGATCCGGAGACCAACCTGCGCTACGGCGTGGCCTATCTGGCGGGCGCCTACCGCACGGCCAAGGGCAACGTCGCCCAGGCCTACCAGTACTACAACCGCGGCTACTACTACGCCGCCAAGCGCCAGGGCATCTCCACCGAGGTCGCCTCGGTGGTCGCCCCCGTGGCGGCGTCGGCCAGCGCCCTCGCGAGCCTGTTCGGCGGCGGCGTCGCCGACTCCAAACCCAACCCCGCGGCCGCCGCCCTGGCCTACGCGCCGACGGCCGCCGCCGTGGCGGAGGTTCCGACCGAGACCGTCGAGGTGCCGCTGCCGCCGCGTCGGCCCGCCGCCCTGGCCGGCGCCGCGGTCGAACTCGCCAGCCTCTCCATCGACCCGGCCGCAGGCGCGACCCCGGCCGCCCCGCAGGCCGCCTCGGTTCCCTCCGTGGAGGTGCCGCTGCCGCCGCGCCGACCCACCGCCCTCGGGAGCGCGGAGGCCTCGCCGGCGCAGATGGCGGAACTCCGACTCTCGCCGCAGCCCGCCGCGGCCGCCACCCCGATGACCCCCGCGGCCGCTTCGGCACCGGCCACCGAGGCGGCGGTCGAGGCGGTCGAGGTGCCGCTGCCGCCGCGCCGTCCGTCGCTCCAGATGCTCGCCGCCGCGACGCCGCGGCGCGCTCCGGCCGCCGCGCCGGTGCGCGAGGCCACGGCCCTGCCGGTCGAGTAGCGCGCCCTCTCCGGCGCGGGTGCAGACCGCCGATCGCCCGCTCGGCCGGGCCTTCTGCCCACACAAGGATCATGCCCAAGGCTTGACCATCGGGTCGATCCGCAACACATAGGCGCCACGCCAGCAACGTGGTTGGATCGTTACGGTACGGACCGGCGCCGCGAGACAGCGGCCGTACGCGGGTGGCGCACGACGGATCTCAGGGCAGGAAACGCCGGTCTACACGCGCACGTTCTCAGGCAGCTTCCTGTCTGGCGGAACGCCAAAGCGCGATGGATCTCGAAGCGGCAGGCATGCAGGGCACGGACTCTGCTTTCGAGCTGGCAGGAAAGCGGACGGCGCCATGACCGGCGTGGAACAGGAATCTCTCTTTCTCACGGACCTCGGGCGACGCGTCAGGCACGCGCGCACCGTGCGCGGGCTGTCGCGCAAGGTTCTGTCGCAGACCTCGGGCCTGTCCGAGCGCTACATCGCGCAGCTAGAGGGCGGCCAGGGCAACGTCTCGATCATCCTGCTGCGGCGGGTGGCGAACGCCATGGGTGTGCGGCTGGACGACCTGATCACCGGCAACGACGCGCTGCCCGACTGGCCCGTGGTGCGCGACCTCCTCGCCCAGGCGAGCCCGGCCCAGATCGTCGCCGCCAAGGAGGCCCTGTCAGGCGGCAGCCGGCCCGAATCGAGCAACCGGCCGCGCGTGGCGCTGACCGGACTGCGCGGCGCCGGCAAATCGACCCTCGGCAAGCTCGCGGCCGAGCGCCTCGGCTGGACCTTCGTGGAGCTCAACGCCGAGATCGAGCGGGAGAACGCCCTCTCGGTCCAGGAGATCTTCGCGATCTACGGCCAGGAAGGCTACCGCCGGCTCGAGCAGGCGGCCTTGCGGCGCCTGACCGAGCATCCCGGGCCGCTGATCCTCGCGACGAGCGGCGGCATCGTCGCGGAACCGCTGACCTACGATCTGCTCCTCCAGGCGTTCTACACCATCTGGCTGCGCGCCCGGCCGGAGGAGCACATGAGCCGCGTCCGCGAGCAGGGACACCTCGCCACGACGGGCGACCACGCCTCCGCGATGCAGGAGCTGCGCGCCGTGCTGGCGAGCCGCGAGCCGCTCTACGCCCGGGCCCCGGCGACGGTGGACACCTCCAACATCCCTGTCCAGACGATGCTGGACCGCCTGACGGCGGCGATCGAGGCGCGGTTCGGGCAGGGCGTGCCGCTGGCGGACTGACCCGCCCGCGTTCGCTGACAGCCATGCGACCGATGCGACCCCCGGGCCGCGCCGGCCCTTGATCGCCGCGGTGCAGCGCACCACGCTAGGGCAGTACCCGCGGTCCGTCGCCGCCGCTGCCGTCTCTCCGGGCGGGACAACCACCCCGCTCGAGCGGGCGCTGGACCGGCCCCGCCCCACGCGCGACCGGCAGACCCTGCGAAGTCCCGGACATGAGCATCCGACTATGAGCGCCAGTCCTGCCTTCACTCACCCATCGCATGACCTCGCGGTCGTCGACCCGGTCTGGTCGCGGTTGCGGGACGAGGCGGAGGATGTCCTGCGGACCGAGCCGCAGCTCGCCTCCTTCATCGTCGCCACCATCCTGAACCACACCACGCTGGAAGGCGCGGTCTCCCACCGGGTCGCGGCGCGGCTCGGGCACCCGTCGCTCCCGGCCGAACTCGTCGCCCACGCCTTCCACGAGGCGATCACGGTCGATCCCGAAATCGGCCAGGCGTTCCGCGCCGATATCGGCGCGGTGATCGACCGGGATCCGGCGACGCTCCGGGCTCTCGAACCGGTCCTGTACTTCAAGGGCTTCCACGCCCTGCAGGCCTACCGCCTCGCCCACCATGTCTGGAACCGCGGTCGGCGCGACCTCGCCCTCTACCTCCAGAGCCGGGTCTCGGAGGTGTTCCAGTGCGACATCCATCCGGCGGCGCGGATCGGTCGGGGCGTCTTCCTCGACCACGCCACCGGCCTCGTGGTCGGGTCGACCGCGGTGATCGAGGACGACGTGTCGATCCTCCACGCCGTGACCCTGGGCGGCACCGGCAAGCAGCGCGGCGACCGCCACCCCAAGATCCGCCGCGGCGTGATGATCGGCGCCGGCGCCAAGATCCTGGGCAACATCGAGGTCGGGGCCTGCGCCCGAGTGGCGGCGGGCTCGGTGGTGCTGCGGCCGGTACCGCCGAACACGACGGTCGTCGGCGTGCCGGCGCGCGTGGTCGGCACCGCCGGCTGCGACGATCCGGCTCGGGCGATGGACCAACTCGTCGCCCTCGATCAGTTCATCCACCTGGGCGACGGGATCTGACCCGGGGCCGTCGCGCTTGCCGCTCCGCCCGCGGCGTGGCAAGCCCTCGGCCCATCCGCGGCGCCAGCGCCGCCAGGGGAGATCGACCAGCGTGACCAAAGCCGAGACCGCGAAGCTTCAGGACTATCTGCGCCGCAAGTTCGCGAACAACAATATCCGCCTCACCGCGATGAAGACCGGCGACTCCGCCGAGGTGTTCATCGGCGAGGAGTCAATCGGCGTGATCGCCGACGACAAGGAGGACGGCGACGATTCCTTCGTCTTCCGGATGGCGATCCTCGACATCGATCTCGAGGAAGAGGCCTGAGGCCCCGCGCTCCGGCCGGACCCGCGTCTCGGATCGGGTCCCGCCGGCAGCACCTGTGCACGGATTAACGCTAACAAAGACTCGTGCTTAACAACCGGTAAACGGCGTGAGTACAGTGCGCGCAACCTGTATCAGGAGCGCGAATAATGGTCCTCACGCCCGTCGCCCTCGAGTCGATCCGGACCCTCTGCATCGGACTGGCGCTGTCCGGCCTGATCGCCAGCGCCTTCGAGCTGTTCGCGGCGCGGCGGGCGAGCTTCAGCCTGCTGGAGCGCGGCGGTCTGCCGGCGGTCGCCGCCCTGCCGATGCTGGCCTTCTCGGCGCCGTTCATCATCCTGCGCAACACGGTGCGCGGCCGGCGGATCGAGGGGCGCCCGATCCCGTTCGTGATGCTGGCGACGGTCATCGCGTGCGGCTGGAGCCTGCTCTCCGGCCGCGTCGCCCTCGACCTCGCCGCGATGCTGGTCGGCGCCTGACCGGGTTCAGGGCTCGGCGGTGGCCACCTGCGCGGTCCCGTCCTTGCCCTCCAGGGACACCCACGCCGCGCCGTCCTGGCCGGCCCGCTTGATGAAGTTGTAGCCGGTGCGGCGCCAGGACCGGATCGCGTCGGTCTTGTTGTCGAGGATGAAGTCGCCGCGGTCGGTCCGGACCGTCAGCACCGCGTGGCCCTCGTTGGTCTCGTCGATCACCACGGTCATCAGCAGGGCGCGCCGCGGCAGGCCGCGCTCCACCAGCATCCGCCGCTTCAGCAGCTGGTAATCCTCGCAATCGCCGAACCCGTCATCGGGGAAGTCCCAGCGGTCGACGACGCCCCAATGCGCCTGATCGGTGATCGGCCGGATGCGCGCGTTCACGCGGCGGTTGACGCTCTGCAGGGTCCGCCACACCGCCACGGTCAGGGAAATCTCGGCCGGCTCGGCCGTGTCGACCGTGCATTCCTGAGGCGTGCGGGCGCAGAAATCCGTCCAGCCCGCGATCGCCCGCACCGGCCCGGTCGGTTCGGCGGCGGTCACCTGATCCGGCAGGACCAGCCGCGCGTGGGCGTGGGTCGTGGCGCCGCCCATCGCGAGGATCGTGCCGAGCAGGGCAAAACTGGCCGCCTGCCGCGCGCGGCACGCCGCGTGCGTCCACCCGCGCCAACGGAGCGGGCCGAAGACCTGACACGAGATACCGCCATCCGCGTGCCGCATGGTTCAAGCCCCCGCCGCCCGATGATGACGGAAGGGTGACACGGCCACGTGCGACGCACAATGGGTCAGGACGAGGCAGCTAACGCGCGGGGAGCCGTATCGGTTCCGATTTAAGAGAGTGTTGCATCCGCGGGGCTGACCGAAATCGTATGCACTGAGTGAATAGCCGCTCTGCGCCTTCTCGGAAGGCCTTGATTCACGTCAGCTTTGCCGGCTTCTCAGCACGGCTCGCACGGGGGATTCGCGGCGGGCTCGATCGAGACGCGTGAAGCCGGCCAGCCCGTCGCCGACGGGGCCGCACCCCAGGAAAGGACCCGCCATGCAGCCCGCCATCCAGCAGGTGATCAGAGCGCTCGCCGAGGATGGTCGGGCCGGCGCGATCAATATCGCGGAGCACGCGGTCGATTCCTACCTCGCCGACGCGCCGAGCGAGGGCGACAGGGCGCTGTCGCGGGACATCCTGGTCCGGGATCTCGCCAGTCTCCGGGGCGTCGCCCCGCATCTCGCGGCCTTCATCGGCCGGGTGGAGTCCTACGTGGCGAGCCTCGCCCAGCCGTCGCTGAGCCGGGCGGCCTGAGGCCGCGTCACCGGTTTGCAGTGGTGACCGGGGAGGTGACGCCGCCGAGGGAGACCCAGGCGACGGCGTCCTGGCTCTCGCGCTTGATGAACACGTAGCCGGTCTTGTGCCAGGGCAGGATCGCGCTGGTCTTGTTGTCGAGCACCAGGTCGCCCCGGTCGGTGATCAGGGTCAGCACGGCGTGGCCCTCGCCCTTCTCGTCGATCACCACGGTCATGCGCATCGCCCGCCGCGGCAGGCCGGCCTCGGCCAGCATGTGGCGCTTGAGCAGCTGGAAGTCCTCGCAGTCGCCGATGCCGTCCTCGGCCAGGTCCCAGCGGTCGGCCACGTGCAGGTGGTCCTGGTCGGTCATCGGCTCGATCGCCTTGTTGACCCGCTGGTTCACCGACACGATCGTCGCCCAGGTGGCGGGCGTCAGGCTGATCCGGGCCGGCTCGCCCCGGTCCAGCGCGCACTCCGCCGCGTAATTCTGACAGAACGTCACCCACGCCGCGATCGGCTTGGCGTCGCCCAGGATCTTGGCGCCCACGTCCGCGGGCAGGCTCGCCAGCGTCTGCGCCTGAACCGGAGCGGCGAGGCCGAGCAGCGTCGCCGCTCCGACCAGCATCCCCCGAACCGTCCTGAGAAGCGCCGCGCCCATCGAACCCGTCCCCGTTGTTGAGGACAGGATTGCGCCGCAGAGCCTCCGCGGCGCTGAAGCGGATGCGCGCAATTTTACCGATCTGCCGGCGCGGGCCCGCTCACGCGCGACAGCGTCGACGGGAGACTTGAGAACCCTTGTAAATCGGCGGCTTCGGCTTCGGAAACCGGAAACCTTGAGGGTTCGTCACCCGGGGACCTGAGTCCTCAGGCGCGCAGCCGCCATCGCGAGCGCAGAGAGGCACACCAAGACTGCGCCAAGCCGACCGATGGCGCGCTGCCCTGGGTCGCCTCGCTGCGCCCGCGATCACGGGGTGGAAACGCTCAGCCCGCCGTCTGGTCGAGCTTGCGCTCGGCCTCGCCCTTCAGCTCCGGGAAGTCCGCCTGCGTGTAGGCGCGGCCCCGGTGCGGGTCCTCGGTGATGCCCTCGTGCTCCAGGCGGCGCAGCTGCACCCGCCGGATCTTGCCCGAGATCGTCTTGGGCAGATCGGTGACGAACTCGAGCCCGCGCAGGCGCTTGAAGGTCGCGAGCCGGGCGTTGGTGAAGCGGAAGATGTCGAGCGCCGTCTCGGGTCCGGGGCTCGCTCCGGCCACCAGGGACACGTAGGCCTTCGGGATGGTGTGACGCATCGGATCGGGCACCGGCACCACCGCCGCCTCGGCCACGGCCGGATGCTCGATCAGCACGCTCTCCAGCTCGAAGGGGCTGATCCGGTAGCCCGACGACTTGAACACGTCGTCGGCGCGGCCGACGAAGGTGTAGCAGCCCTGCTCGTCCACGAAGGCGACGTCGCCGGTGTGGTAGAGGTCGCCGGCCGCGCCCGACAGGTTGCCCTGGCCGTCGTCGTAGCCCTGCATCAGGCCGGCGGGCCGGTGGGCCCCGAGTTCGAGGCAGACCTCGCCCTCGGTGGCCGGCTGACCGTCCAGGTCGAGGACGCGCACCCGGTAGCCCGGGAGAGGCCGGCCCAGGGCGCCTGGCACCACCGGCTGTCCCGGCGTGTTGGCCATGAGCGCGGTGGTCTCGGTCTGGCCGTAGCCGTCGCGGATCGTGAGGCCCCAGGCGCTCTTCACGCGCTCGATCACCTCGGGATTCAGGGGCTCGCCCGCCGCGCAGACCTCGCGCAGGGCGAGCCGCTTCCCGGACAGGTCCTCCTGGATGATCATCCGCCAGACGGTCGGCGGCGCGCAGAGCGTCGTGGCGCCGGTGCGCTCCAGCTGCGCCAGCAGCGCGGCCGCGTTGAACGGCGCCTGGTTGATCACCAGGATCGTCGCGCCGGCATTCCAGGGCGCGAAGAACGAGGACCACGCGTGCTTCGCCCAGCCCGGCGAGGAGACGTTGCAGTGCACGTCCCCCGGCTGCAGCCCGAGCCAGTACATGGTCGAGAGCGCGCCCACCGGGTAGGAGCGGTGGCTGTGGCGCACCAGCTTCGGCTTCGCCGTGGTGCCGGAGGTGAAGTAGAGGAGCAGCGGGTCATCGGCGGCGGTCGGGGCGTCCGGCGCGAAGCTGTCCGAGGCCGTGAAGGCGTCGTCGTAGGCCGCCCAGCCCTCCGTCGGAGCCCCGGTGACGAGGCGGACGGCGCCGCCCGTGTCGAGGCCGGCGAACCGTGCGATCTGCTCCGGCCCGGCCACGATCGCCCGCGGGCGGCCGCGGGCGAGGCGGTCGGCGAGCTCGTCGGCGGTGAGCAGCGTGGTCGCCGGGATGACCACGGCGCCGAGCTTCATCGCGGCCAGCATGGTCTCCCACAGGGCCGGCACGTTGCCGAGCAGCAGGAGCAGGTGGTCACCGCGCTTCAGGCCGAGCTGACGCAGGTGGTTGGCCACCTGATTGGACCGTGCCGCGAGCTCACCGAAGCTGAGGCTCTGCTCGGCCCCGCTGCCAGCCTCGACGATCCGCAGGGCGGCGCGGTCGCGGCTCTCGGGGCCGGCGAGGACGGCGTCGAACCAGTCGAGCGCCCAGTTGAACGGCACCGGGTCCGGCCACGCGAAGGCCGCGACGGCGGCGGCGTAGTCGGTGCGGTGGACCAGCAGAAGGTCGCGGGCCTCCCGGAAGCTCGGCATGGTCGTTCCCCCTCGTCCTCGTTGACCGATCCCGACCCGGCGTCTTCAGGCCGGGATCAGATCCTCACCGGCCTCGCCCTGCGCGAGACGCTGAACCATGGCGGCGTGGAAGTCGCGGATCTGCCCGGCAATCGCCCCAACACTGAGGTCGTTGCGGGCGAAATCGTCGGCGTTCAGCGCGATCAGGCCGGCCGTGTAGCCGGCCTCGTTGTGTTCGAACGGATCCGCGTAGAGCCATGCCCACCAATCGCGGGGCGGGATCAGGCTGGCGCCGGGCTTGACCCGCAGCGCCGCCAGGAAACGGAGATGGCGCGTCAGCTCTTTCCGCCAGACCGACCGCGTCCGTTGGGGCACGTCGAAGGCGAGCAGCTTCACGAGGTGCTCGTTGATGGTCTCCTCGCGCCCGCGCGCCTTCTGGGCGACGATTGCGCGCGGGAAGGCCATCTCGAACCGGACTTCGTCGTGGTCCAGCACATCCATCGCCTGGTCCCCGCTCAGGTGTTCTCGAACCGGGGCGGCCGCTTCTCTACGAAGGCGGCCATACCCTCCTTCTGGTCCTTGGTGGCGAACATGGCGTGGAACACCCGCCGCTCGAACCGGATGCCCTCGGTCAGCGTGGTCTCGTAGGACCGGTTGACCGCCTCCTTGGTCATCATCGCGATCGGCAGCGACATCGACGCGATGGTCTCGGCCGCCTTCAGTGCCTCGTCGAGGAGCTGGTCGGCCGCGATCACGCGCGAGACGAGGCCGGCACGCTCGGCCTCGGCGGCGTCCATCATCCGCCCGGTCAGGCACATCTCCATGGCCTTGGCCTTGCCGACGAAGCGGGTCAGCCGCTGGCTGCCGCCGATCCCCGGCATCACGCCGAGCTTGATCTCGGGCTGGCCGAACTGCGCCGTGTCGGCCGCCAGGATGATGTCGCACATCATGGCGAGTTCGCAGCCACCGCCGAGCGCGTAGCCCGCTACCGCGGCGATGATCGGCTTGCGCACGGCGACGAACCGGTCCCAGTCGGCGAACCGGTCGCCGGAATACATCTCCGCGTAGGTGGCGTGCTGCATCTCCTTGATGTCGGCGCCGGCCGCGAAGGCCTTCGCCGAGCCGGTGAGGACGATGCAGCCGATCCCCGGATCCGCATCCGCCTCGGTCGCCGCCCGGATCACCTCCCGGGTGAGCTGCGCGTTGAGGGCGTTCAGGGCCTTCGGCCGGTTGAGGGTGATCAGCAGGACGCGCCCGCGCGTCTCCGTCAGGATCGTCTCGTACGTGTCGCTCACGACTCGCCTCCCTGCCCGCGGAGCATACGGATGATCGCGGAAAAGTCCTCTCCCCCGTGGCCCGCGCCCTCGAACAGGCCGTAGATCTGCGCGGCCTCCGCGCCCAGCGGCGTCGCCGCCCCCGCGGCGATGGCGGCGGCCTGAGCGAGCCGGAGGTCCTTGAGCATCAGCGCGGCGGCGAAGCCCGGCTTGTAGCCGTTGTTGGCCGGCGAGGCCGGCACCGGGCCCGGCACCGGGCAGTAGGTGGTCAGTGACCAGCACTGACCCGAGGAGACCGAGGCCACGTCGTAGAGCGCCTGGTGCGACAGGCCGAGCTTCTCGCCGAGCGCGAAAGCCTCGCTGACGCCGATCATCGAGATGCCGAGGATCATGTTGTTGCAGATCTTGGCCGCCTGCCCGGCGCCGGCATCGCCGCAATGGAACACGTTCTTGCCCATCACCTTCAGCAGCGGCTCGGCCTTGGCGAAGGCGGCCGCGGCGCCGCCGGCCATGAAAGTCAGCGTCCCGGCCTTCGCGCCGCCGGTGCCGCCGGAGACCGGCGCGTCCACCGACAGGCAGCCCCGCGCCTCGGCGAGGGCGTGGGCCTTGCGGGCGCTCTCGACGTCGACCGTGGAGGAATCGATCAGGAGCGTGCCGGCGGGCAGGACCTCGGCGAGCTGCGTCCAGACCTCGACCACGTGCCGCCCGGCGGGCAGCATGGTGATGACGACGTCCGCCCCTTGGGCCGCCTCCAGGGCCGAGCCGGTGACAGCGACGCCTCCGGCGCGCGCCGCCTCCAGCGAGGCCGGCACCAGGTCGAAGCCGCGCACGGTGTGGCCCGCCTTCACGAGGTTGGCCGCCATGGGCCCGCCCATGTTGCCGAGACCGATGAACCCGATGGTCTGCGCCATCCTGCTTCTCCCTTGATTGCTGTCGTTCGCGTCTTCCACCCGCGTCCTCATCCTGAAGTGACCGCGACGCGGGCCTCGAAGGAGGGCTCCAGGAATCACGGCGGCTTCTGGAGCCCTCCTTCGAGGCGTACGCTACGCTTCGGCACCTCAGGATGAGGGTGTGGGTGGGAACGAGCGACGCGTCATCACACCGGCCCCGTGCGCGATTCCGAAAAAACCGGCTCCGCCCGCTTCTCCAGCCAGCGGGCGATCCGCGCCGGATCGACCGCGTCGAGGGTCGGCGGGTTCCAGCGCGGGCTCTTGTCCTTGTCGATCACCGCGGCGCGGATGCCTTCGCGGAAATCGCCCTCCGCTAGCAGCGCCAGCGAGGCGTGGAACTCGCGCTCCAGGCAGGCTTCCAGGTTCGGCGCGCCGCGGCCGAGCCGCAGGAGGCACAGCGTCAGGACGAGGCTCGACGGCGCCTTGGTCAGGAGCGTCGCCCGGGTCGCGGCGGCGAAATCCGAGCCGTCCGCCGCCAGGGCCGACAGGATCTCGTCCACCATGTCGAAGGCGAAGCAGCGATCGATCACCGCCCGGTGCGCGGCGAGCGGTGCCGGCTCCGGATCACGGGCGAGCCGTGCGATCGCGTCCCGCACGCCCGCCTGCCCGGCATCCGGGTCGACCGCCACGAGGGCGTCGATCAGGTCAGGCAGACCCGCGGAGGACACCAGGGCGTCGGCCAGCCGGCAGAAGATCGCGTCGGCGGCGCCGACCGGCTCGCCGGTCAGGCCGAGATAGGTGCCGAGTTCCCCGGGCGCGCGCGGCAGCAGCCACGTTCCGCCGACATCCGGCAGGTAGCCGATGCCGGTCTCCGGCATGGCGACGCGGGAACGCTCGGTGACGATCCGGTGCCCGGCGTGGCCCGCGAGCCCGACACCCCCGCCCATGGTGATGCCGTCCATGACCGCCACGAAGGGCTTCTCGTAGGCCGCGATGCGCGCATCGAGCCTGTACTCGTCCCGCCAGAAGGTCTCGGCGAAGGCGGTGTCGGGGCTGTCGTAGAGGGAGCGCAGGTCGCCGCCGGCGCACAGGCCGCGCTCGCCCTCCCCGGTGAGCAGCACCGCGGCGATGCCCGGATCGGCCGAGAACCGGTCGAGCGCCCGGTCGATCTCGCCGACCATGCCGTGGGTCAGGGCATTGAGGGCCTTCGGCCGGTTGAGCCGCAGCCGGCCCAGGGCGCCGACCCGCTCGACGATCACGTCGCTCATCGGCGCCCCCCGGTCAGCCCGCGGGCGATGATCAGCCGCATGATCTCGTTGGTCCCCTCGAGGATCTGGTGCACGCGCAGGTCGCGGACGATCTTCTCCACGCCGTACTCGGCGAGGTAGCCGTAGCCGCCGTGAAGCTGGAGCGCCTGGTTGGCGACCTCGAAGGCCGCGTCGGTGACGTGGCGCTTGGCCATCGCGCAGAGCTGGGTCGCGGCCGGGTCCTTGGCGTCGAGCGCGGCGGCCGCGTGCCGCAGGAAGGTGCGCGACACCTCCAGGCTCGTCGCCATGTCGGCGAGCCGGAACTGCAGCGCCTGGAAGTCGGTGAGCCTCGCCCCGAAGGCGCGGCGGTCGCCCATGTAGGCGAGCGCCTTGTCGAGGGCCGCCTGCGCGCCGCCGAGCGAGCAGGCCGCGATGTTGAGCCGCCCCCCGTCGAGGCCGCTCATGGCGATCTTGAAGCCCTTTCCCTCGGCGCCGAGGCGGTTGCCCACCGGCACACGGCAGCCGTCGAAGCGCACCGCGCGGGTCGGCTGGGCGTTCCAGCCCATCTTGCGCTCGTCGGCCCCGAAGGACAGGCCGGGCGTGCCCTTCTCGACCACGATCGCGGAAATCCCCGCCGGGCCGGCCTCGCCGGTGCGGACCATGCAGACGTAGAGGTCGCTGGCGCCGGCGCCCGAGATGAACTGCTTCTCGCCGGTGAGCACGTAATGGTCGCCGTCCCGCTCGGCGCGGGTGCGGAGCGCCGCGGCGTCGGAGCCCGAGCCCGGCTCGGTGAGGCAGTAGCTGGCGATCCGCTCCATGCCCATGAGCGATGGCAGCCAGCGGCGGCGCTGATCGTCGCCGCCGTAGGCGTCGATCATCCAGGCGCACATGTTGTGGATCGACAGGAACGCCGCCACGGTCGGGCAGCCGGTGCTGAGCGCCTCGAAGATCAGCGTCGCGTCGAGGCGCGACAGGCCGGAACCGCCGACATCCTCGCGGACGTAGATGCCCGCCATGCCGAGGGCGGCCGCTTCCCGCAGGGTCTCGACCGGGAAGGTCTTGTCGCGGTCCCAGTCGAGGGCGTGCGGCGCGATGTGCTCGGCCGCGAAGCCGAGGGCCATCTCGCGGATCGCGGTCCGGTCCTCGTCGAGCCCGAAACTCATGGGCACTCCCTCATGTTCGTCAGCCACCGCGCGAGGTAGGCACATCGGCCGCCCCAAGGCGGGCCGTACCCCCTCCCCGCGCGGGAGAGGGGGACCCGGGCCCCGACCTCGAGCCGTCGCGCTCTACCGCATCGTCGGGATGGAGAACTCCGCCCCGCTCTTGATGCCGCTCGGCCAGCGCTGCGTCACGGTCTTGGTCTTGGTGTAGAACCGGATCGAGTCCGGCCCGTGCTGGTTCAGGTCGCCGAAGCCCGAACGCTTCCAGCCGCCGAAGGTGTGGTAGGCGATCGGGACCGGGATCGGCACGTTCACGCCGACCATGCCGACGTTCACCCGGGCGGTGAAGTCGCGGGCCGCGTCGCCGTCCTGGGTGAAAATCGCGACGCCGTTGCCGTACTGGTGGGTCGAGGGCAGCGCCAAAGCCTCCTCGTAATCCTTGGCCCGCACCACCGAGAGCACCGGGCCGAAGATCTCTTCCTTGTAGATCGTCATGTCGGGCGTCACGCGGTCGAACAGCGAGCCGCCCATGTAGAAGCCGTTCTCGTAGCCCTGGAGCTTGAAGCCGCGGCCGTCGACGGCGAGTTGCGCGCCCTCGGCGACGCCCTTGTCGATGTAGCTCGCGACCTTCTGCACGGCCTCCCGGGTGACGAGCGGGCCGTAATCGGCCGAGCCGTCGTGCGAGGGACCGATCTTGAGCGACTCGACCCGCGGGACCAGCTTCTCCATCAGGCGGTCGGCGGTCTGCTCGCCCACCGGCACCGCCACCGAGATGGCCATGCAGCGCTCGCCGGCCGAGCCGTAGCCGGCGCCGATCAGCGCGTCGACCGCCTGGCCCATGTCGGCGTCCGGCATGATGATCATGTGGTTCTTGGCGCCGCCGAAGCACTGGGCGCGCTTGCCCGTCTCGGCGGCGCGCACGTAGATGTACTCGGCGATGTGCGAGGAGCCGACGAAGCCCACCGCCTTGATGTCCTCGTCGTCGAGGATCGCGTCGACGGCTTCCTTGTCGCCGTTGACGACGTTGAGGATGCCCGGCGGCAGCCCGGCCTCTAGGAAGATCTCGGCGATGCGGATCGGCACGCTCGGGTCGCGCTCGGACGGCTTCAGGATGAAGGCGTTGCCGCACGCGATGGCCGGGGCGCATTTCCACAGCGGGATCATGGCCGGGAAGTTGAACGGCGTGATGCCGGCGACGACGCCCAGCGGCTGGCGCAGGGAGTAGACGTCGATGCCGGGCCCGGCCCCTTCGGTGTACTCGCCCTTGAGCAGGTGCGGGATGCCGCAGGCGAACTCCACCACCTCGACGCCGCGCTGGATGTCGCCCTTGGCGTCCGGCACGGTCTTGCCGTGCTCGGAGGCCAGCAGTTCGGCGAGTGAATCGTTCTCGCCGCGGATCAGCTCGAGGAAGCGCATCATCACGCGGGCGCGCTTCTGCGGATTGGTCGCCGCCCAGGCCGGCTGGGCCGCTGCGGCGTTCTCGACCGCGACGCGCATCTCGGCCTTGCTGGCGAGCGCGACCTTGGCCTGCACCTCGCCGGTCGAGGGGTGGAACACGTCGGCGAACCGTCCGCTCTCGCCGCCGACGTTCCGGCCGCCGATGTAATGCCCGATCGTGCGCATGCGCGCCTCCCTGTGATGTGGCGTTCGATTTTGGCGCACCCTATCAGGATCGCTTGAGCGATAAAGCCGGATGCGCTTACAGCCGTCGTGCATCGATGCACAGCGAGGGTGCGATCATGGCCAGGACGGGGCCCAACTGGGACGACCTTCGCTTCTTCCTCGCCGTAGCGCGGACCGGAACGCTGAGCGCCGCCGGGACCCGTACCGGCACCGAGCACACCACGGTCGGGCGCCGGATCCGCGCCCTGGAGGAAGGGCTCGGCGCCCGACTGTTCCACCGCAGCAACCTCGGCTACGCCCTCACCGAGGACGGCGCGAACCTGCTCGGCGTCGCCGAGGCCATGGAGAGCGCGTTCCTGTCGGCGAGCGCCGCCACGGAGGCCGCCCAGGCGGTCTCCGGCACGGTGCGGATCGGCGCGCCGGACGGGTTCGGCAGCGTATTTCTGGCCCCCCGGATGCACCGGCTCACCGCGCGCCATCCGGGGCTGGAGGTCGAGATCATGGCGACCGCCCGGATCTTCAGCCTGTCGAAGCGCGAGGCCGACATCGTCATCAGCCTGTCCGGCCCGCAGCAGGCGCGGGTGGTGGCGCGCCGGCTGACCGATTACCGGCTGCTCGTCTACGCGGCCGAATCCTACCTCGCCGGGACCGGACCGATCGCGGAGGTCGGAGATCTCTCGGGGCATCCCTTCGTCGGCTACATCGAGGACATGCTGTTCACGCGCGAGCTGAACTATCTCGGCGCCCTGGGTCCGCCGGTCTCGGCGCGGCTGCGC
Source organism: Methylobacterium sp. yr668 (assembly GCF_900116245.1). Lineage (NCBI taxonomy): Bacteria > Pseudomonadati > Pseudomonadota > Alphaproteobacteria > Hyphomicrobiales > Methylobacteriaceae > Methylobacterium > Methylobacterium sp. yr668. The sequence goes on along the minus strand of NZ_FOZY01000021.1, from coordinate 74,755 downwards.
TCGACGAACCTCCTGGCCCAGGTCCACGCGACGCTCGGCGGCGCCGGCCTCTGCGTGCTGCCGGCCTTCATCGCGGCGGCCCATCCGGGTCTCGTGCCGGTGCTGCCCGGCGCGGTGTCGCTGACCCGCTCGTTCCACATGCACATCCACGAGGATCACCGGAAGGCCGCCCATATCCGCGCCGTGGCGGGCTTCATCGCGGGCGAGGTGGAGGCCGCCGCCGCGCTCTTCGCCGGGCCGGCAGTGTAAGCACCGGCAGTTTCGCCCGGCGGTCGCAGGTCCTAAGATCGTCGTTCCGGCGCACCAGCGAGGCGCCGGGTGGGAGAAGCAAGAGAATGGTCGCCTCGATCGCCCTGCCCCGGCTGATGCGCGTCGGCGCCGGCGCCTCGCGGCTCCTGCCGGAGGTGCTCGGCCAGCTCGGCCTGTCGCGGCCCTTCGTGGTCACCGATCCCTACCTTGCCGGCAGCGGCCGCACCGACACGCTGCTCGAGCGGCTGACCAAGGCGGGCGCGCAGGCCACGATCTTCTCCGAGACCGTGCCGGACCCGACCGTCGCCTCCGTGGAGGCGGCGCTGGCGGCCCTCCAGGCGGGCGATTTCGACTGCGTGGTCGGCTTCGGCGGCGGCAGCCCGATGGACACCGCCAAGGCGGTGGCGGTGCTCGCCCGCCACGGCGGCCACATGCGCGACTACAAGGCGCCGCGCCAGCAGGACGAGCCCGGCCTGCCGATCGTGGCGATCCCGACCACCGCCGGCACCGGCTCGGAGGCGACCCGCTTCACCATCGTGACCGACGAGGCCTCGGACGAGAAGATGCTCTGCATCGGCCTCGCCTACCTGCCGGTGGCGGCCCTGGTCGATTACGAGCTGACGCTCACCAAGCCGAAGCGGCTCACCGCCGACACCGGCATCGACGCCCTGACCCACGCGATCGAGGCCTACGTCTCGCGCAAGTCGAACCTGTTCTCGGACGGGCTGGCGCTTCAGGCGATGCGGTTGATCGCCCCGAACCTGCGCCGGGTCTGGACCGATCCGGGCGACCGGGCGGCCCGCGAGGCGATGATGCTCGGCGCCACCCAGGCGGGCATCGCGTTCTCGAACGCCTCCGTGGCGCTCGTCCACGGCATGAGCCGGCCGATCGGCGCGCATTTCCACGTGGCGCACGGGCTCTCGAACGCGATGCTGCTGCCGGCGGTGACGGCCTTCTCGGCCCCGGCCGCCATCGACCGCTACGCCGCCTGCGCCCGCGCCATGAAGATCGCCGGCCCGGACACCGACGACCGCTCGGCGGTGTCCGCGCTGGTGACCGAGCTCGAGGCGCTGAACGACGACCTCGACGTGCCGGGGCCGCAGGAATACGGCATCGACCCGGCCCGCTGGGAGGCGCTGCTCCCCACCATGGCGGCCCAGGCGCTGGCTTCCGGCTCTCCCGCCAACAACCCGGTGGAGCCCAGCGCCGACGAGATCGTGGCCCTGTACCGGCGCGTCTGGGCGGGGTGATACCCTCTCGGAGTAGAGCACATCCTGAGACGGGACATTCGACCCGCCGCCGTCTGTGCGAGCGGAGCGAAGCAATCCAGGGACGCGCCGCCCCGGGTCGCTGCGCTGCGCTCGCGATGACGGGGTGAGACCTACTTCGCCGCCGTCAGCGGGCAGCCGCTCTCAGCCGGAGAGGCGAAGGCCTCCTTGCCGGGGATCGTCGAGATCAGCTTGTAGAGGTCCCACGGACCCTTCGACTCGGCCGGCTTCTTGACCTCGAACAGGTACATGTCGTGGACCATGCGTCCGTTCGGCTGCACGATCCCGCCATGGGCGAACACGTCGTCCACCGGCAGCTCCTTGAGCTTGGCGTTCACCGCGTCGGTCTCGTCGGTGCCGGCCGCCTTGACGGCCTTCAGGTAGGACAGGACCGCCGAGTAGGTGCCGGCCTGGATCATGTTGGGCATCCGGCCGGTGCGCTTCATGTAGCGCTGGCCGAAGGCGCGGGTCTCGTCGTTGGCGTCCCAGTACCAGCCCTCGGTGAGCGTCAGGCCCTGGGCGACCTTGAGGCCGAGCCCGTGCACCTCCGAGAGGGTGAACAGCAGCGCCGCGAGCTTCTGGCCGCCCTCGACGATGCCGTACTCGGCGGCCTGCTTGATCGCGTTCGAGGTGTCGAGGCCGGCATTGGCGAGCCCGATTACCTTGGCCTTCGAGCCCTGCGCCTGGAGCAGGAACGACGAGAAGTCCTGGTTCGAGAGCGGGTGACGGACGCTGCCCAGCACCTTGCCGCCGTTGGCGAGCACGACCTTGCTGGTGTCGGCCTCCAGCGCCGAGCCGAAGGCGTAGTCGGCGGTCAGGAAGAACCACGTGTTGCCGCCCGCCCGGGTCAGCGCGCCGCCGGTGCCCACCGCCAGCGCCCGCGTGTCGAACGCCCAATGGTAGCCGTAGGGCGAGCACGCCTTGCCGGTGAGGTCGCTGGTCGCGGCCCCGGTGGTGATGGTGATCTTCTTCTTCTCCTTGGACAGGCCCTGGACCGCCAGCGCCACCGAGGAGGTGGTCAGCTCCATGATCGCGTCGACATTGTCGCGGTCGTACCATTGCCGGGCGATCGCCGAGGCGATGTCGGGCTTGTTCTGGTGGTCGGCCGTGAGGATCTCGATCGGCACGCTGCCGATCTTGCCGCCCATGTCCTCCACCGCCATCCGGGCGGCCTCGACCGAGCCCTGGCCGCCGTACTCGGCGTAGAGGCCGGACTGGTCGTTGAGGACGCCGATCCGTATCGCGTTGTCCGAGAAGCTTCCCTGCGCGGCCGCCGGAGCGGAGCCGAGCGCGGTCCCCGCGAGAGCGGCCGCCATCACCGCGCCGCCGATTGTCCTGATCATGTCTCCCCCCGGTTCGCCCGAGTGCCCGCTTCTGAGGCGGTTCCGGCGGCACGATAGGGGACGACCCGGCGCCGCGCCACGGCCGAGGTCGGGCGGGAGCTGAAGGATTCCGCGGATTGTGACGCGGTTCCGATCGACCCGTTTCCGGACCGGCGACAACGGCAGAGGTTATAATACCTTAACCATAATTACACGAATCCCCGCGCAGGTTCCCGTCATGGACGGCAATCCGGCCGTCTCCGGCGCGTGGCGATGCGATGAACCCAGCCCGTTTCGCCGTCCTCGGAATCGCCCTCGCGGCGGGCACCGGGGCGGCCTTCCTGATGAGCGGCGGCGATCCGCCACCGCCGCCACCGCCGCCGACGGCCGAGGCGCCGCCGCAGCCGACGACCGACGTGCTCGTGGCCGCCATCGACATGCCCATGGGCCAGGTGCTCCGGGCCGCGGACCTGCGCTGGCAGCCCTGGCCGGACGGCGCCGTGGCCAACGGCTACATGACCCGCAAGATCAACCCCAAGGCCCTCGAGGAGACCGTCGGTGCGTCCGTGCGCTCGGGCTTCCTGACGGGCGAGCCGATCCGCGCGCAGAAGCTGGTGCGCCCGGAGAGCGGGTTCATGGCGGCGATCCTGCCGCCCGGCATGCGCGCGGTCGCCATCGTCACCGACAGCCGCGGAACCAACTCGGCCGGCGGCTTCATCCTGCCGAACGACCGTGTCGACGTGATCCGCACCTTCCGCGACGAGTCCAATTCGCGGGCCAACAACAGCGACGTGCAGCTCTCCCAGACGATCCTCACCGACATCCGCGTCCTGGCGATCGGTCAGCTGGTCCAGGAGAAGAACGGCACCAACGTCGTCACCGGCGAGACCGCGACGCTGGCCGTGACGCCCGCACAGGCCGAGACCCTGGCGCTCGCCCAGAAGGTCGGCGCCCTGACGCTCTCCCTGCGCAGCCTCGCCGATGCCGGGCTGCCGCCGGAAGCCGTGCCGCTGGCCGACGCGTCCGCCGCGCAGATGCCCGAACCCGCCCTGACCGTGGTGCGCTTCGGCGTCGCGCGGCAGCAGACGCCGTGACCGCCATGACCGCTTCGCTGTCCCTCACGCGCCCGACGCGGCGCCCCGACCGCGGCCCGCGCCGTTGCTCGGCCGGCGCCCTCGCGCTGCTCGTCGCCCTGACCGGGCCGGCCTCTTCCCAGGACCGCCAGACCTTCGGCCCGGCGCCGATCCTGACGGTCGGAGCCGCGGAAGCGAGCTCGACCCGGCGGGTCGAGCTGACCGCGGGCCGGTCCGTCATCGTCGACCTGCCGCGGGACGCCAAGGAGGTGTTCGTGGCCAACCCCGCGGTGGCCAACGCCGTGGTCCGCTCGACCCGCAAGGTCTTCGTGATCGGCATGGCGGACGGCGCGACCTCGATCTTCATCATGGATGCCGAGGGCCGCCAGATCGCCGCCCTCGACGTGACGGTGGCGCGGGACCTGAACCTCGGGACCCTGCGCGAGCTGCTCAACCAGAGCATCCCGGGCGGACGCTTCGACGTGCGCTCCTCGGGCGCCTCGGTGCTCCTGTCGGGAGCGGTCAACTCCTCGGCGGACGCGCAGCAGGCGATCGACATCGCCAACGCCTTCGTGGGCCTTGGCGGCGCCGGGGCCGCGGGAGCGGCGGGCGCGGCCAGCGGCGGCGTCGCCGCCGGCTCGCGGGGCGCGGTGATCAACAACCTCACGATCCGCAACAAGGACCAGGTGATGCTCCGCGTCACCGTGGTGGAGGTGTCCCGCAACGTCCTGAAGCAGTTCGGGATCAACATGGCCGGCAACTGGTCGGCTCTGAACCCGGTCGGAAACCTGGGGCAGACGCTCGTGAACGGCGGCACCGCGGCGGCCACGCAGGTCCCGGCGTACATCCCGAATGTTATCACCAACAACCTGCCCTTCCCGATCAACACGAACACGCCGACCGGGAATCTGGTCCAGGCCTCCGTGCAGGGGGGCGGCTTCTCGCTCCAGGCGACCCTGAAGGCGTTCGAGCAGGCCGGCGTCTCGCGCATCCTGGCGGAGCCAACGCTGACCGCCATCTCGGGCGAGGCCGCCAAGTTCCTGGCCGGCGGCGAGTTCGCGGTGCCGGCCTCGGCAACCTGCGCCGTCGGCGGTGTCTGCTCGCCCGGCATCACCTACAAGCCCTACGGCGTCGCCCTGTCGTTCACACCGACGGTGCTGGCCGACAACCGGATCTCGATCCGCGTCGCCACGGACGTGACCGAGATCGATACGCAGCAGAGCTTCAACTATGTGATCGGCAACACCTCGGTCGCAGTGCCGGGCACCCGGGTGCGCCGCTCCGAGACCACCGTCGAGCTGCCCTCCGGCGGCGTGATGATGACCGCCGGCCTGATCCAGCAGTTCAACAAGCAGGCGATCGCCGGCCTGCCCGGCCTGATCAACCTCCCGATCCTCGGCGCGCTGTTCCGCTCCCGCGACTACCAGCGCCAGGAGACCGAGCTGATGATCATGTGCACGCCCTACATCGCCCGGCCGATGGAGGCGAAGCAGGTCAGCCGGCCCGACGACAACTTCGTCGACTCCAGCGACGGCCAAGCCGTGCTGCTCGGCCAGATCAACCGCATCTACGGCAAGGTCGCCCCGCCCGGCGCGGCCGCCGCGGCGCCGCTCGGCCGCACCTACCGCGGCCGCGTCGGCTTCATCGTCGAGTAGCGCCCCGCCGCGCCTCCCAGGATCGGACCCATGACCGGACCCATGACCGGACCCACGACCGGACGTCACCCGCCCGCACTGCCGCGCCGCGCCGCGAGCGTGCTCGCCGCTTGCGCGCTCTCCGCCCTCGCGGCGGCCTGCAAGACCGATCCCGTCACGACCGGCGGCATCGACGTCACGGATTACCGCGCGCGCCACCCGATCGTGCTGACCGACGGGCCCCGCAGCCTCGACGTGTTCCCGACCGGCACGGGCCATCTGGACCCGCGCCAGGCGACCGATGTCGACGCCTTCATGCTGGAGTACCGGCGCTACGGCCGCGGAACCCTTCTGATGCAGGTGCCCCAGGGCGTCCCGCCCGACCAGGTCGCCGCCGTGCAGCGGACGGCCTCGGTTCTCGGCCGGCTCGGCACGCAGAACGGCGTCAACGCCCGCGAGATCGCGGTCAGCGGCTACGCGGTGGCGGCGCCGACCCTCGCCGCGCCGATCCGGCTGAGCTTCCAGCGCATGCAGGCCAAGGTGGCCGACGCCTGCGGCCTCTGGCCTCAGGACCTCGGGGCCGGCAATTTCGCGACCGACTACAACAACCGGCCGAGCTGGAACCTGGGCTGCGCCATGCAGTCCAACGTCGCCGCGCAGGTCGCCGACCCGGTCGACCTCGTGCGCGGCCGGCCCGAGGGCCGCATCGACACGGTCAAGCGGGTCCGGGACATTGGCCAGTTGCGGGACGGCAAGGATCCGTCAACCACATGGCGGCAAGATGGTCAGACCGCCGTGAAGGCCCAGGTCACGAACTGAGACAGCCGGCGCCGGGGATGGGCAGCCCCGCCGCCGATCGCAACGCCGCACCCCGCACGCGAACCCGAAAGCGCCGTCATGGCAGAGCTGTCCGAGACAACCGAGCGCACGATCGCCCCGGTGCCCCGGATCACCATCCAGGCCTTCTGCGAGACCGGCGAGACCGCGGCGATGATCGAGGGCGCGGCCCTCGACCGGCGCATGCAGAAGGCGCAGGTCAAGGTCCGGATGGGCGGCGGGGCCGCGGCGATCGAGGCGTACCGGCACGCGCCGACGCCCAACGTCATCGTCCTCGAGATCCAGGGCGCGCGCTCGCGGCCGATCGAGTGCCTCGACGCCCTGGCCGAGGTCTGCGACGAGGGGACCCGCGTCCTGGTGATCGGTCACGTCAACGACGTGATGCTTTACCGCCAGCTGATCCAGCGCGGGGTGTCCGATTACCTGATGGCGCCGGTCGAGCCCCTGACGCTCATCGCAGCGATCTCCGACCTGTTCACGGCCCCGGGCGTCAAGCCGGTGGGCCGGACCGTAGCGGTCTACGGCGTCAAGGGCGGCATCGGCGCCTCGACCGTAGCGCATAATTTCGCGTGGTCGGTGGCCCGGGGCCAGGGCGTCCAGACGGTGATCGCCGATCTCGACATCGCCTTCGGCACCGCCTCGCTCAACTTCAACCAGGACCCGCCCCAGGGCATCGCCGAGGCGGTGTTCGCCCCCGAGCGGCTGGACTCCGCCCTGGTCGAGCGGCTGCTGTCCAAGTGCAGCGACAACCTGAGCCTGCTCTCGGCCCCGGCGAGCCTCGACCGGACCATCGACCTGTCCGAGCCGGCCTTCGACACCCTGATCGAGCACATGCGGGCGAGCGTCCCGTGCGTGGTCCTCGACATCCCCCACCAGTGGAACGCGTGGACGAAGCGCGTCCTGACGGCGGCCGACGAGATCCTGATCGTGACCGGGCCCGACCTCGCCTGCCTGCGCAACGCCAAGAACCTCCTCGGCGCGCTGAAGCACGGTCGCCCGAACGACCAGCCGCCCCGCATCGTGCTGAACGGCGTCGGCGTGCCCAAGCGTCCCGAGATCGGCACCGCCGAGTTCGCCAAGGCCCTGGAGGCGCCGGTGGCCCTGACGATCCCGTTCGAGCCGACCCTGTTCGGCACGGCCGCCAACAACGGCCAGATGATCGCCGAGATTCAGGCGGGCTCGAAGGTGGCGGAGCTGTTCAACGACCTGGCGGCCATGACCCTCGGACGTCCCGAGAGCCGGCGGGGCCGTCCGAGCCTGCTGGAGCCGCTGCTCGCCAAGCTTTCCGGCCGCAAGGCATCCTGATGCGGACGCGATCCCCCACCCGGCCGGTGCCGCGGGTCAGCGTCGGGGCTCTGACCCATGTTCGGTAGGCGACAGTCCGGCGGCGCGTCGGCGCCGCCCCCGCCGATTCCGCAGATGCGGACCCCGGCCCCGGCCACGCCGGTGCTGCGCGACGCGCCGGCGCCCGCGCCGGCCCAGCGCCCGGCGCCGGCGGCCCCGGTCGTCGTCGAGACCGCGCGCTCGGAGGATTACTACCGCACCAAGAGCCTGATCTTCGGCGCTCTGATCGAGGCGATCGATCTGACGCAGCTCTCGCGCCTCGACGCCGAGACCGCGCGCGAGGAGATCCGCGACATCGTCACGGAGATCATCGGGCTCAAGAACATCGTCCTGTCGATCTCCGAGCAGGAGGAACTGCTCGACGACATCTGCAACGACGTGCTGGGCTACGGCCCGCTGGAGCCGCTGCTCGCCCGCGACGACATCGCCGACATCATGGTCAACGGCGCCCACCGGACCTTCATCGAGGTCAACGGCAAGATCCAGCTGACCAGCGTGCGGTTCCGCGACAACCAGCAGCTGATGAACATCTGCCAGCGCATCGTCAGCCAGGTCGGCCGGCGCGTCGACGACGCCTCGCCGATCTGCGACGCGCGCCTGCCGGACGGGTCCCGCGTCAACGTCATCGCGCCGCCGCTCGCCATCGACGGTCCGGCGCTCACGATCCGCAAGTTCAAGAAGGACAAGCTCACCCTGGAGCAGCTCGTGCGCTTCGGGGCGATCTCGCCCGAGGGCGCCGAGGTCCTCAAGATCATCGGCCAGTCGCGCTGCAACGTGGTCATCTCGGGCGGCACGGGCTCGGGCAAGACCACGCTGCTCAACTGCCTCACCGCCTTCATCGAGCACGACGAGCGGGTCATCACCTGCGAGGACGCGGCCGAGCTGCAGCTCCAGCAGCCGCACGTCGTGCGCCTGGAGACGCGGCCGCCCAACATGGAGGGCCAGGGCCAGGTCACCATGCGCGACCTCGTGAAGAACTGCCTGCGCATGCGCCCGGAGCGGATTATCGTCGGCGAGGTGCGCGGACCGGAGGCCTTCGATCTGCTCCAAGCGATGAACACCGGCCACGACGGCTCGATGGGCACGCTCCACGCCAACAGCCCGCGCGAGTGCCTGTCGCGTATCGAATCGATGATCTCGATGGGCGGCTTCACCCTGCCGTCGCGGACCCTGCGCGAGATGATCTGCGGCTCGATCGACGTCGTGATCCAGGCGATGCGCCTGCGCGACGGCTCCCGGCGCATCACCCACATCACCGAGGTGCTCGGCATGGAGGGCGACGTCATCACCACCCAGGACGTGTTCCTCTACGACATCGTCGGCGAGGACGCGAACGGCAAGCTGATCGGGCGTCACCGCTCCACCGGCGTCGGCCGGCCGAAATTCTGGGAGCGCGCCCGCTACTACGGCCTCGAACAGCGGCTCGGCGAGGCGCTCGACGCCGCCGAGGTCGTCGACCGGAACTGAGCCGATGGCGGACGCCTCCAACCTGCCGATCGCCGCCGGCCTCGCCGGCATCGCGGTGGCCGCCATCGCCTACGTGGCGGTCCTGCCCCTGCTCGGCGGCGAGCGCCGGGCCACCAAGCGCCTGAAGACGATCAGCGTCTCCGCCTCGGGTGCGGCGACCCGGGGCGTCGCCGTCAACCGGCGCGAGCAGGTCGCCAAGACGCTGAGCGAGATCGAGGCGAAGGCCAAGGGCGCCTCGAAGGCCAGCGTGGAATTGAAGCTCGCCCGCGCCGGCCTCGGCTGGACGAAGCAGACCTTCTACGGGGTCTCGGCCCTGAGCGGAGTCGTCTTCGGGCTCCTGCTCTTTGTCATCACCGACAACGCCCTGGCGGCGCTCGGCGCCGCCTTCGCGGGCGGCTTCGGCCTGCCGGCCTACCTGCTGCGCCACCTGCGGCTCAAGCGCATCGCGAAGTTCAACAAGGAGCTGCCCAACGCCGTCGACGTGGTGGTCCGCGGCATCCGCACCGGCATCCCGGTGGGCGACTGCTTCCGCATGGTCTCGCGCGAGGCCGAGGAGCCGGTGCGCAGCGAGTTCCGGACCGTGGTGGAGACGCAGGCGATGGGCCTGTCCCTCGGCGAGGCCTGCACGCGGCTGTTCGAGCGCGTGCCCACCGCCGAGGTGAACTTCTTCGCCATCGTGATCAACATCCAGCAGCAGTCGGGCGGTAACCTCTCCGAGGCGCTGAACAACCTCTCCACGGTGCTGCGCGACCGCGCCAAGATGCGCGGCAAGGTCCAGGCGATGAGCATGGAGGCCAAGGCCTCGGCCTCGATCATCGCCTGCCTGCCCTTCGCGGTGGCGGGCATCACCGCGCTCACCAGCCCCGACTACATCTCGCTGCTCTGGACCACCGACACGGGCAAGATCGCCCTGGTCGGCGCGGCGATCTGGATGTCCATCGGCATCTTCACCATCAAGAAGATGATCGCCTTCGAGTTCTAGGCGCGGTGCGCCGTCTGCCGGATCCCGCCCGATGATCGACGCCATCGCCGAGAAGCTGTTCGATCCCCGCTTCATGGGCACGCTGCTGACCGCCGTCGCGGCGGCCGCGACCGCCTACGCGGTGGCGCAGCCCTTCCTGGAGACCGACCGCCTCGGCAAGCGGATGAAGCTCGTCAGCGACGAGCGCGAGCAGATCCGGCGGCGCGAGCGGCTGAGCGCGGAGCGGGCCGGAAGCCGGGCGACGCTGCGCACGGAGCCGAAGGCCTACATGAAGTCGGTCGTCGAGAAGTACCAGCTGCGCCGCTGGCTCGGTACGGACACGGCCAAGCGCAAGCTGATGCAGGCAGGGTACCGCGGCCAGGGGGCGGAGACCGCTTTCCTGTTCTTCCGCCTCGTCGTGCCGGTCGCGGCGGTGATCGCGGCCCTGTTCTACCTGTTCGTGCTGGAGGTGCTCGACGCCTCGTACCTCATGCGGTTCGGGCTCGTGATCGGCGCGGCCTACATGGGCATCAAGGCGCCCGAGCTGTTCCTGGTGAACACCGCCAAGAAGCGCCAGACCGAGATCCGCAAGGCGTGGCCGGACGCCCTCGACCTCACGCTGATCTGCGTGGAATCCGGCATGGCGATCGAGAACGCGTTCCGGAAGGTGAGCACCGAGATCGCCACGTCCTCGGTCGTGCTGGCCGAGGAGCTCGCGCTGATGACCGCCGAGATGTCGTTCCTGCCCGACCGACGTCAGGCCTACGAGAACCTCGTGATGCGCACCGGCCTCGAGCCGGTGAAATCCGTGGCGACGGCGCTGATCCAGGCCGAGCGCTACGGCACGCCGGTCGGTCAGGCGCTGCGGGTGCTGAGCCAGGAGAGCCGCGACATGCGCATGAACGAGGCGGAGAAGAAGGCGGCCGGCCTTCCACCGAAGCTCACCGTGCCGATGATCCTGTTCTTCCTGCCGGTGCTGTTCGTGGTCATCATCACCCCGGCGGTCATCCAGATCATGCGGACGCAGTGACGGCCGGGACGCGCCAGGGGATGCCGCAGGGAATGCCGCAGGGAATGCCCTCGGACCGGCCTCAGCGGATGCGGCCGGGGCGGGTCGGCTCGAACACGATGCGGCGGTGGTAGGCGCACCAGCTCTTGCCGTCGGACACGGGGGCGCCGCAGCAGACGGCGCGGTCGTTCGGCTCACCGATGATGTACTTGCACACGAAGGCGCCGGACTGCGCGAAAGGCACGCGCAGGTCGGCCGACGGCTCCTCGAGGGTCTCGGCGTCGCCGATCTGGGACATGCGGACGAGTTGATTCATGGTGTCGATCGGCTCAATAAGCATCCTGCACGGTGGGTCGGGCGCCCGGGCAGACAGGGAAGGTTTGAACGCATCTCGTTCAGGCGACGTCCCCGTATCGCGTCCGCGAGCGGACCGTCCGGGGCGGCCAACACGATGCCGGCCGTACGGCCGACGCGATTGGCGTCATCATGGTGTCGTAACTGGGGTTACGGCTCTTTAAAACAAGACCAGCCTGCGCTGGATGCATCGGACCACGGTGCGGGATGCGTAGCTCCCCCGATACCGCGTGCACTCGATTGACATTGGCGCCGCTGACGAATCCCCCCGAACGCCTCTGTCCCGCGGCGGCCCGGGCGTGCAACGCGGTGCGACCTGTGGTTCTGTGAGCCCGCAACGCGAACAGAGCCGGATCCGCCGACCATGGCCCAAGCGCCCCTCGTGTCACCCGAATGGCTGCACGACCGCCTCGCGGCCCCCGACATCGTCGTGCTCGACGCCTCCTGGTACCTGCCCGCGGCGGGCCGCGATCCCGAGGCCGAGTTCCGCACCGCCCACATACCCGGCGCCCGCCGCTTCGACCTCGACGCCATGAGCGACACCGAGTCGAACCTGCCGCACATGCTGCCGCGGCCCGAGGTGTTCGCGGCGCGGATGCGCGCGCTCGGCGTCGGCGACGGCATGCAGATCGTCGTCTACGACGGGCAGGGGCTGTTCTCCGCCCCGCGGGTCTGGTGGATGCTCAAAGCCTTCGGCGTGCGCGACGCGCTGGTGCTGGACGGCGGCCTGCCGGCCTGGGTGGCGGCGGGCTACCCGACCGAGGAGGGCGACCCGCGCCAGCCCGAGCGGCGGCACTTCACCGCCCGCTTCGACCACGGCGCCGTGGCGGACGCGGACGACGTCGCCCGCGCCCTGGACAGCGGCTCGGCGCAGGTCGTCGACGCCCGCTCGGGGACGCGGTTCCGCGGCGAGGAGCCGGAGCCCCGCCCCGGCGTCCGGCCGGGGCACATGCCCGGCGCGCGCAACCTGCACTACGCGGCCCTCCAGCGCGACGGCCGGATGAAGAGCCCCGAGGAGTTGAAGGCAGTCTTCGCCGAGAACGGCGTCGATCCGGACCGGCCGATCGTGACCACCTGCGGCTCCGGCGTGACCGCGGCGATCATCGCGCTGGCGCTGGAGACCATGGGCCGCCCGGCGCGGGGGCTCTACGACGGCTCCTGGTCGGAATGGGGCGCCGACCCGGCCCGGGCGGTGGCGACGGGCGCGCCGTAGCGCGCGGCGATCGGACGCCGCGGAGGCGGGCGAGGTCGATGCCCGCCGCCCGCCGGCCCGTCGCAACTAGGCCGGCCGCACCGCGCGGCGCTTGTCGGCGGCGCTCCACTGCATCAGGCCGACCATCACCGCGATGGTGGCGACGTAGACCAGCCCCTGGAGGGCGGTCGGCCGGTCGGTGTAGCCGACCAGGGCGTGCAGGACGCGGCCCGGCCAGGAATTCTCGGCGATCACGCCGGAGCTGTTCCAGAGGGTGTATCCGAGAACTTCGACCACCCCGGCATTCGCCAGGAACTGCGCCGCCTGCGCGGCGAGGCCGGCCGCGAGGAAGATGATCAGGACGCTGGTCACCGAGAAGACGTAGCGGCTCGGAATCGAGGCGAGCCCGAGATAGGTCACCGCCGAGAGGAGCGCTCCGGCGCCGATGCCGGCGACCGCACCGAACTGGATGTCGGCGCCCGAGGTGCCCGAGGCCACGAGGCCGTAGAGGAACAGGACCAGCTCGGCCCCCTCGCGCAGGATCGCGGCGCCGATCACGATCGACAGGGCCGCCGCCTCCCGCTCGCCCGAACGCACCGCCGCGCCGGCGGCGCGCAGTTCGCCCGCCAGCTCCTTGCCGTGCTTGCTCATCCAAGTGTTGTGCCAGATCAGCAGCAGCACCGCGACGATCAGGACCGCGGCGTTCAGGATGTCCTGCCCGCTGCCCTCGAACGCGTCCGAGATCTTCTCGGCGAACAGCGCCACCAGGGCGGCGCCCGCGAGGCCGCCGGCGATGCCGAGCAGGACCCAGCGCATCCGGCCCGGAATGCCGCGGGTGGCGGCCAGCACGATGGAGATGATGAGGCCCGCCTCGATGACTTCGCGGAAGGCGATGACGAAGGCGCCGATCATGGCGGTCTCCAGGGTTTGTGAGGTCGTGTGACGCGGCGCGCGCGGACCGCGCGCTACCAGATCCAGAACAGGAGCACCCAGTTGGCCACCGAGAGGGCGGCCGCCCCGGCGATGCAGGCCGAGGCCGCCACCCGGCGGAGGCCGCCGGCGGCGAGACCCGCCACCCGCCAGGCCAGCCAGACGCTCCACAGGCTGGCGCCGGCGAGCAGGCCCGCGCGGATCTCCGCCACGTAGGGGATCACGATGCCGTCGCCGCGCAGGAACGTCACGGTGAGCGCCGACAGGCCCAGGAACACGCCGCAGCCCGCGACCGGGATCAGGGTCTGGGTCAGGTGGTGGAAGCGCCGGAGCGACCAGCCGCCGAGGCTCAGGGTCGCGAGCGCCACGATCCCCGACAGGGCGAGCCCGAGGACGAGCGTCGCGGCGCCGATGTAGGCCAGCAGCAGCCCACCGTCGAGGAGCGTCATGACGTCGTTGCGGTCGGGGTAGTTCGTCAGCACGAACCAGGGCGCCGAGTGCTCCAGGGGCCACGTCGTCCCGCGCTCGATGAGCCACGTGGCCGCCCATTGCTTGGCATCGACGAACCAGGGGCTCGAGGACCACTGGAAGGCGCCCACCGCCAACGCCAGCATGCCGAACAGGATCAGCATGGTCTGGTCGAGGCTGGGCTCCGCGCCGGCCACGTGGACGATCTCGTGGTTGGGCGAGCGCAGGGCGAGGCGCACGGCGCCGCGGTGGCCGCTGCAGCGGCCGCACATGTGGCAGGCGCCCGCGCCCCGCATGGTCTTGACCGGCACGAGGGGCGCGCAGTTGAAGGACTCGGTGCCGCCGACGGGCTTGGGCGAGTCCGCCCAGGCGGCGCGGTCGACCTGGAAGCTCACCGGCGCGAGCTTCGACAGCACCGCGAAGACGCCGTTGACCGGGCAGAGGTAGCGGCACCAGACGCGCTTGTTGCGCCCGTACAGCAGCCCGACCACGATCGCCGCCAGGGTCGAGCCGCCGAGCACCGCGAGGACCGGCTTCGGGTAGCCGTACACGCTGGTCATCTGCCCGTAGACGGTGGTTCCGGCGAAGGCCACGAACGGCCAGCCCTGCCAGGTGATCCAGCGCGGCACGGCGTAGCCGCGGCTCCACCGGCTCGCGAACTCGCTGAGGGCCCCCTCCGGGCAGAGCACGCCGCACCAGGCCCGGCCGACCAGCACCATGCTGACCAGCACGAATGGCCACCAGATCCCCCAGAAGGCGAACTGCGCGGCGAGCGTCAGGTTGGTCCAGATGTGGGCGGCGTTGTCGGGCAGCGGCAGCAGGGCCGGCACGATCACCAGCACCGCGTAGACGGCGACGATCAGCCACTGCACGGACCGGATGATCCAGCCGTACCGGCGCAGCGCGTCGCCGAACCGGGCGAGCCGCGCGTCGACCGCGGAGCGGCGCGGCGTGACGTCGGCGAGGGCCAGGGAGCCGGGCGCTGTCGTGAACGCGCTCATTTGGCCACCAGGGTCGCCTTCGCCTCCGGGTGGAAATCGTCGAACACTTGGTAGGTGCCGGCATCGAGGGTGCGGAACACGATCGCCGAGGTCGAGCCCGCGGCCAGCGCCTTCTCGCGCCGCAGTTCCGTGCTCTCGAACTCCACCGGCGTCTGGCCGGTGTTCGAGATCTCCAGCTTGAACCGGGTGTTGGCCGGAACCTCGATTACCGTCGGGATGATCACGCCGTCGCGCATCTCCACCTTGATGACCGGCATGTCGTCCGCCCGCGCGGGCACGGCGGCCGACGCGGCGGCGACCAGCAGCAGCGGTAGGGCTCGGAGGAGGGAGCGCGGCAGGCGGGACACGGTCAGCTCCGGCACTCTCAGTAGGCGCCCTTCTTGCCGACGCCGGCGAAGGTGAAGTCCTGGGTGATCTCGAAGGGCTCGAACCACGGGCCGACGCCCGTCTCCTTGTCGACGTGGCGGCCGAAATGGCTGTCCTTGCCCGGGGGCGCGACGGTGACCTTCAGACGGTAACGACCCGGGCCGAACAGCTTGACGTTGTCGCCGTAATGCGGCCCGTCATTGGCGACCATCGGCATCAGCATGCCCGACACCGTCTGGTCGGTGGGCTTGTCGCCGTCGAGCTTCACCGCCTCGAAGCGGACGGCGAGCGCCGGCACCCAGTCCCCTTCCGCGAAGCCGTTGCGGTTGTCCTTGGCGGCGCGGATATCGGTCTCGAGGTGGATGTCCGACTTGGCGGCCTCGCGCATCATGCCGGGCGGATCCATCTCGATCGGCTGCAGATAGACGGCCGCGACCTCCAGGCCGTTGCGCGTCACGTGCGGACCGATCGGCACCTCCTTGGCGGCCGCGGCACCGGCGAACGCCAGGAGCGAGGCCGCGGCGAGGCCGCGGAGAACCGGGAGGATGTGCGAGGCGTGCATGCGACCGCACATAATCCAGGCCGCGGGAAGATCAAACCGGAATCGCACGACAGTCAAATAATAACAATTCTAATCTGTCCATCAGCCGAATCGACATTACGGTATTCGCATGTCGTTGCATCGAAAAAGGTCGATCACGGCGCACTTTCACGAAGCTATTCGCGGTGCGATGCCCTCTGGATCTTGACGAATCCAACGCGGGCTGGATCGTCACGCCAGTGCCATGCGACGAACCGAGGATGCGAGGCAGCAAGGCCATGGATCGCACGATGGCCCGCGATCACGAGCGCGCGACCCGGCTTGCGCGGCCCCGTGCCGCGTTTTAGCAAATGCTATACTTTTCTGTGAGTCGGATGAGATCCCGTTCCGTGTCCCTGGTCCGCACTGCGGCGCTCGTCCTGGCCGCCCTTCTCCTGGCGCCCGCCGCCGCGTGGGCGGCCGACATCTCCCCGCCGCGCCCAGTCGAGGCGCCGTCCTACACCGACTGGTCGGGGGGCTATGTCGGCCTCGAGGGAAGTGCCGGCGGGTCCTACGGCGCCTACAATTTCGGTCCGACGACGATCGGCGCCCGGCCGGTCCCGGCCTTCAAGAGCGGCGATTCCACCGGCCGCAGCGACCAGGGCAAGAACGCCACGACGGCGGTCGGCGGCCTGTTCGGCGGCTGGAACTGGCAGGCCGGGCCGTGGGTCTACGGCGTCGAGGCGAGTCTCGACGCGGCGAATCTGAAGCGGCCCGTCCCCTCGACGATCGCGGGCTTCGGCTACGCGGACGTGGACCCGGCCTTCAACATCGTGCGCGCCAAGACGGATCTCTACGGCACCCTGCGCGCCCGGCTCGGCTACAGCTTCGACCGCTACCTGATCTACGGCACCTTCGGCCTCGCAGGGGCGAACGCACGTATCCTGGCGAATTACCCGGACCTCGACACGGGCGGCCAGACCACTGCGCGGCGGGACCTCGGCTACGTCGGCTTCACCCTCGGCGCGGGCGTGCAGTACGCCATCACCGACAGCCTCGCGCTGGGCATCGACTACCGCTACATCGATCTCGGGGGCAGCCGGCGCTTCCCGCTGGGCACGGTGCCCGGCGACGCGGGCGGGCCGGTCACGACCCGGGCGCGCTTCACGTCCAACGAGCTGTTCGCGCGGCTGATGTGGTTTCCGGACGGGCTGAAGGTCCCCCCGGACCGGGACGAGACCGCCCCGCACGATCCCGACAACGGCGATACCGGCCGCTTCTCGCTCCACGGCCAGACGACGCTGATCGCGCAGGGCGTTCCCGGCTTCCGCTCGCCCTACGAGGGTGCGCAGAGCCTGATCCCCCATCAGGCCCGGCAGACCACGACGGCCACGATCTTCCTCGGCCTCAAGCTCACCGATAGCACCGAGGTCTACTACAATCCCGAGTTCAGCCAGGGCTTCGGCCTGTCGCGGACGCTGGGCGTCGCCGGCTTCGTCAACGGCGAGGCGCAGAAGGCCGGCGCCCCGTTCCCGAAGCTGCGCTCGAACCGCTACTACGTGAAGCAGACCTTCGGGCTGGGCGGCGAGACCGTCGAGGTACCGGACGGCCCGAACCAAGTGGCCACCCGCTACGACGCCGAGCGGATCACGCTGATCGCCGGCAAGTTCGCGCTGGGCGACTTCTTCGACGGCAACATCTACGCGCACGACCCGCGCGTGGACTTCTTCAACTGGTCGCTCTGGGGTGCCTCGGCCTGGGATTTCCCGGCGAATCTCCCGGGCTTCACGCAGGGCGTCTACGCCGAGTACAACCGGCCCGAGTTCGCGATCCGCGCCGCCTACACGCAGGTGCCCAAGGAGCCGTCGAGCGACGTGCTCGACCCGCGGGTGTTCCGGCGCGCCGGGCTGAACGTCGAGTTCGAGGAGCGCCACGTCCTCCCCTGGCTCGATCAGCCCGGCAAGATCCGCATCGGGCTGTTCTCGAATGTCGGCGTCTCGGCCAACAACCGCGACGTCGTCACCCTGACGCAGCTCGGCCTGTTCGACGACATCAACGACGCCGTCGCGGCGACCCGCCGCCCCCGCCGCAAGACCGGCGGCTACATCAACCTGGAGCAGGCGCTGACGCCCGAACTCGGGCTGTTCGCCCGGGCGAGCCTGAACGACGGGCGCACCGAGAACATCTCGTTCACCGACATCGACCGGAGCTTCTCCGGCGGCCTGTCGCTGAAGGGCAAGGCCTGGGACCGCCCCGACGACACGGTCGGCATCGGCGCCGCAATGAACGGGCTCTCGCCCTCGCACCGGGCCGCCTTCGCGGCCGGGTATCTCGGGCTGCTGATCGGCGACGGGCGCCTCAACTACGGTACCGAGCGCACGCTGGAGACCTACTACGCCCTGAACCTCACGAAGTTCGTCACGCTGACCTTCGACTACCAGTTCATCGACAATCCCGGATACAATCGCGACCGCGGGCCGGCGCACTTCTTCGCCTCGCGGCTGCACGCCGATTTCTGATCGGCGCCGGTGAGACGGCCTCCGACCGGAGCGTTCGGACGCTATGCGTATTCGCGAGCGAAGCGATCCGGTCCGGGCTCCGGACGACACGCACCCTGGGTCGCTGCGCTCGCTACGACGGCGGCATCGCCCGATGGCGCGGCCCTGCTCACTCCGCCGCCTCGATCGCGGTCGCCCCGAAGATCGCCTCGAAGGCGGCGCGGAGCTGCATGTCGACCTCGGCCATGCTCACCGGCAGGCCGAGATCGACGAGGCTTGTCACGCCGTGCTCCCGGACGCCGCACGGCACGATCCCGTCGAAATGCGCGAGGTCGGGCTCCACGTTCAGGCTGATGCCGTGGAAGCTGACCCAGCGGCGGACCCGGATGCCGATCGCCGCGATCTTGTCTTCGACGCCGGGCCCCTTCTCGGGCCGGCGCACCCAGACGCCGACCCGGTCCTCGCGGCGCTCGGCGCGGACGTTGAAGGCGGCCAGCGTCTCGATCAGCCACGCCTCCAGGCTCGCCACGTAGGCGCGCAGGTCGCGGCTGCGCCGGTCGAGGTCGAGCATCACGTAGGCCACCCGCTGGCCGGGACCGTGATAGGTGTACTGCCCGCCCCGCCCCGTCGCGTGGACCGGGAACCGGTCCGGCGCGACGAGATCCTCCGGCCGGGCCGACGTGCCCGCCGTGTAGAGCGGCGGGTGCTCCAGCAGCCAGACGCATTCGGGCGCCGCGCCGCGGGCGATCGCCTCCGCGCGCGCCTCCATCCAGGCGAGGGCGGCGGCGTAATCCACTGCCGCGTCGCTCACGCGCCAGCCCACCGGGCCGGCGACCGGATCGGTGCCGGGCCGCTTCGGGAAGGCGGGCGGGCTGACCGTGAGGCGGGGCGCGTTTACCAAGAGTTCACCATCCTGCGTCGATGGTCGAAGCCTTCAACATCCGCGGCCGGCGGTTGCAAGGTTCCGGCTGCGAGACGGGATGGCGGACGGTGGCGGTCTTCGAGACCCTGAAGGTCGATCTGACGGTGGTGCTGGGCCGGGCCCGCATGCCGCTGCACATGCTCCTCCGGATGGGCCGCGGCGCCGTGATCGAGCTCGAAGCCAGCGACAGCGACATGGTCGAGATCCTGGCCAACGACCACCCGATCGCGCGCGGGCAGATCGTGGTGACGGGCGACCGCATCTCCGTGGAGGTGACCGAGCTGATCCGCAAGGCGGCCTCGATCGTCGAGCCGGGCGTCAGCATCGGCGACGGCGCGGCGCCTTTCCTGGACGGCGGCTACGATTCCCCGTGACTGCGCTTGTCGGCGGCGGGACGATCTGTTATCCGCTGCGCCGCGCGACACGAAAGCGGCCCCGGGTTCTCCCGCGGCGCGCGACGGTCGAGCGAACGGACCGGTCTTCGCGTCCGATGCGGCCATGGCGGAATTGGTAGACGCGCTAGCTTGAGGTGCTAGTCCCGAGAGGGGTGGAGGTTCGAGTCCTCTTGGCCGCACCACATTGTTTCGGTTGCCCGGATCTTCGGCAACCCAGATGTGGCGCATGACAGGGCGGTGCGCCGCCGATCACGATACACCATTATCTGAGCCGACGCGCCGGGTCGCGACGCGCGTGCCGTTCGCACGCCGGGCACAGGCGCCTGCGCCCGGCCAGGGGTTGCGCGAGAACCGCGCGCATCATTCCGCGCCGGGACGTCGCGGGATCGGCGGAGGCCGGTCACCGTCCCGATCAGGGAGCCGACGGAGCACCGGAAGCCCGCAGCAGGGCGGCCTCCCTGTACTCGCGCGGGGTCAGGCCGTGGCGGTCCTTGAACCGGCGGGAGAAGTGCGCCTGGCTGGTGAACCCGCAGCCGTAGGCGAGCATCCCGATCGACAGGTGCAGGCAGGCTGGGTCGGACAGCCGCTTGGCCGCAGCCGCCAGCCGGCGCTCCCAGATCCAGTCGGAGATGTGCTGGCCGCGCTCGTGGAACAGCTCCTGGAGCCGGCGCAGCGAGACCCCCGTGGCGGCCGCGAGCTGGGGCGGGTCCAGTCCCGGATCGTCCAGATGGGCCTCGACATGTGCCTTCGCGCGCTGAACGACGACGCTGCCGTGGACGGGGCGAGGCACATCCTGCGCGAGCCGCTCGGCGAGGCTCGCCACGATCAGGTCGACCGCGATCGCCGACATGCGCTCGGCGGCGTCGGGCGTGAGCTGGTGCCGCACCCGGATCAGGTCGTGGATGAAGCCGGTCGCCAGCGTGGCCGACGCGAGGTCCGCCCCGACCGGACAGGCCGGTGTAGAGCCGTGTCGAGCCGAGCACGCCTTCCAGGCGCTCCCGCGGCAGCTCCAGGAACAGGGCCTGGCTGTCCCTGTGGGTCGTCAGCACGGAGGGGCGATGGTCGAGCACGACCATGTCGCCCGGCCGCTGCACGGCCTCCCGGCCGTCCTGAACGCTCGTCGACAGGCCCGCGAGCTTGAACAGCACCACGACCATCCCGGCCCTGTCGTGGCGCCGGGCCGCGCTGGGCGTCGTCTCGCATCGCAGGGCGCTCTGCGTCAGGCGCGAGAGGTACAGCGCGCCGATCTCCGCGACGTCGAGCCTGCCCCGGAACGGCCCGTCGTCGAGGCGCTCGACCTCGATCGGCACGAGCCGCTCCCCGAGAAGGTCTCGCCAAAGCTTGAAGCCGCTCCGGGGGTGGAGACCCTCCGTCGAAAACACTGTCTGCATAGGCAATATCTGAAGTCGCGGCCGCGCCGTTCGGCCACGCAGCGATCGTTGAATACCGATCGCTGCGTATCTTTAGATACAATTTCACGCTCGGACGATCCAACAATACCGTCAATTCCGAAACAATTATATCTCAACGGATAGATCAGAGGCGATCCTCGGTCACAACGACGATAAACGCCCGCCCCGACCACATCGGGAAGACGGGATCGACACGTATCGGCAGCCGAGCCGCGTCTTCGGGCGATCCCGAGTGCACGGGGCACAGCACCGTCGGACGAGCGCCCGCTGTTCACCGGCGCGACGGCGGCGCTCAGCCTGAGCGGACCGCAACCCGGCCCTGCATTGACTTCGCAGCCGCACACACGCATATCGGCGATGCAGCGTCAGCGGCCGCCACGGCCCGCTTGAGGGGGCTGCGTGACGGATCGGGCGCCACCCGGCGTGATCCGGCCCCCCTCTTCATAACGTGCATGCACCCGGGCCGCCCCATCACGCGGGCTGCCCCCTGCCAACGGACCGGCTCATACACGGCACAGCTCGCGAGCGACGCGAGGCGCCCGGCCGGCCCTGCTGCATCGGATACATCCTTGACCCAATTCACCGATTTCGGCCTCGCCCAGCCCGTGCTGCGGGCGCTCAGCGAGGCCGGCTACGTCGCGCCGACCCCGATCCAGGCCCAGGCGATCCCGCCGGCCATGGCGGGCCGCGACCTCTGCGGCATCGCCCAGACCGGCACCGGCAAGACCGCGGCCTTCGCGCTGCCGATCCTGCACCGCCTCTCGCTCTCGGACCGCCGCGCGCCGCGCCGCGGCTGTCGGGTGCTGGTGCTCTCGCCGACCCGCGAGCTCGCCAACCAGATCGCCGAGTCGTTCACCGATTACGGCCGGCACCTGTCCTACACCACGACGGTGGTGTTCGGCGGCGTCACCATCAGCCGCCAGGAGCGGGCGCTGGCGCCGGGCGTCGACGTCCTCGTCGCCACCCCCGGCCGGCTGATCGACCTCGTCGACCGCCGCTCGCTGACCCTGGAGGGCGTCGAGATCCTCGTCCTCGACGAGGCCGACCAGATGCTCGATCTCGGCTTCATCCACGCCCTCAAGCGCATCGTGAAGATGCTGCCGCAGAAGCGCCAGAGCCTGTTCTTCTCGGCCACCATGCCCAAGAACATCGCGGGCTTGGCGTCCCAGTACCTCACCGATCCGGTCCAGGTCGCGGTGACGCCGGTCGCCACCACGGCCGAGCGGGTCGAGCAGGAGGTGATCTTCGTCCATACCGGCGCCAAGCAGGCGCTGCTGGGGCACATCCTGCGCGATCCGGCGATCGAGCGCGTGCTCGTCTTCACCCGGACCAAGCACGGGGCGGACCGGGTCGTGCGCGGCCTCGACAAGGTCGGCATCGCGGCCGCCGCGATTCACGGCAACAAGAGCCAGCCCCAGCGCGAGCGGGCGCTGGCCGCCTTCAAGGACGGCTCCTGCCGGGTCCTGGTCGCCACCGACATCGCGGCCCGCGGCATCGACGTCGAGGGCGTGAGCCACGTGGTCAACTTCGACCTGCCGAACGTGCCGGAGAGCTACGTCCACCGGATCGGCCGCACGGCCCGCGCCGGCGCCGACGGCCTCGCCATCTCGTTCTGCAACGACGAGGAGAAGGCCTACCTGCGCGACATCGAGCGCGTGACCCGGCAGAAGGTCCCGGTGGCGGGCTTCCCCGAGGGCTTCACCCCGCCGTCCCGCCAGGAGGCCGCCGAGATCGCCCGCGAGGAGGAGCGCCGGCCCGAGCGTCCGCAGCAGCGCCCCGGCGGCGGCCGCCAGGGCCAGCGGCCCCGGCAGCAGCAGGGCCGTCCCCAGCAGGGCCGGCCCGAGGGCGGCCGCGGCTTCGGCGGTCCCGGCCAGGGCGCGCCCCGGCAGGGCCGACCCCAGGACGGCCGCGGCGACAACCGCGGTGACAATCGCGGCCACGCCCCGCAGGGCCGCGACGCCCGCGCGGACCGGCCCGCCCGCCCGCAGGGCGAGCGCCCGAATCAAGGTCGCCCGAGCCGCGACGCCCGGCCCCAGCGCGCCGATGCCCGTCCGCGCAGCGGCGGTGGCGGCGGCGAGGGTCGCAGCATCGGCTGGCTGGAGCGGGCGCCCCGTTCCTGAGCGAAGATGGCCTGAGTGACGATCGAGCCGCCCGGGACGGATCCGTCCCGGGCGGCTTCGTTTCCGGTGACCGCGCCGGACGAGCGGCGAAACCGCAACCGGATGACGGCTCGACCCTCCGTGTGAACCCGGCGCGGCGATCGGGAGCGGATCGCCGCGCGCGGAGCCGTTCAGTTCGCCCGTGAGACCTCGACGAGGTTGTCGGAGAACGAGGGCGCGTGGCCCATATCGGTGAAGGCGCCGGACGAGATGCTGTTCACCGTGCCCTCGTTGAGCTGGCGCCAGTAGCCCAGCGTCGCCACCACGATCCCGGCCTTCACGTCGTCGGTGATGCGGGCCACGCCCTTGAAGGCGCCGCGGTCGTTGGCGACCTGGACCCGGTCGCCGTCCCGGATGCCGCGCGCGTCGGCGTCGGCTTGGCTGATCATCACGAACTGCTCGCCCTGGCCCTTCTGCTTGTCCTCCATGTTGGCGTAGCAGGAGTTCAGGAAGTAGTGGCTCTTGGGCGAGACGATGTTGAGCGGGTAGCGCTTGGCGAGCTCCGGATCGTTCGTGTGCGACTCGCGCGGGCCGAGGTAGTCCGGCAGCGGGTCGAGCGCCTCGCCCGGCTGGAAGCCCTCGTACATCTGCCGGAACGGCGGGGCGACGAAGTTCGTGGCGCCCTCCACCTTCAGCATGCACTTGCCGGTCGGTGTCGGGAAGTTCCCCTCCCGGTGCGGCGCCCGGTCGTCGGGCGTGCCGACCTTGAGCCGGGCGAAGCCGTGCTCGCGCATGTACTGGAGGTCGATGCCCTCGCAGGCTGGCGATGACCAGTCGACGTAGTGCTCAAGGCACTCGCTGTCGCTCCACTTGAAGTTCTCCTCCTCGAAGCCGAGCCGGGCGGCCAGCCGCCGGAAGATCTCGTTGTTGGGGATCGCCTCGCCCGGCGCCTCGGCGCACTTGGTGTTGTAGGTCAGGTAGAGGTGCCCCCAGGAGAGGATCATGTCCTCCATCTCGGCGCCCATCGTGGCGGGCAGCAGGATGTCGGCGTAGGAGGCCGTGTCCGAGATGAAGTGCTCGGCCGAGACCATGAACAGGTCCTCGCGCATCAGCCCCTCGACGATCTTGTCGGTCTCGGGCGCCTGCGTCACGGGGTTCGAGTTCCAGCACATCATCGACATGATCGGCGGGTCGAGCTGCATCTCGCCGGTGAGCGCCCGGCCGATCTGAAGGTTCGAGACGACCCGGGTGCCCTCCGGGATCAGGTCCGGGCGGCAGATGACGTCGAACTTGTAGGGATGCTCCCAGACGCCGAACTGGGTGATGCCGCCGCCGACATGGCGCCACGCGCCGGTCAGCGCCGGGATGCAGGTCACCGCCCGGATGGTCTGGCCGCCGCCGTAGTGCCGCTCCAGCGCCACGCCGATGCGGATGCCCACCGGCTGCTCGGTCGCCATCTCGCGGGCGAGCTTCCGGATGTCGTCGGCGGAGACGCCGGTGATCGCCGCGGCCCATTCAGGCGTGCGCGTGCTGGCCCGCTCCTTCAGCTCCGCGAAGCCGACCGTGTGGTTGTCGACGTAGTCCTGGTCGACGAGGCCCTGTTCGATGATCGAGTTGATCAGCGCCATGGCGAGCGCGCCGTCGGTGCCGGGCTTCGGCGCGATGTGCCAGTCGGCGGCCTTGGCGGTGCGCGACGCGTAGGCGTCGATCACGACGACCTTGGCGCCCTGCTTCTGGGCGTCCTTCACGATCGCCCAGTGGTGCAGGTTGGTGCTGACCGAGTTGCAGGCCCAGATCACGATGTACTTGGAGTGGATGTAGCTGTCCGGGTCGAGGCCCGCGGTCGGGCCGACGGTGAGGAGCCAGGCCGTGCACGAGCCCTCGCCGCAGAAGGTGCGCTCGGTCACGGTGGCGCCCATGCGGTTGAAGAACGCGTCGCCGCCGTTCAGCCCGTGCACGAGGCCCTGGTTGCCGAGGTAGCTGTAGGGCGCGATGGCCTGCGGCCCGTACTGGTCGATGATCGCCTTCCAGCGGGTGACGATGGTGTCCAGCGCCTCGTCCCAGGTGATCCGCTCGAACTGCTTCGAGCCCTTCGGGCCGACGCGCTTCATCGGGTAGAGCAGCCGATCGGGGTGGTAGTGGCGCTTCTCGTAATCCTTCAGCTTCACGCAGAGACCGCCGCGGGTCATCGGGTGGTCCGGGTTGCCGCGCACGCTCAGGAGCTCGCCGCCCTTCACCTCGAACAGCATCGAGCACGTGTCGGGGCAATCGTGCGGGCAGCCTCCGTAGAAGACCTCCGAGTAGGCCTCGAGCTGGACGATCTCGTTCATACTCTCTTCCTCACCGGCCGCGGGCGTCCCGTTATTGTTCAGGCGTCCCGGATCCCGATCGGCGAAGCGTACAATGAGACGAAGAAAAATTCTAACTCGAATCCCGGCGGCCGATCGCGCACGCGCGCCGCTCGGTGGCCCGTCCGCCCCGCGGCGCCCTCACCGCCCCGCCTTCCCTTGCGCGGGCGCGCCCCCATCTGAGGGATGGACGAAGCGGGGGCCTGCGACATGCGGTTCGAACTCTACCGGGACGCCAAGGGCGAGTGGCGCTGGCGCCTGCGGGCGCGCAACGGCGAGGTGATCGCTGATTCGGGCGAAGGCTATGTCCGCCGCGAGGATTGCGAACACGGCATCGCGTTGGTCCGCCAGAGCGCCGAGGCGCGCATCGAGGACATGACGACGAAGATCGCCTGACCCCGCGCGTCTCAACCTGCGATCAACCCTGTCCGAAACGTCGCAGCGGTTAAGCTGCAACGCTTCCGCTCGCCCACGCGTTGCAGCGGTTCGGACCGAGCGGAGCCCGTCGCCCTGCGCGGTTCGTCGACCAGGACGAATGACACAAAGGGAGTCGAGACCGTGCTGAGGAAATTCCTGCTCGCGGCCCTGCTGGCGCTGGGCTTCGCGGCCGCGGCGCCGGAGGGCGCGTCCGCCGCGCCCATCGGCCCGGGGCTGGCTCTGCCCGCCGAAGCCGCGCCGGCGGTGGCCGAGAAGGCCCAGTACTACTACCGTCGCCGGTTCTACGGCCCGCGGCCCTACTGGCGCCGCCCGTACTACGGCCGCCGGTTCTACTACGGCCCGCGGCCCTACTACCGTCGTCCCTACTGGCGCCGCCGATTCTACTACTGAGCGGTTCTCCGACCTGACCGGCCCGGCGGCTCCAGCGAGCCGCCGGGCTTTTTCACGCCCCGATTCGGGGTGCGGGACCGCGAGCCTTGCTTTATCGTGCCGGTAACGGGACCGCCGACGGCAGATCGGCGCGCCCGAGAGGAAGCCCGATGAACGATATTGCGCAACGCGCCGAGCCCGCGGCGGCGACGCCGGACCTCTGGCAATCCATCCCGCTCGAATGCATCCTGAGCGCGGTCGCCGTTCTGCTGGCGGCGGGGCTCAAGCTCGCCGGCGTGATGTCCTGACGGCGTGCGGGGGGCGGATGGACGGCATGCAGCACGTCGCACTCTCACCGGCCGGAGGCGCGCCGCCCGCTGAGGTCGATCTGCCCAAGGGCGATCTCACGGTGCGCACCATCGCCATGCCGGCCGACACCAACGCCAACGGCGACATCTTCGGCGGCTGGGTGCTGTCGCAGATGGACCAGGCCGGCGGCATCGCGGGCGTCGACCGGGCGCAGGGCCGGGTGGTCACCGTGGCGCTGGAATCGATGACTTTCATCCGGCCGGTCCGGGTCGGTGACGTGCTGTGCGTCTACACCCGGGTATCGCATGTCGGCCGGACCTCGATGAAGATCGAGGTCGAGGCCTGGGCACGGCGGTTCTGCACCCAGGTCCGCGAGCGGGTCACGCAGGCCACCTTCACCTTCGTGGCCATCGACGAGGACGGCCGGCCGCGGCAGATCCCGCCGGCCGTGCCCTCCCCGTCCGCGACGACTACTTGATCACACCGCAGGCGACGCGGTCGCCGGCGCCGCCGATCGGCTGGGTGTTGTGGTCGTCCTCGTTGGCGTGGATGATCAGCGCCGCGCCGTCCCCGTCCTTCAGGCCGCCCTCGCCGTTCAGCGGCGTCTCGCTGGAGACCTCGGCATTGGCCGAGCCGTCCTGCGCCGCGTAGAGGTTCGGCAGGTCGCCCTCGTCGGGGCCCTCCGCGTTGAGCAGCCCGTGCTTGCTCTGGTCGTGGTTCACGTGCGCCTTGGAGTTCATGAACTTCGGGTCCGAGCAGTCGCCCACGGCGTGGAAATGCATCCCGTGCCAGCCGGGCGGCAGGCCGCCGGGCTGGATTGTCACGCGCAGGACCAGGGCATTCGCCCCGTCGCGGATCGCCAGCGTGCCGATCGGGTCGCCCTTCGCGTTCTTGATCGGCGCCGTGTAGGTCTCTGCCGGTTTGGCCGCCTCCTTGGGAGGCTCCTGTGCCAGGGCGCCGCCGGCGGCGGCGGTCCCGAGCAATACGAGCAGCGGCAGGGTGCGGGTCATGCGGTGGCTCTCCTTTCCGGCCCGGTCTAGTTAGGGAGCGCGCCGGCCTTCGACAGGGCGGCGGCCCGAAACCTCCGCCGCAGACCTGCCGGAACCGCACGAAGCCCCGATGACCCGAGACCGGACCAGCCCGGACCGCGCGTCCCCCGCGGACGATCCCGCGGAGAACCCTGCGCCGCGGCGCGCCGACCTGTACCTCGTGGCGCACGGCCATTTCGAGAGCCGGGCCCGGGCCCAGGCGGCGATCCGTGCCGGGCTCGTGCGGGTCGACGGGCGCCCGCTCGCGCGCGCCTCGGACCCGATCGCCCCGGGCGCGCGGGTCGAGGCGGAAGCCGAGCATCCCTACGCGTCCCGCGGCGGCCTCAAGCTCGCCGCCGCCCTGGACGCGTTCGGCGTCGATCCGGCCGGCCGCGTCGCCCTCGACGTCGGCGCCTCGACGGGTGGCTTCACCGACGTGCTGCTCGCCCGCGGGGCGCGCCACGTCCACGCCCTCGACGTGGGCCGGGGGCAGCTCCATCCGCGCCTCGCCGGGGACCCGCGCGTGACCAACCGCGAGAGCACCGACATCCGCGACCTCGGCGCGGACGCCCTCGTGCCGCCCCCCGAGCTGGCGAGCGTGGACGTGAGCTTCATCGGCCTGCGCCTCGTGCTGCCGGTCCTCCCGGGCCTGTTGAGGCCGGGATCGGCGGTCGTCGCGCTGATCAAACCGCAATTCGAGGCCGGCCGCGCCCGGGTCGGCCGCGGCGGGCTCGTGCGCGATCCGGCGGTCCACGCCGAGGTCTGCGCGGCCGTCCGCGGGACCCTGGAGGGGCTCGGCGCCGCGATCCTGGGCTTGATCGACTCGCCGGTGCCGGGCGGCGACGGCAACGCCGAGTTCCTGATCGGCGCGAGGTTGCGGTGAGCGAGACAGCAGATAGCGAGACGGTCACGATCCGGGGGCTCGGCGCCCGCGGCGACGGGATCGCCGAGGACGGCACCCCGGTGCCCTACACGCTGCCCGGGGAGCGCGCGGAGATCCGCCGCGAGGCGCGCCGCGCCGCGCTGCTCGGCGTCGCGCAGGCCTCTCCCGACCGGGTGGAGCCGTTCTGCCCCTACTACATGCGCTGCGGCGGCTGCCGCACCCAGCACCTGGCGCGGCCCGCGGAGCTCGCCTGGAAGCGCGACCTCGTCGCCCAGGCCCTGTCCCAGGCGCGCCTCGACGTGACGCCCGGGCCGGCTGTCGACGCCCACGGGGCGGGCCGCCGCCGCCTTACCCTGCACGTGCGCGAGATCGGCGGCCGGGCCGAGGCCGGCCTGATGGCGGCGCGCAGCCACGCGCTGGTGCCGATCGACCATTGCCCGATCACCGTGCCGGCGCTCCACCCGGCCCCGGAGGTCGCGCGCCGCCTCGCCGCCCCGCTGGGCCACGGGCGCAAGCCCCTCGACGTCGCCGTGACGGCCACCGACCAGGGCCTGGACGTCGACCTGCGCGGTCACGGACCGGTCAGCGCCGGCGTCGGCGCCGCGCTGGTGCGGATCGCCGGCGAACTCGGCCTCGCTCGGCTCTCCCTGCACGGCGAGCGCCTGATGGAGGCCGAGCCGGTCTCGGTCACGGCGGACGGCCCCGCCGCGGCGACGCGCCTCTACCCGGCCCCCGGCGGCTTCCTGCAGGCGACCGCGGCCGGTCAGGCGACGCTCTGCGACCTGACCCTGGCGGCCCTCGGCCCCCGCATCCGGCGCGTCGCCGACCTGTTCGCGGGCTGCGGGCCGCTGACGCTGGCGATCGCCCGGACGGCCGCGGTCCACGCCGTCGAATCCGATGCCGCGGCCCTCGCGGGCCTCGAGCGGGCCGCGCGCGCCGCCGCGGGCCTGCGCAAGATCAGCAGCGAGCGCCGCGACCTGTTTCGCCGGCCCCTGCTGCCCCCCGAACTCGACGCCTTCGACGCGGTGGTGTTCGACCCGCCCCGGGCCGGCGCGGAGGCCCAGGCCCGCCAGCTTGCCGCCGCCCGTGTGCCCCTGGTGATCGGCATCGCCTGCGACGCCGGAACCTTCGCGCGGGACGCGGCGACGCTGGTCGCCGGCGGTTACCGGCTGGAGACCGTCACGCCGGTCGACCAGTTCCGCCATTCGGGCCATGTCGAGATGGTCGGGGTGTTCCGGCGCGAGACCGCGCGGCGGCGCTAGGCCACGCAACCGGCGGCCACGTTTCCCGTTCTCCCGGCGACGGGAGACCTTCCATGATCCGCGGATTCCTCGGTACCGCGACGCTCGGTGCGCTGAGCCTCGCCCTCATCACCCCGCTCGCGGCGCAGACGCGAGCGCCCGACCAGACCGGCACGGGCGGCGGCCCGGTCTCGACCATCACGGCGCCGAACACCAACAGCCTCGGCGTCACCAAGCCGCCCGGCACGTCCCTCGGCCCCGGCGAGGTGCCGACCCCGGAGCAGCGGCGGCGCGAGCGCGCTCTGACCGACAAGATCGAAGGCAGCATCTGCGACGGCTGCAACTGAGATCGGGTCGGGGTCGCTCGGGCCGGGTTCCCGCTCAGGCCATCGCCTGTCCGGGTTGCGGTGTTCGACCGGGCCGTGCCCCGCAAACGGCTCTCCATTCGGCGCGACCTCGGGCGGCGCGGAACTTCAGATCGCGCTCGCTCCGGCCTGCGGGCCCCGCGGGTCCGCCGAGGGGCTTGGCCAAACCGCCGGCTCGATACAGCAGCGACCGGCGAACAGGATTGTTGCCAGCGCATATTTCCATATTGGTTGCAAATATATCCATCTTCATAATCCAATATCCTATCTTCAAGCCAGTCTTTTTGTAGATATACTCCAAATATTGATCTTCATGTTCACGGATATGGCGGTCCTTAGAGCGGATCATTGCTCAAAAATCGTGTTCTCGTTTATTGATTCGCAACTTGATGCTTCGTAAGACTTGCGCGTC
Organism: Methylobacterium sp. yr668; assembly: GCF_900116245.1. Taxonomy (NCBI): domain Bacteria; kingdom Pseudomonadati; phylum Pseudomonadota; class Alphaproteobacteria; order Hyphomicrobiales; family Methylobacteriaceae; genus Methylobacterium; species Methylobacterium sp. yr668. The sequence goes on along the minus strand of NZ_FOZY01000021.1, from coordinate 44,041 downwards.
GCGGGTCCTAGCCTTGGGGGCGGCGACGTACAGCCGCGACTTCAAGTGAAGGAAACGCCGCCATGGCCCTCGTGAAGAAAGCCGCCCTGTCGGGATCGCACGCGCAGGTCCGGAAGGGCGAGCCGGCCAGTCTGAGCCAGCTCGGGCGCCTCAACGAGGAGAGCCGGCGCAAGGCCCGGACCTTCGCCAAGCAGCAGAAGGCGGCGGAGCGCATCGCGGCGGCGACAACCCAGCTCGCCAGCGGCGTCGCCGAGGCCTCGTCGGCGGCCGAGGAGCTGCGCAAGGCGATGGAGCAGATCGCCGCCGGCGCCGAGGAGGCGGCCGGGGCCTCCGAGCAGTCGCAGCGCGCCGTCACGACCGTGTCGGAGGTGATCGGCACCGCCCGCACCGAGGCCGAGACCTCGCGCCAGAAATCGGAGGCGCTCCAGGGACTCATCGCCGGCGTGAGCCATCAGATCCGGCTCAGCGTCGGCTCGATCGCCACGGCGGCCGAGCGTCAGGCGGCCTCGGTCACGCTGATCGTCGAGCTGGAGCGGCAGGCGGCCAATATCGGCGACATCGTCCGCGCCGTCGCTCGCATCGCCGACCAGACCAATCTCCTGGCCCTGAACGCCGCCATCGAGGCGGCCCGGGCCGGCCAGCACGGCAAGGGCTTCGCGGTGGTCGCCGACGAGGTCCGCACCTTGGCGGAGACCTCCGAGCGCAGCGCCCAGGAGATCCAGGCGCTGATCGGCCGGATCCAGGAAGACGTGAAGGTCATCGCCGAGGGCATCAACCGCGCGGCCGAGGGCGCGCGCCAAGAGGTCGCGCGGGGCGAGACGATCACCGCCCAGCTCGAGGCGGTGCGGCAGGCCATGGTCGAGATCATGCGCGGCGCCGAGACCATCGCCCGGGTGGCCGTCGAGTCTGAGAAGGCCGCGGTCGAGGCGCAGAAGGGGTCCGAGCTGATCGCGGCGGCGGCCGAGGAGCAATCCTCCGCCTGCCAGCAATCGCTCAAGACCATCGAGCAGCAGACCACCGCCCTCGGGGAGAGCGAGCAGGCTGCCACCGAGCTCGCGACCCTGGCGGACGAGCTGAAGAACGCCACCGACGTCGGCAAGAGCGCCGAGGAGGTCGCCTCGGCGGCCGAGGAGCTGTCCTCGGCGGTGGAGGAGATCAACCGGGCCGCCGCGCAGATCACCACGGCGCTCGACCAGATCGACCGGGGCGCCCAGCAGCAGACGGCAGCCGCGCAGCAATCGGCGGCCGCGATCGCGCAGATCGAGAAGGGAGCGCTCCTCGCCCAGGACAGCGCACGCGACGCCCTGGAGAAGGGCGGCCTGATCACGAGTCAGCTCCAGGAGAACCGGGCCGCGGTGGACGGACTGGTCGCGGGCGTCGGCAATGCCCTCGCGGAGACCGACCGGAGCCGAGAGCAGATCAACGCCCTGGAGCAGGTGAGCCGGAAGATCGACAAGATCGTCGACGCGATCACCACGGTGGCGATCCAGACCAACATGCTGGCGGTGAACGGCTCGATCGAGGCGGCCCGGGCCGGCGAGTTCGGCAAGGGCTTCATGGTGGTCTCCACCGACATCCGCAACCTCGCCCGGGATTCCTCGGAGAACGCGGAGCGGATCAAGGACCTCGTGAAGGCGATCCAGGACCAGATCGTGGTGGTGCGCCGGGACCTGGAGGCGATCTCCGCGGCGGCCGCCGCCGAGGTCGAGAAGAACCGGGCGATCACCCGCGACCTCGAGACCACCGCCGACGACATGGGCGTGGTGCTCGACGGCAACCGGCAGATCCTCCAGGGCGCCGACCTGATCATCCGCAACGTCGAGGAGGCGAAGCGCGGCGTCGACCAGATCGCCACGGCGGCCCGCCAGGGCGGCCAGGCGGTGAACGAGGCGCAGCAGGCCGCCCGCGAGCAGGCGAACGGCGCGGAGGAACTCGCCGCCGCCATCGAGGAGGTCGCGTCGCTGGCCGACGAACTCCAGAACCAGGACTGAGACGCGCCCGGCCGGGACGGCCCCACCCGAATCCTGCTCAGCCCGGAGCCCGCCATGTCCAACGACGCCTCAGCCTCGGCCGCGACCGACCGGTCGGAGACCGCCTCCGCGCTCCAGTTCGTGACCTTCCACGTCGCCCGCGAAACCTACGCGGTGCCCCTCGCGGAGGTGCAGGAGATCATCCGCCTGCCCGACATGGTCGACGTTCCCCTGGCACCCCCCGCCCTGGTGGGACTGGCCAACCTGCGCGGCTCGGTCCTGCCGGTGGCGAGCCTGCGGCGGCTGTTCGAGCTGCCCGACCGGGTCCACGACGACGCCGCCCGGGTGGTCGTGGTCGGCCAGGGGTCCGGCGACGGCGGCGGCGCTGGCGGGACCTCCGGCTTCGTGGTCGACCGGATGGCGAGCGTGATCACCGCCGAGCCCGGGGAGATCGAGGGGACCGACGGCCTCACCGCCACCGCGGCGATCGAGCTGCTCGCGGGCGTGATCAAGCGGCCGGCCGGCATCGTGCTGATCATCGATCTCGGGCGCCTGCTGCAGCGCAGCGGGTCCGGGCGCGCCGGCGCAGAGGGCGGGTCGGGCGGACGGAACGCGGTCGGGCCGATCGAGGCCGGCGGCGCGGCCTCGGCGCGGCCGGAGGGCGAGGCCGGGCTCTCCGACGAGATCCAGCTCGTGTCCTTCGAGCTCGCGGGCCAGGAATACGCCCTGCCGATCGAGCAGGTGCAGGAGATCGTCCAGGTCCCCGACCGCGTCAGCGAGCTGCCGAAGGCCGAGCGCCACGTCATCGGTGTGATCAACCTGCGCGACCGGCTGCTGCCCCTGGTCAGCCTGCGGGCGCTGTTCGGGCTGCCGGGCGTGCCCCTGGGAGAGCAGAACCGGATCGTGGTGGTCGCCTCCCGGGAATCCGCCGGCTCCGTCGGCATCGTCACCGACACGGTGAAGGAGGTGCTGCGGGTGCCCCGCGCGGTGGTCGACCCGCTGCCTGACCTGCTCGCGCAGGGCGACGCGCTGCGCGAGGTCGAGGCGATCTGCCGGCTCGGCGGCGGCAGGCGGCTGGTCTCGATCCTGTCGGCCGCCCGCCTGTTCGCCACCACCGGGATCGCCGCCGGCCTCGCCGGCCTCGGAGCCGCAGAGGAGGGACCCGTGCAGGAACGTCAGACCGCGACCGCGCCGACGCGCGCCGACGAGGAGGAGCAGTTCGTCGTCTTCCGCCTGGCGGACGAGGAGTACGGCGTGCCGATCGACGCCGTGCACGAGATCGTCCGCGTCCCCGAGCAGCTCACCCACGTGCCGCGGACGCCCGGCTTCATCGAGGGCATCGTCAACCTGCGGGGGGCGGTGCTGCCGGTGATCGACCAGCGCCGCCGCTTCCGGCTCCCGGAGGCCGCGCGCAACGACCGCCAGCGCATCATGGTCTTCGCGATCGCGGGGGTGCGGACCGGCTTCATCGTCGACTCGGTCTCGGAGGTCCTGAAGATCCCCCGCTCGGCCATCGTGCCGGCGCCGGACCTCGCGCAGGACGAAGACAGCGCCGTGGAGCGGGTCGCCAACCTCGCCGCCGCCAAGCGGATCATCCTGATGGTGAACGTCGACCGGCTCCTCAGCCGGCACGAGGTCGCGGATCTGCAGGCGGCCTGAGCCGCCGTCTCCGGGCCCGGTCTGAGGCCGCTCCTGCCACGCAACCCGCCATGCCCAAGCTCCTGATCGTCGACGACTCCGCCCTGATGCGCAAACACCTTCGCCTGATCTTCGAGGAGACGGGCCAGTTCGAGGTGCGCACGGCGCGCAACGGCCGCGACGCCCTGGACCAGATCGACAGCTTCGAGCCCGACGTGGTCACCCTCGACATCAACATGCCCGAGATGGACGGGCTCACCTGCCTCGGCGAGATCATGGCGGCGCGCCCGCGCCCGGTGGTCATGGTCTCGTCGCTGACCCGCGAGAGCGCCGCCGTGACCCTGGAGGCGATGCAGCTCGGCGCCGTCGATTACGTGGAGAAGCCCGGCGGCACCGTCTCCCTCAACATCGGCGAGGTCCGGGACGAGATGGTCGCCAAGGTCCGCGTCGCGGCCCGCGCCAAGCCCCGCCGCGCCCGCGGCCTCCTCGACCGGGTCCGGCGCGGGCGCGGCGAGATCGCGAAGCGCCGCCCGGCGCCCCGGGCCGCGGCCCGCGTCGAGGGCTGCGTCCTGATCGGCGTGTCGACCGGGGGACCGCGGACGCTGGAGGAGATCCTGCCGGAGCTTCCGGCCGACCTGCCCTGGCCGGTCGTGATCGCCCAGCACATGCCGGGCTCCTTCACGGGGGCCTTCGCCCAGCGCCTGGACCGCCTCTGCGCCCTGGAGGTGGTGGAGGTGACCGCCCCGGTCCCCCTCGCGGCGGGCCGCGTCTACATCGGCCGGGGCGACGCCGACGTGGTGATCGAGCGCCGGCTCGGCCGGCTCGCGGTCGCCACCGTCCCGAGCGACCCGGCCCTGCGCTGGCACCCCAGCGTCGACCGCCTCGTCCGCAGCGCCCGGGATCACCTGCCGCCCGAGGCCCTGATCGGCGTCGAACTCACCGGCATGGGCGACGACGGCGCCGCCGCCCTGGCGGCCCTGCGGGCTGCCGGCGGCCGCACCATCGCGGAGGCCGAGTCGAGCGCCGTCGTGTTCGGCATGCCGGCCGAGCTGATCCGCCTCGGCGGCGCGACCCTGACGCTGCCCGCCCGCTCCATCCCGGCCCAGCTCGTCGGCTGGCTGTCCTGAGATCGAGACCGAGACTGACATGGCCCTGGTCCGCAAGCACCCCGCCCTCCCCGCGCCGGCGGAAGCCCCGGAGGATCCCCGGATCGCCCTGGAGGGCCCGACGGCCGCCGGGCGCCGCGACGCGGCCCATCGCCTGGCCGCCGATCCCGGCGCCGCCGGCCTGCTGGCCGACCGCCTCACCCGCGAGGCGGACCGGAGCGTCGGCGAGGCGATCCTCGGCGCCCTCGGCCGCATCGGCACTCCGGCGGCGGCCGAGCGCCTGTTCGACCTGCTGGGCTCGGAGGACGTCTGGCTGCGCAACGCCGCGATCGAGACGCTGCAGGAGATGGACGCGGCGGTGCTCGGCGCCCTCGAGCGGGCCCTCGCCGATCCCGACAGCGACCGCCGGATCTTCGCGGTGAACGTGCTGGTCTCCCTGCGCCACCCGGCGGCCGCGACCTACGCCCGCCGGGTCCTGGCCGAGGACGGGCACGTCAACGTCTGCGCCGCCGCCCTCGACGTGCTCGCCGAGATCGGCACGCCCGAGATGGTGCCGGAGATCGAGGCCGCCGCCGCCCGCTTCCCCGACGCGCCGTTCCTGCGCTTCGCGGCCAGGGCCGCCTGCCGCCGCATCACCTGACCGGCGGCCGGCATGACCGCACCGTTCCCGCCGCCGACGCCCGTCGTCACCGATGCCGACTTCGTCCGCTTCCGCGACTTCTTCTACCGCAAGACCGGCATCATGTTCGCCGACAACAAGCGCTACTTCGTCGACAAGCGCCTGCAGGAGCGGATGCTCGCGAGCGCGCTGCCGGTCTTCCGCGACTACTTCAACACCCTGCGATTCCAGGCCAGCGGCCAGGAGTTCCAGACGCTCGTCAACCTGATGACCGTCAACGAGACCTACTTCTACCGCGAGGAGTACCAGTTCCGCTGCCTCGTCCGGTCGATCCTCCCGGAGGTCACCCGGCGCAAGCGGCCGGGCGAGCCGGTGCGGATCTGGTCGGTGCCCTGCTCGACCGGCGAGGAGCCCTACTCGATCGCCTTCCAGCTCCTCGACACGTGGCCGGAGGTCGACCGGTACGACATCGAGATCGTCGCCTCGGACATCGACACCGCCGTGCTCGACCAAGCCAAGCGCGGCCTCTACGGCGACCGCGCGGTCCAGCACGTCCCCCGGGCGACCCTGGAGCGCTACACCCGGCGGGTGCAGGGCGCCCACGAGGTGATCCCGGACATCCGCGAGTCGATCGCCTTCGCGCGGGTCAACCTCTCGGACCCGCTCTCGACCCGGCAGTTCCGCGGCTTCGACGTCGTGTTCTGCCGCAACCTGCTGATCTACTTCGACGACGCGTCCCGCCGCGGCGCCGCCCAGACGCTCTACGAGGCGCTCGATCCCGGCGGCTTCGTCTGCCTCGGCCATTCCGAGTCGATGAGCCGGATCTCCGCGCTGTTCGACCTCCGGAAGTTCGCGGAGGCGATCGTCTACCAGAAGCCCCTGAGCGCGGAGGCCTGACATGGCCAGGATCCTCGTCATCGACGACGCCACCACGGTGCGCCTGTACTACCGCGACGTGCTGGAAGAGGCCGGCTTCGCGGTCGAGGAGGCCGTGAACGGCTACGAGGGCCTGGAGAAGGCCGTCGCCGAGGGCTTCGACCTCGTCCTCGTCGACGTGAACATGCCCAAGATGGACGGCTACGCCTTCCTGCGGCAGGGCCGGACCATGCCGGAGCTCCAGGCGGTGCCGGCCGTGATGATCTCCACGGAGAGCGCCGGCGCCGACCGCGCGCGGGCCTTCGCGGCGGGCGCCAACCTCTACCTCGTCAAGCCGGTGCGCCCGGACGCCCTCGTCGCGGTCGCCACCGTGATGGCCGGAGCCGCACCGTGACCAACGCCCTGCTCGCCCAGTTCATCCCCGAGGCCCGCGAGCTCCTGGAGCGCGCGGGGAGCGGCATGCTGGCCCTGGAGAAGTCGCCGGGCGCCGAATCCCTCGACGACGTCTTCCGGGCGGTGCACACCCTCAAGGGCACGTCCGGCCTGTTCGAGATCGCGCCGCTGACCCATCTGGTCCACGCGGCCGAGGACCTTCTGGTCGAGGTCCGGGCCGGCACGCTCGTCCTGGAACCCGCCATCGTGGACGGGCTCCTCGACAGCCTCGATCTGGTCGGCCACTGGATCAACGTCTTGGAGAGCCGCGCGGTCCTGCCGGACGACGCCGACGCCGTGATGGCAGGCCGGGTGACGGCCCTGCGGGCGTGGCTCCCCGCGGCGATCGAGGCCATCGTCGCGCGGGCCGATTACGGGCCGCCGGACTGGCTCGCCGACCTCCCCGAGGCGGACCGGCAGGCCGCCTGGAGGCGCGCCGCGGCCTCGGGCGCCCCCCTGACCGCCTGGCACTACGAGCCCGACGAGACCTGCTTCTTCCGCGGCGACGACCCGGCCCATCTGGTGGCGCAGGCCCCGGGCCTCGTCGCGCTGCGGGTACGGCCGCGCGCCGCAACCCCGTCGCCGGAAACCTGCGATCCGGTGCTGAGCTGGCTCCGCTTCGAGGTTCTGTGCGTCGCCGACGCCGAGGCGGTCGCCGATCATCTGCGCTACGTCGCCGATCAGGTCCGGGTCGGCGCGATCCGGCCGGACGACCTGATCGTCCTGACCGGGACGGAGGATGAGGCCGAGGTGTTCGGCGACTTCGCCGCGCGGGCCGGGACGCTCCTCGCCGAGGACGCCCGGGCGGACCTCGCCGCCGCCGCCGACGCCCTGCTGGGGATCGTCGGCGCCGGGACCCGGCAGGCCTGCGCCCTGCGCTGGATCGCGGCGCTGGCCGCCACGGCGGAGACCGAGACGCTGCGCCGCCTCGCCGCCGACCTCGGCGGCCCGCGGCCGGCCTCGGGTTCGCCGCCGACCGATCGGCCGCCCGCAGACGCGCCCGCCCCGGACCTCGCCCTGCGCCAGCAGGCAGAGGCGATCCTCGCCGCGCAGGCCGAGATGCTGGCCGTGTCGACGGAACCGGCCGTCGCGGAGGGCCGGTTCGAGTCCGTGCGCACGGTGGTGCGGCGCTGCCTGCCGCATCTGGCGCCCGGCCGGGCCGTCGCCCTGGAAGCAGCCCTGGGCCGAGCGCGCGCGGGCGCCACCGAGACCCTCGGCGCCGTCCTCCGCGGCGTGGCGAGCGGCGCGGCCGCCGCACCGCCGATGCCGACACCCTCCGGAGAGCCCGCGCCGCGGCCCACCGCGGCCCCGCCGCCGGCGACCGAGCCGCGCGATGCCCCGGAGGGATCCGGCCCCGACGCCAAGGGTCCGGCGCGCATGCTGCGGGTCGAGCAGGGCAAGGTCGACGCCCTGATGAACTTCGCGGCCGAGCTGACGGTCGCCAAGAACGGGCTCGCGTATCTCGCCGGGCGCGTCGAGCAGGTCAGCGGCTCGCGCCAGCTCGGTCGGGAGATCAAGGAGCAGTACGCGGTCATCGACCGGATCGCCCAGAGCTTGCAGGTCGGCGTCATGGCGATCCGCATGATGCCGGTGAGCCAGGTCTTCCAGCGCTTCCCCCGGCTCGTCCGCGACATCACGCGCAAGCTCGGCAAGGAGGTCGAGCTGGTGATCCTGGGCGAGGAGACCGAGGCCGACAAGAACGTGCTGGAGAGCCTCGCCGACCCGCTGATCCACATGGTCCGCAACGCCCTCGATCACGGCATCGAGACCCCCGCGATCCGGATCGCCGCCGGGAAGCCGGCGCGCGGCACCCTGCGGCTCGCGGCGCGGCAGGAGAACGACAACGTCATCATCGAGGTGGCGGATGACGGCCGCGGCATCGACCCGGAGGCGGTCCGCGAGAAGGCGCTGCGCAGCGGTCTGATCGGCCCGGATCAGGCCGCCCAGATGACCGCGGAGGATCTCGTCAACCTCGTCTTCGCGCCCGGCTTCTCGACGCGGGATCAGGTCTCGGACCTCTCGGGTCGGGGCGTCGGTATGGACGTCGTGCGCAGCGCGGTGCGCAGGGCGGGCGGCGACGTCTGGCTCGCGAGCCAGCCGGGCGCGGGCACCTGCGTGACCGTGCAGCTGCCCCTGACCATGGCGGTGACCCGCATCGTCACCGTGGTGGCGCGGGGCCAGCAATACGGGGTCGCCATGGACGCGGTGGCCGAGACCGTGAAGGTTCCGCGGGACCAGATCCACCGGATCAAGCAGCGCGAGACCTTCGTCCTGCGGGACGCGATGATCCCCCTGATCCGGCTCGCCGACAGCCTGGGCCTCCCGGCGGCCTCGGACGCGCCGCCGGAGGAGGAGGCCGTCATGGTCGCCCGTGTCGGACGCGAGCGGGTCGGCATCGTGGTCGACGGCTTCCGCGAGCGCATGGAGGTCATCGTGCGGCCCCTCGACGGTCTCCTCGCCGGCCTCGCGGGCTTCTCCGGGACGGCGCTCCTCGGCGACGGAAGGGTTCTCCTCGTCCTCAACCTGTCGGATCTGCTCTGATGGCCCTCGAACACAGCGGCGCCCGCATCCGGCTCTCGGGCCACTGCCCGGTCGAGGATGCCGAGCCGCTGCTCGATATCCTGCGCGCCACCCCGGAGGCCGTCGTCGACCTCACCGGCGCGGCGTGGCTCCACACGGCGGTCCTCCAGGTGCTGATGGTCGCGGCACCCGCCCTCCGCGGCCGGCCGGCCGGAGCCGTGCCGGCGGCCTGCCTGGCCGCGCTGCCCGAGGCCGCCGCGGAAGGCGCCGCGGAGGCCGAGCGCGGATGACCGAGCGCATCCTCGCCGTGGCGAACCGCAAGGGCGGCACCGCCAAGACCACGACGGCCGTGAATCTCGCCGCAAGCCTCGCGGAGGGCGGCCGGCGGGTGCTGCTCGTCGACCTCGACAGCCAGGGCCATGCCGGCCTCGGCTTCGGCGTGCGGGCGAGGCCCGGCGAGCCGACGGTGCACGACCTGTTCCGCGGCACCGGGGTGACGGATCTCGGGCGCGCCGTGCGGCGCACCGCCGTGCCGAACGTGGACGTGCTGCCGGCCGATCGCGGCTTCTCGGGCCCCGACGGCGCTGTCGCGCCCCTCGGCCTCGCGGCGGCGCTGAAGTCCCTGGCGACGGATTACGCGGTGATCCTGATCGACACCGCACCGACGGCCGACGCCCTGCTGATCAGCGCCCTGGCGAGCGCGCACCACGTCTTGGTTCCGACACAGCTCAGCCACCTCGCGGTGGACGGCGTCGGGCAGTTCGCGCGCGCGTTCTTCCGGGTGGCGACGAGCCTCAATCCCGGTCTGCGCGGCCTCTCGATCGTGCCGGTGCAGGTGGATCTCCGGATCACGATGCAGCGGGAGGCCCTCGAGCAGCTCGCGAGCCGGTTCGGCCGGGAGCGCCTCCTGGCTGGGATCCGCACGGACATCGCTCTGGCGGAGGCCTTCGAGTGCGGACAGCCGGTTCGGTACGTGAAGCCCCGTGCGCGGGCGGTGCAGGACTTCGAGCTGTTATGCGACCACGTCATGGAAAAATGCATTGCCGGGCAGATTGGAACGATTAAAACTTAGCCGTTCGCACAGACATGGAGTTCAGAGCGAGAAATGAATACGATATTACTGGTGGACGACTCACCGACCATTCTTTCGAGCATGTCAGGAATACTTCGCAGTTCGGGATATGAAACCGAACAGGCTGCCGATGCCGAAACGGCACTCGCGAAGGTCAAGGCAGGCCTGAAGCCGGCCCTCGTGATCACGGACTTCCACATGCCCGGCATGGACGGCGTCCAGTTGATCCAGGAGTTGCGGAAGCTCGCGCCGACCCGCTTCACGCCGATGCTCGTTCTCACGACGGAATCGCAGCAGGAGAAGCGCGACGGCGCGCGCCAGGCGGGGGCGACCGGCTGGCTGGTGAAGCCGGTCCAGGCCGACAAGCTGCTGCAGGTCCTCACACAGGTCGCCCCCGCGATTCAGCGCCGCGCCGCCTGATCCGGGCGACCCCTCTCCGCTGAAGCCCGCTCCGCGGGCCTCGCCCGGCCCCGCGCCACCGCTTCCGACCGAATGACCGTTCCCGCGATGCAGATTGCTGCCCGTCCCTCCGCGAAGACCGAGCTGCGGACGCTCCTGCTCAGTGCCGCGGCCGGCGGCGCGGTCGGGGCCGTGCCGCTGATCCTGGGGATCGCGCAGCCGGCGCAGCTCCTCTTCGCGGCCGCCGCCGCGCTCTGCGGGGGCCTCGTGACCCGCGGGCTGCAACCGTCCTGCCGCGCGGTCGAGCCGGATGCCCCGCCGATGGCGGTCACGCTTCGGGCCGAACCGGCGGCCGCCCCGGCGCACGGAGCGGCCTGCGCCGAGGCCGTGGCCCGGGATCTCGGCGACCTCGACCCCTATTTCGCCGTGACGGGCGAGCAGCTGCGCAGCATCGTCGCGCAGACCGAGGCGGCCGCCGCCGCGATCCTCGCCTCGCTGCAGAGGCTCGACGCCGCCCAGGCGCGCAGCGCCGCCTGCATCGGCGGCGCGCACGACCGCATCGTCGGCTTCGCCGAGCAGAGCGACGCCGCGCTGCAATCCCTGGCGGCGGCCCTCGGCGCCTATCTCGACCGGCGCCTGAACGAGACCCGCGAGGAACGCGGCACCGTCGAAGTGGCCGTCGGGCAGATGCGCGGGCTCGATGCCCTGATCCTCAGCCTCGAGAAGGTCGGGGCGGCGACCCGGATGCTGGCGCTCAACGCCAACATCGAGGCGGCCCGCGCCGGGGCCCACGGAGCCGGCTTCCGGGTCATCGCCCGGGAGCTCCAGGATCTCGCGCAGACCTCCCAGACCGCGATGGCCGAGGCGCGCGTGCAGGTGGCGGACGCGCAGCAGACGATCAGCCGGGTGCTGATCGCCGATCGCGGGGACGACGCGACCCGCACCGAGCAGGAGCGCCTCCGCGCGCTGATGGCCGAACTCGGCGGGATCGCCGAGACGACCACCCGGGTCCTCCTCGGGATGGCGCGGACGGACCTCGCCGAGGTCAAGGCGCAGAATGCGGCGGTGGGCGACGAGGTGCTGTCGGTCTTCGGCCAAGTTCAGTTCCAGGACGTCGTCCGCCAGCAGATCGAGGCGGTCGATGCCGCCAACGCGGCGCTGCAGCTCTGCCTCGACGGCCTGCGCCGGCGACTGATCGGCACCGGGCCGGGGCGGGCGAGCGCGCCGGCGGCGATCCTCGAGACCGCGCGGGCGCGCTACGTCACCCAGATCCAGCGCCGCGTCGACGCCCAGGCCCTCGACCAAGTCGTCGACCAAGCCCTCGACCCGGTAGCGCCCGACATCGAGCTGTTCTGACGGGGCGGGCCGCGATGTCACGGAAGCGTCAGAAAACAGCGCCACATCCGCGGCACAGCTTGCATCGACCGTCGCGGTGCCGGATGCGGGCTGCGGCCCCGCGCTGTCCCGTGACCGATCCGCATCCGAGACCCGTACGTGATCTTCATCCACCAGCCCGCCGTCGGCGCCGGAGCCACGCTGCTTGAGCGCCGCGTCATCGATCTCCAGGACACGATCCCCGAGGACACGGTCTGGCTCGATCTGATCCGCCCGAGCCGCGAGGAGGAACTGAAGGTCGAGTCGTTCGCGGGCATCGAGGTGCCGACCCGCGAGGAGATGAAGGACATCGAGCCCTCGGAGCTGCTCTACGTCGAGGACGGCGCCCGTTACATGACCGGCCGGGTGCTCTCGAAGGTCAGCGACGCCGAGGAGCCGGGGCTGGCCGGCATCACCTTCATCCTGCGCGGCAACCGGCTGGTGACGGTGCGCCACGAGGAGCCGCAGGCCTTCCGCATGTACACGCAGCGCGCCGGGCGCTCGATGGGCAACGGCGGCGCCTCGACACCCTCGGGCGAATCGATCCTGGCCGGGCTGATCGAGGCGGTGATCGACCGGGCCGCCGACGTGCTGCAGCTCCAGGGCGAGCGCATCGACCGCCTGTCGGGCAAGATCTTCGAAGTGCAGGAGGACCCCTCGGCCCGCAACACCGCGCTGCAGGACACGCTGCGGGCGCTGGGCCGGCACGGCGATCTCATCTCCAAGCAGCGCGAGAGCCTCGTCTCAATGGAGCGGATCCTGCTCTCGCTGTCGGCGACCTACCGGACCAACAAGGCCCCGCGCGACCTGCGCGAGGACGTGCGCTCGACCCTGCGGGATCTTCAGTCCCTCGAGGAGCACGCCACCTTCCTGTCGACGAAGATCCAGTTCCTGCTCGACGCGACCTTGGGGCTCGTCAACCTCGAGCAGAACAACATCATCAAGCTGTTCTCGGTCATGGCGGTCGTCTTCATGCCGCCGACCCTGATCGCGTCGATCTACGGCATGAATTTTAAGTCCATACCGGAACTAGATTTCGCCTTCGGATACCCGATGGCGCTGATCATGATGGTCGTGGCGGCGGTATTTCCCTACTTCTTCTTCCGGTGGAAGAAGTGGCTCTGACAACAAACGCCGATATAGAGCCGACAGAATCTTAAGACCTCCACGGGAGCATGGTTGGGCCTGAAGGCGCGGCGCGGCCGCGTAGACGGAACCTCCCATGCGCTTCTCCCTCAAGACGATCCTCGCCGGTGCCATCGGCCTGCTCGCCCTCGCCGCCGTGGGCCAGGGGATCGCCAGCGTCGTGAGCCTGTCGGAGATCGAGCGGAACGCCGCGGCCATCTCGCAGCAGGCCCTGCCCGTGCAGAACCAGGCCGAGGCCATCGGGACGGCCGTGCGGGACGCGCGCCTGCGCCTCTACCGCCTCGCGGTGGCCTCGCCCGACGCCGCGGCCCTGGACAAGAACCAGACGGCCCTGACCGACGCCCTCGGCGAGCTGTCCGGCCTCCGGCAAGCCTATCAGGACCGCCTGACGAGCCCGCAGGCCCGGGCGATCTACGAGCGCTTCACCAATGCGTGGAACGCCTACCAGAACGTCCAGCTGCAGGTGGTCGAGCTGATGATCGCGGGCGATCAGCCGGGCGCCCTCGCGCTCGTGCTGGATCCCGCGACGGGCGCGCAGAACGACGCCGCGGTGGCCAGCCTGACCGAGTCGATCGCGGCAGCGCGGGGCCAGACCGAGGCCAACGTCACCCAGACCGTGCAGGCGGCGACGCGGGCCAAGCTGATCGCGCTGATCGCCACGGTGGTCGGCCTCGCGGTCGCGGCGGCCGCGATGCTGTTCGCCCTGTTCGGGATCGCGCGCCCCATCGAGCGCATGACCGGCGCGATGGGCCGCCTCGCCGAGGGCGACGAGACCGTGCCGGTCCCGCATACGGGGCGCCGCGACGAGATCGGCGCGATGGCGGCGGCCGTGCAGGTCTTCAAGGACAACCTGATCCACACCCGTGCCCTGGAGCGGGAGACCGCCCTGGCGCGGGACGGCGCCGAGGCGCAGCGCCGGCGCGCGGTCCACGCCATGGCCGAGTCCTTCGAGGCCGCGGTCGGCGGCGTGCTGGCCCGGGTGGCGGACGCCGCCCTCGGCCTGCGGGCCGACGCCGAGGCGATGAGCGGCACGGCCACGCACACCGCGGAGCGCTCAGCCACGGTGGCGTGCGCCGCCCAGGAGGCCGCCCAGCATGTCGGCACGGTCGCGGCGGCCGCGGAGGAACTCGGCGCCTCGGTGCAGGAGATCGGCCGCCAAGTCGACGGGTCCGCCGAACTCGCCCGGAGCGCGGTGGTCCAGGCCGGCGACACGGCCGGCCTCGTGCAGGAACTGAGCACCGCCGCGGGCCGGATCGGCGACGTCGTGCGCCTCATCACCGACATCGCCGGCCAGACGAACCTGCTGGCGCTGAACGCCACGATCGAGGCGGCCCGCGCCGGCGATGCGGGGCGCGGTTTCGCGGTGGTCGCCAGCGAGGTGAAGCAGCTCGCTGCCCAGACCGCCCGGGCCACCGAGGAGATCGCCGGTCAGGTCGGCCGTATCCAGGGCGCGACCGGGCAGACCGTGGACGCGATCGACGGGATCACGGCGCGCATCCGCGAGATCGACGGGGTGGCGACCTCGATCGCGGCCGCCGTCGAGCAGCAGGGCGCGGCAACCCGGGAGATCGCCCGGAACGTGGCCGAGGCGGCGTCCGGGACCGGCGCGGTCACCGGGACGATCGACGCGGTGGCGCGGGCGGCCGACGACACGGGCACGGCCGCCACGCGGATGCTGGCCTCGGCGTCGAGTCTCTCGGAGGAGGCCGCCGAGCTGCGCCGGGAGATCGACGCCTTCCTGTACACCGTGCGCGCGGCCTGAGGCTCGGCCTCAGGCTCAGCCGGGGCTCGACAGCTTCATCAGGACGAGCCCGGAGCCGATCAGGCCGGCCGCGAGGATCCGGCTGGCGCTCGCCTGCTCCCCCAGCACGGCGATGCCGACCAGGAAGGCTCCGACCGCGCCGATTCCGGTCCAGATCGTGTAGGCGGTGCCCAGGGGCAGCGTGCGCATGGCCAGCGCTAGGAAGCCGACGCTGCCGGCCATCGACACGGCCATGATGGCGGTCGGCCAGAGGCGCGTGAAGCCCTCCGACTGCTTCATCGCGAAGGCCCAGACGACCTCCAGCACGCCCGCGGTGACGAGATAGATCCAGGCCACGGCGGCCCTCCCGAAAGGGCCGGGCCGTCCCGGACTTGTGCCCCGCGTGGCGGGGGGAGGACGTGGCCTCGCGGCGGGTCAGCTAGCGATGATCGGCCGAGCCCGCAAGCGCAGCGGCCGCGGATCCCTCAGGCCACCGCGGCGAGGTGCTTGACCTCGGCCTTGGCCACCACCTTGCCGACCGGCGGCGCCTTGCAGGTCTCCGCCTCGGGCGCCAGGACCGGCGGCTGCACCCAGCGGCCGGCATCGAGGTCGGCGATCCGGCCGTTGATCTCGCGGATGACGTAGCGCGAGAACGGGTAGACGTGGAGGTAGATCACCATGTTGGTGACCACGGCCTCCAGGGCGGCCGGGTTGCGGCGGGCGGTCTCCAGGAACACGCTCCAGAAGTGCTTGGCGAGTTCCGGACGCCGCACGGTCATCCGCCAGCACACCCGCAGCAGCGAGTAGAGATCGTGGGCGATGTGGCCCCAGTTGAGCTTCTGGGCGGCGAATCTCGGCCGCTTCACCCGCCGGGCGACCACCCGGACCCGGTCGAAGAAGTTCGGCGGGTCGTAGATCTCCTGGAGGACGTCGCGGTAGTCGGCCAGCACGTCGCGCTGCGGCCGCAGGGTCACGAAGTTGATGCCCTGCGTGCACTGGTCGCCCTGGTCGGCGGTGGTCGCCGCGTAGTTCTCGTAGAGGCGGCCCTCCTTGCGCAGGCGGCGCGAGAGCTGCGTGTTCGGCAGCGCGAAGAGCAGACCGACCATGGCGATCGGGATGCCGGTCTGGCCGATGCACAGCGACATCGCCTTGCTGATGCTGTCCTTCTCGGTGTCGAAGCCGACGATGAAGCCGGCCGTGACGAACATGCCGTGCTCGTAGAGCTTGTGCACGCTGTCGGCGATGGACCGCTTGGTGTTCTGCTTCTTCTGGGTCTGGATCAGCGTCGCCTCGTCGGGCGTCTCGATCCCGGTGAACAGGGCGAAGAAATTCGCGTCCCGCATCATCCCGAGCAGCTCGTCGTCGTCCGCGAGGTTCAGCGAGGCCTCGGTGGAGAACTTGAACGGGTAGCCGTGCGCCTCCTGCCACTGGATCAGGTGCGGCAGGAACAGCTTGATCGCCTTCTTGTTGCCGATCAGGTTGTCGTCGACGAAGTCAACATGGCCGCGGTAGCCGAGGCCGTAGAGCCGGTCGAGCTCCGCCAGCATCTGCGGCGTGGTCTTGGTCCGCGGGGCGCGGCCGTAGAGCTCGATGATGTCGCAGAACTCGCAGGTGAACGGGCAGCCGCGCGAGAACTGGACGCCGATGTAGAGGTAGTGGCTGAAGGTCAGCAGGTCGAAGCGCGGGATCGGGCTCTTGGTGACGTCGGCCTTGAACTTCTCGGCCGTGAGCCGGCCGCGGCGCTCGCCGGCCTCCCAGGCGGCCACGAACTTGTCGAGGATGCCCTCGGCCTCGCCCAGCACCAGGAAGTCGGCCTTGTCGTAGACCTCCGGCGTCGAGGTCGGAGCCGGGCCGCCGACGCAGACCGGGGTTCCGAGCGCCACGCAGCGGTCGATGACCACGAGGCAGTCCGGCTCCTGGGGCAGCATGCCGCCAGTCATCACGAGGTCGGCCGCCTGGATCTGCGCGTCCGTCAGTTCCTCGCAGTTGCGGTTGACGAGCGTCACCTGCCAGGCCGGCGGCAGCATCGCGGCGAGCGTGATCAGGCCGAGGGGCGGCGCCGGCGCGCGGGCGCCCTGCAGCTCCATCGCCTCTTTGAAGTTCCACATCGAGTTTTCGTAGAACTTCGGGAACACCATCAGCACGCGCGGGGCCGTGTTCGCTTCCGACATGCCAGTTTCCCTCGTTCACACGCACGGTCCCGGCCCGACCGGAGATCGGGGCGGGTACAGGATCGCTCCCCTGACCTGCGGGCGAATTAAGGCCGTTTTTCGCTCCCGCAGCAATCGGAGCCGCCGATCCCGACAGGACGCGCGTCCGGGCCCCGCGAATCAACCCCACCGACGGGTCCCGGGGCGGATCCGGCCCGTTTGCCGCGCGGCTGCGCCATTCGGGCGACAGGCCCCGCCAAAACCGTCACGGCCCGACGTGGAACCGCTCCGGCCGCGTCCCGTCGGCGTCGGTGAAGCCGTAGACGCGCGCGAGGTCGCCGGCATGCAGCACGGCGCCCGCCCGGGCGGCAATGTCGGGGTCGGCGGCGAGCGCCGCCAGCGCCCGGCCGGCGTAGAGGGGGCTCTCGGTGGCGTACTGCTCCTGGCCGAGGTCGCGCGCCCGCTCGGTGGCGACGAAGCCCGGCGACAGGCCGAGGGCGGTGACGCCGTGGGGCGCGAGCTCCCGGGCGAAGGCCAGGGTCAGCCGGTTGGTCGCGGCCTTGGCGGAATCGTAGAACACGTCGCCGAGGTAATCCTCGGTCCCGAAGGAGACGAGCGCCAGCAGCCCGGCCCGCGCCGCCACCATGGCGGGGGCGACCGCCCGGGCGAGCAGCAGGGCCGGCAGCGGCCCGGCCTCGAGGAGGCCGATGTACGGCTCCGCCGAGCGGCGCCAGAACGGCGTGCCCCAGCCGGCCCCGTCCGGGTAGCGCTCGCCGTCGTAGCCCTCGTTGCCGCTCCACACGCTGCAGGCCGCGACGTCGATCCGCCCGAACCGGCGCAGCGCCCAGTGAACCAGCGCGTCGGTGGCCCGCTCGGAGCGGTGGTCGCACAGGTAGTGGTGCCCGCGCCCGCCGGCCGCGTCGACCGCGCGGGCCGTGTCCTCGATCGCCTCGGCGCGCATCTCGGTGCGCGGGCCGGTCTCGCTGGAGCGGGCCGTGACGATCACCGTGGCCCCCGCCTCGCCCAGCGCCCGGGCCAGGCCCCGGCCGACGCCCCGCGACGCGCCCGCGACGAGGCAGATCTTCTGCGAGAGGTCGGGCGGGGTCACGCCGAGGCGGCGGGCTTCGACCGCGACAGGAAGGCGGCGAGCCGCTCCTGGGATTCGGGCGAGCGCAGCTGCGCGTCGAAGGCCTTCGCCTCCGCCTCCAGGGCCGCCTCGACCTGGGCCTGATCGCCCCGGATCAGCGCCCGGGACGCGGTGAGCGCCCCGCGCGGGAGGGCGGCGAGGCGCGCCGCCTGCGCGATCGCCTGCTCGACCAGCATGTCGGCGGGCAGCACCGCGTTGACGAGCCCCAGGGCCTGCGCCTCGTCGGCCTCGAGCGGCCGCGACAGGAGCAGCAGCTCGGTCGCCCGGAGCCGGCCGACCCGCAGGGGCAGCAGGTAGCTCGACGCCGCCTCCGGCACGAGGCCGAGCTCGACGAAGGGCATGCGCAGGCGCGCCGCCGGGCTCGCGTAGACGAGGTCGCAGTGCAGGCAGAGGGTCGCGCCGATGCCGACCGCGATCCCGTCGACCGCCGCCACCATCGGGGTGCGGGTCCGGGTGAGCTGGCGGATGAAGGCCAGCGCCGGCGAGGAACTGAATCCATCGCCGGCATGCCCCATGAAATCGGCGAGGTCGTTGCCGGCGCTGAACATGCCGGGCTGCCCGGCGAAGACCACGGCGCCGACCGCGTCCGACGCGTCGGCCTCCGTCAGGCCCGCGCGCATCGCGTCGTACATGGCGCCCGTGAGGGCGTTCTTCTTCTCGGGGCGGTTCAGGGTGATCAGGCGGACGCCGCCCGCGAGGTCGTCGATCGTGACGGGTTCGGCCATGATCCGCTCCTCAAACCGCCAGCGCCAGGGCGGCGTCGTCCGTGAAGGCGCCGCCCTCGACCACCGCCTGCTCCAGGCCGGAGGCGGCCACCAGGAGGTTCTCGGCGTAGAACCGGGCGAGGGCGATGCGGGCCGCGTGCGCCGGGTCCGTCTCGCCAGCCTTCCGGGCAGCGCTCGCGGCGAGCGCGCCCCGGGCGAGGCAGGCGGCGCCCAGCGTCAGGCCGAACAGGCGCAGGTACGGCGTCGCGCCGGCGAGCGCCGCCTCGGGGCGGTTCGAGCTCAGCGCGGCGAGCTGGTGGCTCGTCGCCCGGTCGAGGCTGCCGATCCCGTCGCGCAGCCGCGCCGCCATGTGGCCGAAGGCGGGGTCGCCGGCCTTGAGCAGTCCCTCCGCGGCGCGGCGCATCCAGGCGATCTGCGACCGCGCGGTGGCCCCGCCGTTCAGCGGCAGCTTGCGGGCGGTGAGGTCGATGGCCTGGATGCCGTTGGTCCCCTCGTAGATGCCGAGGATGCGGGCGTCGCGCATGAGCTGCGCCGCGCCGGTCTCCTCCACGAAGCCCATGCCGCCGTGGACCTGCACGCCGAGCGAGGTCACCTCGTTGGCGAGGTCCGTCGCGAACGCCTTCGCGACCGGGGTCAGCAGCGAGGCGCGGTCCAGGGCCGCCTGCCCCTCCGGTCCCTTCGACGCGTCGAGGGCCGCGGCGGTGAGGTAGCAGATGGCGCGGGCGGCGGCCGTCGAGGCCTTCATGGTGAGCAGCATGCGCTGCACGTCCGGATGGGCGGCGATCGGGCTGGTCGCCTCGGCGGCGCCCACCGCCTTGCCCTGGCGGCGCTCCTGCGCGTAGGCGAGCGCCCGCTGGGTCGCGGCCTCGGCGATTCCGACGCCCTGCAGGCCGACATTGAGCCGCGCCGCGTTCATCATCGTGAACATGCAGGCCAGCCCCTTGTTCTCCTGGCCGATCAGCCAGCCGGTGGCGCCGCCGCCGTCGCCGAACGCCATCGAGCAGGTCGGCGAGGCGTGGATGCCGAGCTTGTGCTCGATCCCGGAGCAGCGCAGGTCGTTGCGGGTGCCGTCCGGCAGCACCTTCGGCACCAGGAACAGGGAGATGCCCCGCGTGCCGGCGGGCGCGTCGGGCAGCCGGGCCAGGACGAGGTGGACGATGTTGTCGGCGAGGTCGTGCTCGCCGTAGGTGATGTAGATCTTGTTGCCGGTGATCCGGTAGGTGCCGTCGCCCGCCGGCACGGCCCGGGTGCGCAGCAGGGCAAGGTCGGAGCCCGCCTGCGGCTCGGTCAGGTTCATGGTGGCGGGCCACGCGCCCGAGACCAGCTTCTCGAGGTAGCGCGCCTTCAGGTCGCCCGAGCCGTGGGCCGCGAGCGCCTCGATGCCGCCCTGGGTCAGGAGCGGGCAGAGGCCGAAGGCGAGGTTGGCGCCGTTCCACATCTCGGTGCAGGCGGCCTCGATCAGCTTCGGCAGGCCCTGGCCACCGTGGTCGGCCTCGGCCGAGAGCCCGTTCCAGCCGCCCTCCGTGAAGGTGCGGTAGGCCTCGCGCCAGCCGGGCGGCGTGGTGACCTGCCCGTCCGCGAAGGGGGTGCCGTGCCGGTCGCCGACCCGGTTGAGCGGCGCGATCACGCCGGCGGCGATCCGTCCGGCCTCGGTCAGGATCGCCTCGGCGTCGTCGGGATCGACCGCGTCGAGCCCGGCCACGTGCCGCAGCGTGAAGAGCATCTCGGGGACCGGGGCGCGGTAACTCATACGATCCTCCCGTGTGGCGGCCCGCCCGCGCGTTCGATCCGGGGCGGGTTTGACCGCGCCCGCGCACCGGCGCTAGGGCGGGGCGAGGATAGGCGCGCGGGGCTCGCACCGCCATGACCTCGGAGACGGCTTCCCGCATGAACGATCCCGGGTCAACGGTCCCGGCCGCGACCCGGCGGCTCCCCGCCGACGCGGCCGGCCTCGCGGAGGCCGCCGCGCTCCTGCGGGCGGGCCGCCTCGTCGCCTTCCCCACCGAGACCGTCTACGGGCTCGGGGCGGACGCCACCGACCCCGCCGCGGTGACGGGCATCTTCGCCGCCAAGGCGCGGCCGCGCTTCAACCCGCTGATCTCGCACCTGCCCGACGCGGCGGCGGCCCTGGCGGAGGGGGTCTTCGACGCGCCGGCGCGCCGCCTCGCGGAGGCCTTCTGGCCCGGCCCCCTGACCCTGGTCGTCCCGGCGCATGCGGGCACGCGGGTCTGCGACCTCGCCCGCGCCGGCCTGCCGAGCCTCGCCCTGCGGGTTCCGGCGCACCCGCTCGCGCGCGCGCTCCTCGCCGAGGCCGGGCGGCCGGTCGCGGCGCCCTCGGCCAACCGCTCCGGGCGGGTGAGCCCGACCCGGGCCGCCCACGTCCTCGACGATCTCGCCGGCCGCATCGCCGCGGTGCTCGACGGCGGCGACACGCCGGTGGGCGTCGAGTCGACGGTGGTGGCCTGCCTCGGCGGCACGCCGCGGCTGCTGCGGCCCGGCGGCGTCACCCGGGCGGCGCTCCGGGAGGTGCTCGGCCTCGATCCGGCAGCGCCCGCGGCGGCGGATGCCGACCGGCCGGCGGGCCCGGGCATGCTCGCCTCGCACTACGCACCGCGGGCGCGGGTCCGGCTCGACGCGGTGCGGATCGCACCCGGCGAGGCGGTCCTGCTGTTCGGCTCGCATCTCCCGGCGGATCACGAACTCGCGCGGGCCAGCGTCAACCTGAGCCCGGCGGGCGATCTCGCCGAGGCCGCTTCCCGGCTGTTCGGCGCCCTGCGCGACCTCGACGCCTCGGGGGCGGAGACCATCGCGGTCGCGCCGATCCCCGAGGACGGGCTCGGCGAGGCGATCCGAGATCGCCTCGCCCGGGCGGCCGCGCCCCGCTGACGGCGGAGAATTTTTCGCCGGCCGCGGAACAGAGTTCGGCCTGATCCGTTTACTGATCACGAAGGCCTTCTCAGCCCCCAATGGCCTTTTTCCTTTCAGGCTCGGAGCAATCCGAGCCTTTTTTCTTGGCTTCTCAGTCTCGGGCCAGCTTGGCGGCAATGCCCGCCACGTGGCGGCCCTGGAACCGCGCGCCCTCCAGCTCGACGGCGCTCGGCTGGCGGGAGCCGTCGCCGTCCGCGATCGTGCTGGCGCCGTAGGGCGTGTTGCCCTTCACCGCCTCGACGCCCGCCTGCCCCTGGAAGCTGTAGGGCAGGCCGACCACCACCATGCCGTGGTGGAACAGCACCGTGTGGAAGCTCGTCAGCGTCGTCTCCTGGCCGCCGTGCTGGGAGGCCGTGGAGGTGAAGACCGAGCCCACCTTGCCGACCAGGGCGCCCTTCATCCAGAGCCCCCCGGTCTGATCGATGAACTGCTTCATCTGCGAGGCCATGTTGCCGTAGCGGGTCGGCGTGCCGAAGATGATCGCGTCGTAGTCGGCGAGCTCGGCGACGGTCGCGACCGGCGCCGCCTGATCGAGCTTGAAGTGGCTCTGCCGGGCGACCTCCTCCGGGACCAGCTCGGGCACGCGCTTGACGACGACCTCGGCCCCCGTCTCGCGGGCTCCCTCGGCGACGGCGTAGGCCATCTGCTCCACGTGACCGTAGGTCGAGTAGTACAGCACCAGAACCTTCGCCATGGGATGGTCTCTCCTGCGTGTCGGACGGCCGACCGAATCGTCGGCCGGCGGATGGCCCCTGCATCGCGCATTTGCCGCCTTGCAAGAATGCGCCGCCATGCAAGACTGATCTTGCACAGATGCAAGGTTCGGGGCGTGGCGCTCGATTGGGACGAATTCCGGTTCGTGAAGGCGGTGGCCGATCGGGGCGGCCTGACTGCGGCGGCGGCCGAACTGGGCATCAATCACTCGACGGCGTTCCGGCGCCTCGCCGCCCTGGAGGCGCGGCTCGGCGCGCGCCTGTTCGAGCGGCTGCGCACGGGCTACGTGCCGACCGCCGCCGGGCAGGCGATGATCGAGGCGGCCGGGCGCATCGAGCTGGACGTGGCACGGTTCTCCCGCGCGGTGGCGGGACAGGGCGAGACACCCTCCGGCGAGCTGCGGGTGACCGCGCCGGCGGGCTTCGCCGCCGAGCTGCTGATGCCGATGCTGGCGAGCTTCGCGGAGCGTTATCCTGAGATCCGGATCGAGCTCATCCTCGCCGAGGCGACCCTCAACCTGTCGCGCCGGGACGCCGACGTGGCGATCCGGATCAGCCGGGAGCCGAGCGAGACCCTGGTCGGGCGCCGCCTCGCCCTCACAGCCTGGGCGGTCTACGGCCGCGCCGACCGCGCTTACGGCGACCTGGCCCGCGAGACATGGATCAGTCCGAGCCCGCTGGTGGCGGGGGGCTCGCTCACGCGGTTCGTGGAGGCGCGGGTGCCGTCCGACCGCGTCCGCCTGCGGATCAACGCAGTGCTGGGCCTGGAGGCGGCGGTCGAGGCCGGTCTCGGCATCGGCCCTCTCCCCTGCTTCACGGCCGACGTCAACCCGGCGCTGCGCCGCCTGTCCGGACCGCACCTGGAACTCGGGGCGGACCTGTGGATCCTGACGCATCCGGACCTGCGCCACGCGGCGCGGGTCCGGGCCTTCATGGAGCACGTCGCCGAGGCGCTGCTGCCCCTACGGGCGCGCTTCGAGGGCCGATGACCCGCCTCAGCGGATCTCGACGACCTCGACCTCGTGGCCGTTCACCTCGACCACGTCGCCGATCGTCTTGCCCGTGATGGCGCGGGCGAGCGGTGCCACGTACGAGATCGAGCCCTTGTGCGGGTCGGCCTCGTCCTCGCCGACGATCCGGAAGGTCTGCCGGGTCTCCTTGCCGGACTCGTCCTCGCGGACCACCGTGACGGTCGAGCCGAACTGCACGGTGTCGCCGCCCCTGGGCTCCACGAGCTGCGCGGTGTTCTTCCGGGCCGTCCAGTAGCGCAGGTCGCGCCCGATGCGGGAATCCTCCGCCTTGTCGGCGGGGTCCAGCGAGGCGACCTCCTTCTCGAGACGCGCCACCTCGGCCTCGATCTGCGCGAGCCCCTCCGGCGTGACGAAGTTCGTGTGCGGCGAGATCGGCCGGTCCGGCAGATTCTCGAACGCTTCCCCACCCTCGGGCTCTTTGACGAATGCGACGCTCATGAAGACGCCAACACGCGAGGTACGGCAAAGGTTCCCGCGCGACGGCGGTTCGGCCGGCCCGGCGTTATCGCCGTGGCGCGACACGGGCACCGCTCGCTAGACTCTCCGGCGATTCATCCGGAGCCGTCGATGTCGTCCCTGTCCGCCGCCGAGGCCGTCGCCGCCAACCGCCAGGCCTGGGATGCCTCCGCGCCGCTGCACCGGAGCGACCCGTCTTGGGACCGGCTGACGCAGAACTTCGCGCGGGATCCCGGCTTCTCCTGCTTCGACCCGCCGATGGAGGCGGCCCTGCGGGCGATCGGCCTCGCCGGGACCTCCGTCGCGCAGCTCTGCTGCAACAACGGGCGGGAGACGGTGTCGCTGATGAATCTCGGCGCCCGGTCGGCGACCGGGTTCGACCAGTCGGAGGCGTTACTCGCCCAGGCCAGGGACCTCGCCGGCATCGCCGGGCGCGACTGCCGCTTCGTCGCGGGCGACGTGCATGCGATCGACGCGGAGCACGACGGTGCCCACGACCTCGCGGTGATCACCATCGGCGTGCTGGGCTGGATGCCCGACCTGCCGCGCTTCCTCGCCGTGGCGGCGCGCCTCCTGCACCCGGGCGGCCGGATCCTCATCCACGAGGAGCACCCCGTCGTGAACATGTTCGAGCCGCGGGCGGAGCAGCCGCTCCTGGTCCGGCACTCCTATTTCCGCACGGCGCCGTTCGTGGGCGAGGACGCCATCGTGTACGGCGACGGGCCGGCCCCGCGGGTCGGACCGCATTACTGGTTCGCCCATCCCGTCGGGATGCTGATCGAGAGTCTGATCGGTGCGGGCCTCGCGATCGAGCGGTTTCGGGAGTTTCCGGACAACATCAGCAGCACGGCCTGCGACGTGCTCGCCGCCGACCGGCTCCTGCCGATGAGCTACCTGCTCCAGGCCCGGAAAGCCGCCTGACGGGCGCCGGACCTACGCCACCGTCACGACGGTCCGGCCTCGGACCTTGCCGGCCAGGATCTCCTCGCCGAGCCGGCCGACCTCTTCCAGGCAGACCTTGCTGGTCATGGCGGCGAGCTTGGCCAGATCGAGCTCCCGGGCGAGGCGGGCCCAGGCCTCGCGCCGCTTCTTCTGCGGGGTGGTGACGCTGTTGATGCCGAGCAGCGAGACGCCGCGGAGGATGAACGGCGCCACCGAGGTCGGCAGGTCCATGCCCTGCGCCAGCCCGCAGGCCGCGACGGCGCCGTCCGCCCGGGTCATGGCGAGGACGTTGGCGAGGGTCGTGGAGCCCACGGCGTCAACGCCGGCGGCCCAGCGCTCCTTGCCCAGCGGCTTGCCGGGCTTCGACAGTTCGGCCCGGTCGAGGATCTCGGCGGCGCCGAGCCCCTTCAGGTAATCGGCCTCGCCGTCCCGGCCCGTGGAGGCGATCACGTGCCAGCCCGCCCGGGCGAGGAGCGCCACCGCGACGGAGCCGACGCCGCCCGAGGCGCCGGTGACGATGACCGGGCCGTGCTCGGGCTTCACGCCGTGAGCGTCCAGCGCCATACAGCACAGCATCGCCGTGTAGCCGGCGGTGCCCACCGCCATGGCCTGCTCGGCCGTGAGGCCCTGGGGCAGCGGAACCAGCCAGTCGCCACGGACCCGGGCGCGCTGCGCGTAGGCGCCGAGATGCGTCTCGCCGACGCCCCAGCCGGTGAGCACGACCGCGTCGCCCGGCCTGTACTCCGGATGGTCCGAGGCCTCGACGATCCCCGAGAAGTCGATGCCGGGGATCATCGGGAAGCGGCGCACCACCGGCGACTTGCCGGTGAGCGCGAGGCCGTCCTTGTAGTTCAGGGTCGAGTGCGTCACCCGCACGGTGACGTCGCCGTCCATCAGGTCGGCGTCGTCGAAGTCCGTGAAGGCGAGGCTCTGGCCGGCCTCGTTCTTCTCGACCACCCAGGCCTTGAACGTCCCCATCGTCACCTCCCGTGCTGCGCGGTGAGGTGTGGCCGGGACGCCCGGAATCAAGGCGACGGCGGTCGTTACCGGCTCAGTATCCGTCGTAGCGGCTGCCCGTGTAGAAGCCGAGACCGACGCCGATATCCGAGGAGCTCGCCCCGGTGATGCCGAGGGCGTCCGGGATCGAGCCGACGAGCGGACCGCCGTAGGCCGCGGGCCGGTAGCCGTAACCGCCGCCGATCGGCGCCCAGCCGGCCCGGGCGGGCGCGACGAGGACGCGGCGGCTGACGCTGGCGTATTCCGGCGGGATCGTCTCGGGGATCGTCTGCGCCGGGCGGATCAGCACGGTCCGGGTGCGGACGGCGAAGCGCGGCGGCGTGGTCACCCAGCAGCCGATCAGCTCGCCGCCGGGGCCGCGGCTGGTCTGCCAGTAGCGGCCGCCGGGCGAGACCATCACGCGCTCCGACACCGTGTCGTAGACCGGCGGCGTGGTGCGATAGACCGTGCGGGGCGGGCGTACTAGCACGTTCTCCTGCACGGTGTCGTAGACCGGCGGCGTGACGACGCGGCGATAGCATTCGGAGCCGTAGCAGCCGCCGGCCTGGGCGGGTGCGGCGAGGAGCGCGCCGCCGAGGGCGGCGGCGAGGAGAGCGGTGCGAGCGACCGGCGCGGTCATGGAAGTCCTCTGGTACGCATTACTACGAGACGCGGCGCGGACGCGGCGCTCGTCTCGACGTACCAGAGGCCAGACTCGTTGCCCGGCGCGCAAGCATTATCGGGAACGAAGGTAAAATTAACCCTTGGTTTCGACTGCTTAGGCGTCGCCTACCTAGGTAGGATTGTTCGGATCTTGGACAGTTCCTCTTATGAAGTCCGGTCCGGCCCGGGTCAGGTCTGGCCGGCCCGGAGCTGGTAGAAGATGTGCCGGCCGATCACGTCCATCTTGCGCAGGCGGCGGGCCCAGCCCGGACGCACGTAGTCGGCGTGGTAGTGGGTCGCGGCGCCGACCTCCGCGAGGTAGGTCCGGCCCTCGATCACCGAGCGGGCGATGCGGGTGGCGGACTCCCAGGCGCCGGCATCGGTGATGCGCAGCGACTTGCCCTCGCAGGCGAAGGAGAACTGGCACCCCATGTAGTGGTGCCGGTTCTGGTAGACGACGCCGCAGACGCTCGCCGGGTAGAGGCCGCTCTTCACCCGGTTGAGCACCACCTGGGCGACGGCGGCCTGGCCGGCCTCGGGCTCGCTCCGGGCCTCGAAATAGACCGCCTCGGAGAGGCAGCGCTGCTCCTTGTCGAGGGCGTTCGGGTCGATCAGGTCGGCGTAGCGCCGGCGCGCGTCCTCGGGCACCGGCTGGGCGCTGTCGGGCCGCTCGGTGCGGATCGCGAAATCGGGGAGCGCGAGGCTCGCCGCGGCGATCTCGACGGGGATGGCGTCGGCGGGCGCCGGCGTCGTGGAGGACAGCGCGATGGCCCGCGGCACCGGCGGGGTCGAGCCGTCGAAGCGCTCGGGGCCGCCATCCTCGGTGAGGTCGGCCGTTCCCGCGCCCGTGGAGGCGGCGGTGCCGCTGCCGGTGGTGAGGCCGAGATCCGGCACGGGGACGAAGGCGGCCTCCGGCTCGGATTCCGGGTCCCAGATCGCGGAGCCCTGCGTCAGCACGCCGGTGACGCTCCCGGTAACGTCGCCGAACACCAGGGCGCCGCCCGCCTCGCGCAGGTTCGCGGCCCGGCGCGCGAAGCTCTCGGCCGGCGGCCGGGCGGGGTCGCCCTTGCCGGCCCGCTGCACGACGGGGAAAACGTGCGCGCCGGTCTTGAAGGTCGCCTGGGGCGGCTCGTCGCCGAGGCGGCGGAGGGCCGATCCGATCAGCAGGGTGCCGGGCGGCAGCGGCGGGACCGTGTCGGCATCGATCACCCCGAGCCGGCTCGCCCCGATGGCGTTCTCCGTGCCGGCATCGGCGGTGAACGACACCAGCAGGCCCAGCCCGACCATCCAGGGCGTCAGGGCCGCCGAGAGCCAGCGCAGGCTCGATTCCCGTCCTCGTCTCGTGCCCACGACGCCAGACCCGCACTCACGCACCCGAACCGGCCCGATCCTGCCCGTTTCCAGGGTGTTTCTGCGGCCGCGCCGAGTTTATCGCGCGGTATGGTTGAGCTGCCGTTAAGGCCGGACGGTCGCGCGTGTCTCGATACGGTTTCGGGGTTGCAGTCGACACTGCCCGGCCCGTCATCACGAGCGCAGCGAAGTGACCCAGGGCAGGGGGACGCCTTCCAGCGTGGCGCGACACTGGGTTGCTTCGCTGCGCTCGCAAAGACGGCGTTCGAGTTGGTGAGGGGACACGGCCGGACAAAGGCAGGCCGGAACGAGAAAGGGCGGCCCGAAGGCCGCCCTCTCCCAACTCAGTCCTGCCGACGGCCTCACTCGGCGGCGGCGGGCGGAAGCTCCTCGACCGGCATGGCGCCGCTCTCGGCCTGCTTCTGCTGCAGGATCATCGCGTCGCGGCGGCGGGCGATGGAGCGGATATCCGCCACCATCGAGCCCGTGCCCGCCGGGATCAGCGACCCGACGATGACGTTCTCCTTCAGGCCTTCCAGGGTGTCGACCTTGCCGTTGACCGCCGCCTCGGTGAGGACGCGGGTGGTCTCCTGGAACGAGGCCGCCGAGATGAACGACTTGGTCTGCAGCGACGCCTTGGTGATGCCCAGCAGGACCGGAACGCCCTGGATCGGCTTCTTGCCCTCGGCCAGCAGCTTCTCGTTGAAGTCGGTCAGCTCCGTCCGGTCGATCTGGTCACCCGAGAGGATGTCCGAGTCGCCGCCGTCGGTCACTTCGACCTTCTGCAGCATCTGACGGACGATCACCTCGATGTGCTTGTCGTTGATCGACACGCCCTGCAGCCGGTAGACCTCCTGGATCTCGTTGACGAGGTAGGCCGCGAGTTCCTCCACGCCCTTGATCGCCAGGATGTCGTGCGGGGCCGGGTTTCCGTCGACGATGTAATCGCCGAGCTCGACCACGTCCCCGTCCTGCAGGTGGATGTGCTTGCCCTTCGGGATCAGGTACTCGACCGCCTCCGAGCCGTCATGCGGCGTCAGCGTGAGCCGACGCTTGTTCTTGTAGTCGCGGCCGAACGCGATGGTGCCCGACTTCTCGGCGATGATCGCCGCGTCCTTCGGGCGCCGGGCCTCGAACAGCTCCGCCACCCGCGGCAGACCGCCGGTGATGTCGCGGGTCTTGGCCGAGTCGGTCGAGACGCGGGCGAGAATGTCGCCGGCATTCACCTTCGCGCCGGGATCGAAGCCGATGATGGCGTCGACCGGAAGGAAGTAGCGGGCGTCCGAGCCGCGGGGCAGCTTGAGCGCCTTGCCGTCCCGATCGACCACGACCATCGCGGGCTTGAGGTCGGAGGTCCGGGCCGAGCCGCGCCAGTCGACGACGACGCGCTTGGCGATGCCGGTCGACTCGTCGGTGGTCTCGGTCATGGACTGACCGTCGACCAGGTCCTCGTAGGCCACGATGCCGTCGACCTCGGTGAGGATCGGACGGGTGTAGGGATCCCACTCGGCGATGCGCTGCCCACGCTTGATCTTGTCACCCTCGTCGACTCGGAGCTTGGCGCCGTACTGCAGGCGGTGGACCGCCCGCTCGACCCCGTCCGACCCGACGACCACCACCGCCACGTTGCGGCCGGTGGCGATCAGATCGCCATCGGAGTTCTTGGCGATCGCACGGTTGCGGATCTTGATCGTGCCCTCGAAGCTCGACTCGATGAACGACGAGTCGGCGATCTGGGCCGCACCGCCGATGTGGAAGGTGCGCATCGTGAGCTGCGTGCCCGGCTCGCCGATCGACTGCGCCGCGATGACGCCGACGGCCTCGCCCATGTTGACGGGCGTGCCGCGGGCGAGATCGCGCCCGTAGCAGGTGGCGCAGACGCCGCTCTTGGTCGCGCAGACGAGCACCGAGCGGATCTTCACCTCCTGGATGCCGGCGGCGTTGATCGCCGGAAGGTGCCGCTCCTCGATGGTCTCGCCGGTCTTGACGATCACCGTGCCGTCCGCGGCCACCAGATCCTCGGCCGTGGCGCGGCCCAGGATGCGGGTGGCGAGCGTCGCCACGACCTGGCCGGCATCCACGATGGCGCGCATCTTGATGCCGTTGGTCGTGCCGCAATCGACCTCGCGGATGACGGCGTCCTGGGCCACGTCGACGAGGCGGCGGGTCAGGTAGCCGGAATTCGCGGTCTTCAGGGCGGTGTCGGCCAGGCCCTTACGGGCACCGTGCGTGGAGTTGAAGTACTCCAGAACGTCCAGGCCTTCCTTGAAGTTCGAGATGATCGGGGTCTCGATGATCTCGCCCGACGGCTTGGCCATGAGGCCGCGCATCGCCGCGAGCTGCTTCATCTGGGCAGGCGAGCCGCGGGCACCCGAGTGGCTCATCATGTAGATCGAGTTGACCTGCTTGTCGGCCCCGTGCTCGTCCTTCTGGACGGCCGAGATCCGGCCCATCATCTCGGCGGCCAGCTTGTCCGAGCACTTCGCCCAGGCATCCACGACCTTGTTGTACTTCTCACCCTGGGTGATCAGGCCGTCGTTGTACTGCTGCTCGTAATCCTTCACCAGCGCGCGGGTCGTGTCGACGATCGACCACTTGTTCTCCGGCACGACCATGTCGTCCTTGCCGAACGAGATGCCGGCCTTGAACGCGTGGTTGAAGCCGAGCGCCATGATCCGGTCGCAGAAGATCACCGACTCCTTCTGACCGCAGTGGCGGTAGACGGTGTCGATCATCGCCGAGATCTCCTTCTTGGTCATCAGCTTGTTGACGACGTCGAAGGGCACCTTGGCGTGCTTCGGCAGGGCGCCGGAGAGGATCACGCGGCCGGGCGTGGTCTCGTAGGTCTTGGTCAGCGGCTCACCGTCCGGGCCGATGCCGGTCCAGCGCCACTTGATCTTCGAGTGCAGCGACACGGCCTTGGCGGCGAGAGCGTGCTCCAGCTCGCCCATGTCGCCGTAGACGCCCTGCATCGGGTTCTTGGTGTTGCCCGGCTTGAACTCGCCCGGCGCGCCCTCGGCCACGATCGACAGGTAGTAGAGGCCGAGAACGATGTCCTGCGACGGCACGATGATCGGCTGACCGTTGGCCGGGTGAAGGATGTTGTTGGTCGACATCATCAGGACGCGCGCTTCCAGCTGCGCCTCGAGCGACAGCGGGACGTGCACGGCCATCTGGTCGCCGTCGAAGTCGGCGTTGAACGCGGCGCAGACTAGCGGGTGCAGCTGGATCGCCTTGCCCTCGATCAGCTTCGGCTCGAAGGCCTGGATGCCGAGGCGATGCAGCGTCGGCGCGCGGTTCAGCATCACCGGGTGCTCGCGGATCACCTCATCGAGGATGTCCCAGACCTCCGGCTTCTCCTTCTCGACGAGCTTCTTGGCCTGCTTGACGGTGGCCGAGAAGCCCTTGGCGTCGAGGCGCGCGTAGATGAACGGCTTGAACAGCTCCAGCGCCATCTTCTTGGGCAGGCCGCACTGGTGCAGCTTCAGCTCCGGACCGACCACGATCACCGAGCGGCCCGAGTAGTCGACGCGCTTGCCGAGCAGGTTCTGGCGGAACCGGCCCTGCTTGCCCTTCAGCATGTCGGCGAGCGACTTCAGCGGGCGCTTGTTGGCGCCCGTGATGACGCGGCCGCGGCGGCCGTTGTCGAACAGGGCGTCGACAGCCTCCTGCAGCATCCGCTTCTCGTTGCGGATGATGATGTCGGGCGCGCGCAGCTCGATCAGCCGCTTCAGGCGGTTGTTGCGGTTGATGACGCGGCGGTACAGGTCGTTCAGGTCGGAGGTCGCGAAGCGGCCGCCGTCCAGCGGGACCAATGGGCGCAGGTCCGGCGGGATCACCGGCACGACCGTGAGGATCATCCATTCCGGCTTGTTGCCGGACATCTGGAAGGCCTCGATGATCTTGAGCCGCTTCAGGAGCTTCTTGGGCTTCAGCTCCGAGGTGGTGACGGCGATCTCCTCGCGCAGATCGTTGGCGATCTTGTCGAGGTCCAGCTCCTGCAGGATGCGCCGGATGGCCTCGGCGCCGATCATGGCGGTGAACGAGTCCTCGCCGTACTCCTCCTGCGCGCGCAGGTACTCCTCCTCCGACAGGAGCTGGCGCTCCTTCAGGGGGGTGAGGCCCGGCTCGATGACGCAGTACGACTCGAAGTACAGGATCCGCTCGAGGTCCTTGAGCGCCATGTCGAGCAGCAGGCCGATGCGCGACGGCAGCGACTTCAGGAACCAGATATGCGCGACGGGGGCGGCCAGCTCGATGTGGCCCATGCGGTCGCGCCGGACACGCGCGAGGGTGACCTCGACGCCGCACTTCTCGCAGATGACGCCCTTGTACTTCATGCGCTTGTACTTGCCGCACAAGCACTCGTAGTCCTTGATCGGCCCGAAGATGCGCGCGCAGAACAGGCCGTCGCGCTCGGGCTTGAAGGTCCGGTAGTTGATGGTCTCGGGCTTCTTGATCTCACCGTACGACCAGGAGAGGATCTTCTCCGGGGACGAGATCGAGATCTTGATCTGATCGAAGCTGACCGGCTGGGCCTGCTGGTTGAAAAGGTTCATGACCTCTTGGTTCATGATCCGCTCCTTGTTGACGCCGGCAGCCCCGCGCCGGGCCACCGCGTCCTGAAAAAGATCCGGCGCCGCGCCCCGCGCGGGCGCTGCTCACCGTCGTCGAACCCCGGAAGGCCCCTCCCCTTCCCGCTCGACCGTGGCGGCGGGCAACCGCCGCCACGGGAGGTGTGGTCTCTCTCTTACTCGGCCGCGTCCGCCGGCGGCTCCAGCTGGTCGTTGGCCGCCTTCTTGGAGGAGGTGAGCTCGACGTTGAGGCCGAGCGAGCGCATCTCCTTGACGAGCACGTTGAACGACTCGGGGATGCCGGCCTCGAAGGTGTCGTCGCCGCGGACGATCGCCTCGTAGACCTTGGTGCGGCCGGCTACGTCGTCCGACTTCACCGTCAGCATCTCCTGCAGCGTGTAGGCCGCGCCGTAGGCCTCCAGCGCCCAGACCTCCATCTCGCCGAAGCGCTGGCCGCCGAACTGCGCCTTGCCGCCCAGCGGCTGCTGGGTGACGAGCGAGTACGGGCCGATCGAGCGCGCGTGGATCTTGTCGTCCACGAGGTGGTGGAGCTTCAGCATGTAGATGTAGCCCATCGTCACCTTGCGGTCGAAGGGCTCGCCGGTGCGCCCGTCGTAGAGCGTCGACTGCGCCGAGCGGTCGAGACCGGCCATCTCCAGCATCTGCTCGATATCGGCCTCCTTGGCGCCATTGAAGACCGGCGTGGCCATCGGCACGCCGCGGCGGACGTTGTTGCCGGCCTCGGCCAGCTCCTCGTCCGTCAGGCCGTCGAGCTCGCCCGGGGAGTAGATCGCCTTCATCTCCTCCCGCAGCGGCGCGATGTCCTGCGACTTCAGATAGGCATCCACCGCCTTCGACACCTTGCGACCCAGGCCCGCAGCCGCCCAGCCGAGGTGCGTCTCCAGGATCTGGCCGACGTTCATGCGCGAGGGCACGCCCAGCGGGTTGAGCACGATGTCGGCATGCGTCCCGTCCTCCAGGAACGGCATGTCCTCGATCGGCACGATCCGCGACACGACACCCTTGTTGCCGTGACGGCCGGCCATCTTGTCGCCCGGCTGGATCTTGCGCTTCACCGCCACGAAGACCTTGACCATCTTCATGACGCCGGGGGGCAGCTCGTCGCCGCGCTGCAGCTTCTCGACCTTGTCGAGGAAGCGCTGCTCGAGGCGCTTCTTCGACTCGTCGTACTGCTTCTGCATCGCCTCCATCTCGGTCATGAGACGGTCCTCGATGACGGCGAACTGCCACCATTGCGAGCGCGGGTAGTCGTTGATCAGCTCGCGGGTGAGCGTGGTGTCCTTCCGGAAGCCCTTCGGGCCGGCCACCGGCGCCTGGCCGATCAGCACGTCCGCGAGGCGGGCGTAGGTGTTGCGGTCGAGGATCGCCTGCTCGTCGTCGCGGTCCTTGGCGAGGCGCTCGATCTCCTCGCGCTCGATCGCCTGGGCGCGCTCGTCCTTGTCGACGCCGTGGCGGTTGAACACGCGGACTTCCACGATGGTCCCGGTGACGCCCGGCGGCACCCGCAGGGAGGTGTCGCGCACGTCCGAGGCCTTCTCGCCGAAGATGGCGCGGAGCAGCTTCTCCTCCGGCGTCATCGGGCTCTCGCCCTTCGGGGTGATCTTGCCGACGAGGATGTCGCCGGCGTTCACCTCGGCACCGATGTAGACGATGCCGGCCTCGTCGAGGTTCTTGAGCGCTTCCTCGGAGACGTTCGGGATGTCGCGGGTGATCTCCTCCGGCCCGAGCTTGGTGTCGCGGGCCATCACCTCGAACTCCTCGATGTGGATCGAGGTGAACACGTCATCCTTCACGATCCGCTCGGAGAGCAGGATCGAGTCCTCGAAGTTGTAGCCGTTCCACGGCATGAACGCGACGAGCACGTTCCGGCCGAGGGCCAACTCGCCGAACTCGGTCGAGGGACCGTCGGCGATGATCTCGCCCTTCTTGACGAACTCGCCGACGCGGACCAGCGGCTTCTGCGTGATGCAGGTCGACTGGTTGGAGCGCTGGAACTTCTGCAGCCGGTAGATGTCGACGCCCGGCTTGTTGGCGTCGGCCTCCTCGGTGGCGCGGATGACGATGCGGGTGGCGTCCACCTGGTCGACGATGCCGGCCCGGCGGGCCGCGATGGCGGCGCCGGAATCCCGGGCGACCACCGCCTCCATGCCGGTGCCCACGAACGGGGCGTCGGCGCGGACCAGCGGCACGGCCTGGCGCTGCATGTTCGAGCCCATGAGCGCGCGGTTGGCGTCGTCGTTCTCGAGGAACGGGATCAGCGCCGCGGCCACCGAGACGAGCTGCTTCGGCGACACGTCCATGAGGTCGACGCGCTCAGGACCGACGACGATCACCTCGCCGGCCCGGCGGCAGACCACGAGGTCCTCCGTGAGCTTGCGGTTCTCGTCCATCTGGGCGTTCGCCTGGGCGACGTAGTACTTCGCCTCCTCCATGGCCGAGAGGTAGGCGACCTCGTCGGTGACCACGCCGTCGCGCACGCGGCGGAACGGGGTCTCGATGAAGCCGTACTTGTTCACCCGCGCGAAGGTGGCGAGCGAGTTGATCAGGCCGATGTTCGGGCCTTCCGGCGTCTCGATCGGGCAGATGCGGCCGTAATGGGTCGGGTGCACGTCGCGCACCTCGAACCCGGCGCGCTCGCGGGTCAGACCGCCCGGGCCCAGCGCCGAGAGGCGGCGCTTGTGCGTCACCTCGGAGAGCGGGTTGGTCTGGTCCATGAACTGCGACAGCTGCGACGAGCCGAAGAACTCGCGCACGGCCGCGGCCGCGGGCTTCGCGTTGATCAGGTCCTGCGGCATGACCGTGTCGATGTCGACCTGACTCATGCGCTCGCGGATGGCGCGCTCCATGCGCAGGAGTCCCAGGCGGTACTGGTTCTCCATGAGCTCGCCCACCGAGCGGACGCGGCGGTTGCCGAGGTGGTCGATGTCGTCGACCTCACCCTTGCCGTCGCGCAGCTCCACGAGCGCCTTGACCACCGCCAGCATGTCCTCCTTGCGGAGCGTGCGCACGGTGTCGGCGGCGTCGAGGTCGAGGCGCATGTTCATCTTCACGCGGCCGACCGCCGAGAGGTCGTAGCGCTCGGAATCGAAGAACAGCGAGTGGAACATCGCCTCGGCGGTCTCGAGGGTCGGCGGCTCGCCCGGGCGCATGACCCGGTAGATGTCGAACAGCGCACCCTCGCGGTTGGAGTTCTTGTCCACCGCCAGCGTGTTGCGGATGTAGGGGCCGATGTTGACGTGGTCGATGTCGAGCACCGGCAGCTCGGTGATCCCGACCTCCTCCAGGCTCTTCAGGAGCTTGTCGGTGACCTCCTCGCCGGCCTCGGCCCAGATCTCGCCGGTCTGCACGTTGACGAGATCCTCGGCGACGTACTGGCCGACGAGATCCTCGTCGGTCGCCTTGAGGAACTTGGTGCCCTTCTCGGTGATCTGGCGGGCGTTGCGGGCATTCAGCTTCTTGCCGGCCTCGAGCACGACCTCGCCGGAATCGGCGTCGATCAGGTCGACGGTCGCCTTCATGCCCTTCATGCGCTCGGCGTCGAACGGCACGCGCCAGTCGGCGCCGTCCCGGTCGTAGACGACCTTGTTGTAGAAGGTCGACAGGATCTCCTCGCCGTCGAGACCCAGGGCGTAGAGCAGCGACGTCGCCGGCAGCTTGCGCTTCCGGTCGATGCGGACGTGCACGATGTCCTTGGCGTCGAACTCGACGTCGAGCCAGGAGCCCCGGTACGGGATGATGCGGGCGGCGAACAGGAGCTTGCCCGAGGAGTGGGTCTTGCCCTTGTCGTGGTCGAAGAACACGCCCGGCGAGCGGTGCATCTGCGAGACGATGACGCGCTCGGTGCCGTTGACGATGAAGGTGCCGTTCTCCGTCATCAGGGGCATGTCGCCCATGTAGACGTCCTGCTCCTTGATGTCCTTGACGGACTTCGCCTGGGTGTCCGGATCGACGTCGAACACGATGAGGCGCAGCGTGACCTTCAGCGGGGCCGCGAAGGTGATGCCGCGCTGGCGGCACTCGTCCACGTCGTATTTCGGAGCCTCGAAGGTGTAGCGCACGAACTCGAGCAGCGCCGTGGAGGCGAAGTCGGAGATCGGGAACACCGACTTGAACACGCTCTGCAGCCCCTCGTCGGCGCGCCCGCCCTCGGGCTCGTCGACCATCAGGAACTGGTCGTAGGACGCCTTCTGAACCTCGATGAGGTTCGGCATCTCGGCAACTTCCTTGATCTTGCCGAAGAACTTCCGAATGCGCTTGCGACCGACCAGCGTGTTGGCCATGTGACCTCGCTCCTACCCGCGTGCCTCGCGCCCGGGGAAGCGTTCCCGAAAGGGACCTCCCGCACCGGGCCGTGACGCGCGCCCCGCCGAGCCGCGCCACCGAACCGAATCTCTTGCCGGTCCCGTTCCAGGACCATCCGCCGAAGCGGCCTAAAGCCCGCGGGCGCTGACCCGCGGGCTCCGGTCACGACAGGCTCGCGCGGAGCCTTCGTGGGGTGATGGGCCGGGACCGGCCCATCGTCGACTTACTTGAGCTCGACCTTGGCGCCGGCCTTCTCGAGCTGGGCCTTGAGCTTCTCGGCCTCGTCCTTGGCGACGCCTTCCTTGATCGGCTTCGGCGCGCCCTCGACCAGGTCCTTGGCCTCCTTGAGGCCGAGGCCGGTGATCGCGCGGACCTCCTTGATGACCTCGATCTTCTTGTCGCCGGCGGAGGCGAGGACGACCGTGAACTCGGTCTGCTCCTCAGCGGCGGCGGCGGCGCCACCGGCGGCCGGGCCGGCGGCCACGGCGACGGCAGCGGCGGCCGAGACGCCCCACTTCTCCTCGAGCATCTTGGCCAGGTCAGCGGCCTCGAGCACGGTCAGCGAGGACAGGTCGTCGACGAGCTTGGCGAGATCAGCCATTTTGAATTCCTCTCAGATATCGGTTTGAACGGATGGATTTTGAAGGGCCTCAGGCGGCCTCGTCCTTGTTGGCATAGGCCCCGAACACGCGGGCGAGCTTCGCCGCCGGCGCGTTGACGACCTGAGCGATCTTGGTCGCGGGCGCCTGCACGAGGCCCACGATCTTGGCGCGCAGTTCGTCGAGGGACGGGAGCGAGGCGAGCGCCTTCACGCCGTCCGGGTTCAGGGCGGTCTTCCCCATCGCGCCGCCGAGGATCACGAGCTTGTCGTTAACCTTGGCGAAATCGACCGCGACCTTCGCGGCAGCGACCGGATCGCCGGAATAGGCGAGCAGGGTCGGGCCCTTCAGGAGCGGCTTGATGGAGGCGACGTCCGTGCCATCGAGTGCGATGCCGGCGAGGCTGTTCTTGGCGACCTTCACGGTGGCGCCGGCCTGCTTCATCTGCGCGCGCAGCTTCTGCATGTCGGCGACCGTGAGGCCCTTGTAGTGGGCCACGACGACGACGGCGCTCTGATTGAACACGCCGTTGAGCGTCGAGACGAGATCAGCTTTAGCTGTCCGGTCCACTGGGCTCTCTCCGGTTGGCGGAACCCGGTCTCGGGTCCGCCGGTTGCACATGCCGCCCGGACGTGGTCTCGGCCTTCAGGAAGACCGGGAACGTCCGAACGACGCTTCGCGGCCCTGTCCCCGCGCGTGCCCCTTCGGGCCGCCTCGGGCGAGTTGGTTCAAACCGACACCCCTCCGCGGCCGGGGCCGGGGCGAGGCGTTTCGAATTCGGTCTTCCCCGTCTGTGCAGGCTGGCGGATTAAGCCGGCGAACCGGCACCTGCAGTCTCGGACAGGACATGGCCGGACAAGGCTCCGCGGGGCTCGTCGCCCCTGGGATCCTTCCGGCCAGTGCCACCCGGTTGCCCGGGCGACATTTCGAGCGGAAACCGGCCGATCGGCCGCTCTCCTTCCGTGAGGATGAAATGCGTGAGGCGCGGTGTATAGAGCCTAGCAAGCCGCCTGCCAAGGGCCGGAGCGCGACTTTTCCGCCGCAGGCAAGGACTTGCGCGGGTACCCTGCCGCTGCTGCATCGCTCGGGGCCCGTCCCGGGATCCCCGGCTAGGCCGCCTCGCGCTCCGGCACCAGCTTGCGCCGCGCGGCCTCCCACCAGCTGCGGTCGCGGGCGGCCTTCGCCTCCGCGGCCTTCGCGGCGTAGAACGAGGCGTTGTGCTCGCCGCGCAGGGCCTCGCGGGTGAAGCGGATCAGGTGGTGGGCCACGAAACCCATGTTGAACACCGCCTCGATCTGCCCGCGCTTCAGCGCGTAGCCGGCCGCGCTCCAGAACGGCCTGCGGTAGTCGGAGAAGATCCCGACGCGGGTGATGATGTTGAAGCCCAGGATGAGGCCGCGGCGCAGGTTGGTGAACGTGAGCTTTCCGGCCGTCGGCGTGGTGATGCGGTTCGGGTAGGTCACCGCGCACTGGTGCTTGAAGCGCTCGAAGATCTTCTCCGGCTCGTAGGCGTGCGCGATCGCCCGGCGCCAGCTGCTCACCACCGAATCGTGGGGGCGCTTGAACAGGACGTTCGACTCGAGGCTGGCGTCGTGGAGGAGCCGGCCCTCGCGCTCCAGCCGGTCCCAGAGCGGGGTCTTGGGCAGGGCCTGGAGCAGGTTGATGGTCAGGACCGGGATCGCC
Source organism: Methylobacterium sp. yr668 (assembly GCF_900116245.1). Taxonomy (NCBI): domain Bacteria; kingdom Pseudomonadati; phylum Pseudomonadota; class Alphaproteobacteria; order Hyphomicrobiales; family Methylobacteriaceae; genus Methylobacterium; species Methylobacterium sp. yr668. Next base: position 4,868 of record NZ_FOZY01000021.1, on the reverse strand, counting down.
GAGCGGTCGATGAAGTCGATCAGGTTCTGCTCGGATTTGTCGGTGTCCGAATCGAGGCCCAGGATGATGCCGGAGGTCACCTCGAGCCCGTAGGAATTGAGGGTCTCGATCGCCTCGTACATCGGCACGGCGGCGTTGTGGGTCTTGTCGATGCCCTTGAGGGCGTCCGCCTCCGGGGTCTCGATCCCGACGAACACCGTCATGAAGTTGGCCTGCCGCATCAGCTCCAGGATCTCGGGCTGCTTGGCCATGTTCAGCGTCGCCTCGCAGGCGAACTGGAGCGGGTAGTTGTTCCGCTTCTGCCATTCCACGAGGTGCGGCAGCATCTCGCGGGTCGCCTTGCGATTGCCGATAAAGTTGTCGTCGACGAAGTAGACCACCGCCGGGTGGCCCGGCTGGCTGACGATGGCGTCGAGCTCGGCGCACATCTGCTCCGGGCTCTTCAGGCGCGGCTGGCGGCCGTAGAGCTGCGGGATGTCGCAGAACTCGCAGCGGTAGGGGCAGCCCGAGGAGAATTGCAGGGAGCCGATCAGGTAGCGCTTGAGCGGCGCCGCCTCGTAGGCCGGAGCCGGGAAGTCCGCGAGCGGGAGGCGATCCTTGGTCTCCAGCACCACCTGGGCGGGCGGCGGCGTGAGGTCCGCGTCGAGGCGGGCGACGAGCTGGTCGGTGGCGTCGCCGATCTCGCCGATATGGAGGTAGTCGAAGTCGCCGTACTTCTCAGGCGCGCCCGAGACCGAGGGGCCGCCCAGCACCGTCACCTTCCCGGCCGCGCGGGCGCGGTCGCGGATATCGTGGATCTGCGGCTCCTGGATGTGCATCCCGGAGACGAAGACCGCGTCGGCCCAGGCGAAGTCGGCCGGGCCCGCGCGGCGGATATTCTCATCGATGAACCGGCATTCCCAAGCCTCCGGCATGTAGGCCGCGATCAGCAGCAGCCCCTGCGGCGGCATGAACGCCTTCACCCCGCCCATCAGCGGGTAGGCGTGGGAGAATGTCCCGAAGGACGGCGTGTAGGCGGGAAAGACGCACAGGATGCGTCGCTTGGAGGTGACCGTCAGGGTGCATCGCATGCCGGCCTATCTAGCACAGCCGCGGCCGTTGGCGCCCCCCTCGGCGGTTAAGAATGGCGTGAGGGACGCAGGTTCGGGCCGGCCCATCGCGGCTTGTCTTCCTGTCGCGTCACCGACCGTATTCCGCGCCTGCCTCGCGCCTTGGACAGGCCTGCGTCGGAGACAGGTCCGAGACAGGGACGAGCACCGATCCCGCTCCCGCGAACGCAGAGCGCCCGGCCGTTCCCGGCCGGGCGCTCCGCAGCGTCGACGATTCGTCCCGCCTCAGGCGGTCAGGACCGTGTTCGGCTCGACCTTCACGCCCGGGCCCATCGTCGAGGTGACGGCGATGCGCTGGACGTAGGTGCCCTTGGCGCCCGCGGGCTTCGCCTTGGCGACGGCGTCCGCGAAGGCCTTGATGTTCTCGACGAGCTTGTCGGCGTCGAACGAGACCTTGCCGACGCCGGCATGGACGATGCCGGCCTTCTCGACGCGGAACTCGACCGAGCCACCCTTGGCGCCGGCGACGGCGCCCTTCACGTCCATGGTGACGGTGCCGACCTTCGGGTTCGGCATCAGGCCGCGCGGGCCCAGCACCTTACCGAGACGGCCGACCAGCGGCATCATGTCGGGGGTCGCGATGCAGCGATCGAACTCGATCTTGCCGCTCTGCACGATCTCGAGGAGATCCTCGGCGCCGACGATGTCGGCACCGGCGGCCTTGGCGTCGTCCGCCTTGGCGCCGCGGGCGAAGACCGCCACGCGCACCGTCCGGCCGGAGCCGTTCGGGAGATTGCAGACGCCGCGGACCATCTGGTCGGCGTGGCGGGGATCGACGCCGAGGTTCATCGAGACCTCAACGGTCTCGTCGAACTTCGCGGTCGCCCGCTCCTTGACCAGCTTGATCGCCTCGTCGAGCGCGTAGAGCTTGGTCGCCTCGATGCCCTCGCGGGCGGCGCGGATGCGCTTGCCTTCCTTAGCCATGCTGCCCTCCCTTACGCGACGACTTCGAGGCCCATGGCCCGCGCGGAGCCACGGATCATCGCGACGGCCGACTCGACCGTGTCGCAGTTGAGGTCGGGCATCTTCTTCTCGGCGATCTCGCGAAGCTGCGCCTCGGTGATCTTGCCGACGGTCGGGCCCTTGCCCGGGGTCTTGGAGCCGGAGGCCGGCTTCTTGCCGAGCTTCAGGCCGACGGCCTTCTTCAGGAAGAAGGTGACCGGGGGCTGCTTCATCTCGAAGGTGAAGGAGCGGTCCTGATACGCGGTTATGATCACCGGGATCGGGGTGCCCTTCTCCATCTGCGCGGTCTTCGCGTTGAAGGCCTTGCAGAATTCCATGATGTTGAGGCCGCGCTGACCGAGCGCGGGGCCGATCGGCGGCGACGGGTTGGCGGCGCCGGCCGGGACCTGAAGCTTCACGTAGCCCGTGATCTTCTTCGCCATGGGACTGCTCCCAATGAAAATCCGCCCCCGTGCGGCCTGAAGCGCGGCGGGTCGGACGGTTGCAGGTCGCGGTGCGAGCCGTGGATCCCGGAGGCGAAGCCGGGCGGTTCTCCCGCGGATGGTGCCGCGCTCTCAGCGGAACGCGGCGGCTTCGCGGTCCCCGCACCCGGTGGGGATGCGGCGACCGGAACGGATGGGCGGCCGGAGGGCCGCCGCGATCGGGGGCTCAGGCCTTCTCGACCTGGGCGTACTCGAGCTCGACCGGCGTGGCGCGGCCGAAGATCGACACGGCCACCTTGAGGCGGGAGCGGGCGTCGTCGATCTCCTCGACGGTGCCGTTAAAGCTGGCGAACGGGCCGTCGGCGACCCGGACGGTCTCGCCGATCTCGAAGGAGATCGAGGGCTTCGGCCGGTCGACGCCCTCGGCGACCTGGCCCTTGATCCGCTCGGCCTCGGCGTCCGGGATCGGCACCGGCTTCGACTTGTCGGCCCCGAGGAAACCCGTGACCTTCGGGGTGTTCTTGATCAGGTGGTAGACCTCGTCGGTGAGGTCGCACTTCACCAGCACGTAGCCGGGGAAGAACTTGCGCTCGGCGTCGACCTTCCGGCCGCGGCGGACCTCCACGACCTTCTCGGTAGGGACCATCACCTCGTCGAACAGCTCGGTCAGCCCGCGCTGGGCCGCCTGGTCCTTGATGGACTGGGCAACCTTGTTCTCGAAGTTCGAGTAGGCGTGGACGATGTACCAGCGCTTCGACACGGTTCCGTTCAACTCCGACAAGTCCCCGGGGTCACCCCCGATCGGCGGCGAGCCGCCCCCAGACGCCCAGGATTTCTCAGACGCCCAGGATCAGGCCGACCAAGAAGCGCAGGGCCTGATCCACGACCGTGAAGAACAGGCTCGCGGCGACGACCATCACGAACACCATGATGGTCGTGATCGTGGTCTCCCGGCGGGTCGGCCACGTGACCTTGCGGGCCTCGTCGCGCACCTGGGCGAAGAACTCACCCGGCGTGGCGCGCTTCTGCGGCGCGCGGGCGGGGGTCGCGGGCCGGGCGGGCGGCGGATTCGCGGGACCGCGGGCCGCGCCGCGCACCAGGTCCACCTTCTTGGTCGCTTCGTTCGATGCCATGGCGCCAGTGTCTGTGCGTGTTCGGCCCCGAGGCAGAGACCGCATCCGGGAATGCGAATGTCGGCGCCGAGGACCCGGATGGGCCCGCACCGACGGTCGCTTCAGATCTCGGATTGCGCCCGCTCTAGCGCAACTCCCCCGGCTTGTCGACCGGGCCGCCGCGCGGGATCGGGCTGAATGTCTGGCAGGAGTGGAGGGACTCGAACCCGCAACCTCCGGTTTTGGAGACCGGCGCTCTGACCAGTTGAGCTACACTCCTAGCGCACCGCCCAATGCCCCATCGCGGCGCGGCTTGCAAGGGGTCGCTTGCGGGAAGCGGGCGGGAAGCGGCGCCGACAGGACCCCGCCCGCCCGAAACGACGACGCCGGCCCCCGTCGAGACGGGGGCCGGCGTCGGAGAGGCGGGGCGGCGCGCGGCGCCGCCCCGGATCGATCGTCAGTCGTTGATGGCGGCGACGACGCCGGCGCCGACGGTGCGGCCGCCCTCGCGGATGGCGAAGCGCAGCTTCTCCTCCATGGCCACCGGCACGATCAGCGCCACGTCCATGGTCACGTTGTCGCCCGGCATCACCATCTCGGTGCCCTCCGGCAGCGTGCAGATCCCGGTCACGTCCGTGGTCCGGAAGTAGAACTGCGGCCGGTAGTTGGTGAAGAACGGCGTGTGGCGGCCGCCCTCCTCCTTGGTCAGGATGTACGCCTCGGCCTTGAACTTCGAGTGCGGCTTCACCGAACCCGGCTTGCACACGACCTGGCCGCGCTCCACGTCCTCGCGCTTCGTGCCGCGCAGCAGCACGCCGACGTTGTCGCCCGCCTGCCCCTGGTCGAGCAGCTTGCGGAACATCTCCACGCCCGTCACCGTCGTCTTGGTGGTCGCCCGGATGCCGACGATCTCGACTTCCTCGCCCACCTTCACGATGCCGCGCTCGACGCGACCCGTCACCACCGTGCCGCGGCCCGAGATCGAGAACACGTCCTCGATCGGCATCAGGAACGGCATGTCGATCGGACGCTCCGGCTGCGGGATGTAGCTGTCCACGGTCGCCATCAGCGCCAGCACCGCCTCCTTGCCGATCTTCGGCTCCTTGTCCTCGAGCGCCATCAGCGCCGAGCCCTTGGTGATCGGGATGTCGTCGCCCGGGAAGTCGTACTTCGACAGCAGCTCGCGCACCTCCAGCTCGACCAGCTCCAGGAGCTCCTCGTCGTCGACCATGTCGACCTTGTTGAGGAACACCACCAGCGCC
>NZ_FOZY01000019.1:0-110276 GCF_900116245.1 Methylobacterium sp. yr668 | reverse complement strand
CGCCAAGTCGGTCCAGTCCTGGATTGCGGCCGTTGGCGTAAGGACGGCCTACATCAGCCCTGGCTCGCCGTGGGAGAACGGATATGTCGAGAGCTTCAACGCACAGATACGCAACGAGCTGCTGAATGGCGAGATTTTTTACACGCTCAAGGAGGCGCAGATCATGATCGAGGGCTGGCGACGGCACTACAATACGGTTCGGCCGCATGGCGCATTGGGCTACCGGCCGCCCGCGCCAGAGGTGTTCGTGCCAGCTATAGCCGCTTGGCCGGCTGCACCGGCCAAGCTCGCCGTGGTCCAGCGACCGACACTGCACTAACTTTGACCTTGGACCACCTCGTGGGGGCCGATCAAGTGACGAGACGGGTGAATTCGTCATCGTCGGCGAGCACGGCGAGGGGGCGCGATCCTGACATAGATCGGGAATGCGCCCATTCGACGCGCGTTGCAGCTTAGCCGCAGATTTATTTAGGCATGTCGCTGGGAACAGCTTCAGCGTCGTGAGCCCGGATATAGGCCGACACTGACGCCTCTTCTGAATTATGTATGCAGCTTGGAATGCTGCGGTGGGCCATGCGTTATCAAGCATGGCCATTCCCAGTCGCTCCGCTCGCACCATCGCGACGCTGAAACAGCTCGCCCGAGAGCTTAACGTCCCAGTTGAGGCGTTCCTCCGGGCGCCAGCAGAGGGCGAGGCAGGAGATCTGCTGACTCTTGTGCGCCTTTGGTCCTCGATACCGGACACACAGGGGCGTCGCCGGGTCCTCAGCGTAGCGCGCCAGGAAGCGGAGCGATCAGAGGGCAAGGAGCGCGCCTGAACCGTCCCAATCCACGTTGGGCAACCTCGCTTCTGGCCGCATAGCCCGGCAGTCAAGCTTGCCGTAGCCCATGGGATGGCTTCCAGTTTGGCACCCACCATGCTCCCCGACGCCGCCGCCCTGTGGCGCAGCGCGCTTAAGGATCTGTCCGAGCATGCCTCGCTGTGCCGGTATCTCCTACCGGCTCGATGGGTGGCGCTCCGGACGAACGCCATAGCCTTCTGCGAGAAGTTCGGTGCCGAGGCCCACCGGCTCGGCCGGACGGCACCTGAGCCGTTCGCGGTGCATCCGGAGCACGGCACCCTGCGGGTGGACTACTGCGGGGTTCTGATGGTGGTGAGCGAGCCTGCCCGTGGTGTCGAGGCACAGCGCATCCTGTTCGAGCGGCTGACCGGCTATCCAGTTCGCTGGCTTGTTCGCACGCGTCGGACAGCCCGCGGCCTGCCCCTGGCGGCTGGCGCTGATCACGCTGCTGCAGTTCTCCGAGCATCCGTCCGACCGCCGTGCGGCCGATGCTGTACGGGCTCGCATCGACTGGATTTACCTGCTCGGCCTCGACCTGACCGATCCCGGTTTCGACGCCTCGGTCCTGAGTCAATTCCGCTCCCGCCTCGTGGCCGGCGAAGCCGAGGCCCTGCTGTTCGACACCCTGCTCACCCTCTGCCGCGAGCGCGGCCTCTTGGCCAAGCGTGGCCGCCAGCGCACAGACGCGACCCACGTCCTCGGTGCGATCCGCAGCCTCAACCGCCTCGGCTGCGCCATCAAGACCTTGCAGGCCGCCCTGAACGCCCTGGCTGTCGTCGCGCCGGACTGGCTACGGGCCCATAAGGATCCGAGCTGGATCAAGCGCTACGGCCGTTCCATCGGCGACTTCCATATCCCGCAGGGCGAGACGGCGCGCCGCGCCTGCGCGGAGACGATCGGTGACGACGGGCACCGGCTGCTTGCAGCCGTCGACACCAAAGCTGCACCGGGCTGGCTGCGCAACGTCCCCGCCATGGTGGTCCTTCGCCGCGTCTGGCTGCAGAATTTCCACGTCGCCGAACCACCCGCTGAAGGATCGGAGGGAGACGGGCGGATCCGCTGGCGGACGGAGGCCGAGGGCATCCCGCCCGCCCTGGCGATGGTCGCCTCGCCCTACGATCCGGACGTGCACTACGCCAAGAAGCGCGCGACCACATGGATCGGTGACACCGTCCATCTGACCGAGACCTGCGACGACGCCCAGCCACCGCTGATCGTCCACGTCGCGACGACACCGGCCCCGGCGTGGACCAGGCAGTGCTCGACCCGCTGCACGCGGCGCTGGCGACGCAGGATCTGCTTCGGGCGCGCCATCTCGTCGATGCTGCCTATATCGACGCCGGCGGCCTCGTAGCCGCCGCGCGAGATCACGACGTCGCCCTGACCGGACCGGTGCCGAAGGACAACCAGTGGCAGGCGCGCACCGAGGGTGCCTTCACCATCGAAGACTTCCATCTCGACTGGGATCGACAGATCGCGACCTGTCCGGCGGGACATGACAGCCGGAGCTGGCATCCAAATTACAACCTCGGTCGCACGGTCATACGGATTCGCTTCGCGGCACAGCACTGCCAAGCCTGCAGCTTGAAGCCTCGCTGCACCCGCTCGCAGCGCCGTCGACTGACCCCGCGCTCACGTGAGTCACACGATGCGCTCGTCGCGGCGCGGGCGCGAGAGACCTCGTCGGCCTTCGCAGTTGACCGGCGACGGCGCGCTGGCATCGAAGGCACGCTCTCACGTGGCGTACGGACGATGGGCCTGCGTCGCAGTCGCTATCTCGGTCTGGCCAGGACGCATTTGCAGCACCTGCTGACGGCGAAGGCGATCAATCTCGGCCGCCTTGCCGCCTGGATTGGCGACACGCCCGCTGGCCGAACCCGACGCTCTGCATTCGCACGCCTCATGGCTCGGCCAACGGCCGCGTAGGAATTCGCCAGCAGTATCTTTCTCGAGGCAAGCCCAGCATCCACACACGTCACCGCAAGGGTCGATCGCCCTCACCCCCGACGCGCGCGTCCCACCCCGCCATCGTCAGCCGGGCGACGGCCTCGAGCTCCTCCCGGGTCGCGCCGTCGCGGGCCTGGAGCGACATGCCGTTCTGCACCGTGAGCACGAAGCGGGTCAGTGCGGCGACGTCGACGGCGGCGCCGATCTCGCCCGCCGCGACCGCGCGCGCGAGCCGCTCCGCGACCCGTCGGCGTCCCTCGGCGCGGGCCGCGCGCAGCAACGCGCCGAGCTCCGCCTGTCCCTCGCTGCCGGCAGCCGAGAGCGTCACCATGCAGCCGAGCTGCTCGATGCGGCCGCAGGCGCCGGTGAGCGCGGCGGCCGAATCCATCAGGAGCGCCTCGACGGCCCCGCGCGCCGATGCGGCAGCGTCGAAGTTGGCCCAGACCATCCCGCCGTACCGGTCGCCGTAGTGGCGCAGCGCCTCGGCGTAGAGCGCCTCCTTCGAGCCGAACGCCGCGTAGAGGCTCGGCGACCCGATCCCCATGGCCGCGGTGAGATCCGAGATGGATGTCGCGGCGAAGCCGCGGCGCCAGAACAGCTGCATCGCCTGATCGAGCGCCGCCTCCCGGTCGAAGGCGCGGGGCCGGCCGCGACCGCGGGCGGGCGCGGCCCGGTCCCCTGCCCGGTCCCCTGCCTGGTCCCCTGCCTGGATCGAAGCGGATTTTTGCATCGATCGTTATATAAACCGCTTGACCCAGGCCGGCAACGCATCTAGCCATTTCTGTGTCGTTCATTACAGAAAGAGGCGGACGTGAGTGAGCTGGCAGGCAAGCGCGCCCTGGTGACGGGCGCATCACGCGGCATCGGTGCGGCCATCGCCCTGGCGCTCGCGGACCGGGGCGCGGACGTCGCCATCACGTACGAGCGGTCCGCCGAGCGAGCGGCCGAGATCGTCCGCGCCATCGAGGCGAAGGGCCGCCGCGGGCGCGCCATCCAGGCCGACAGCGCCGACGCCGCGGCGGTGAAGCGCTCGGTCGACGAGGCGGCCGAGAGCCTCGGCGGGCTCGACATCCTCGTCAACAACGCCGGCATCGCCCGCGGCGGCCCCCTCGCGGAGATGAGCCTCGCCGACATCGACGCCATCCTGGACGTCAACGTCCGCTCCGTCGTGCTGGCGTCGCAGGCGGCCATCCCGCACCTGAAGGAGGGCGGCCGGATCATCTCCATCGGCTCCTGCCTCGGGGAGCGGGTCCCGTTCCCCGGGGTGACGGTCTACTCCATGTCGAAATCCGCCCTGCTCTCGTTCACGCGGGGTCTGGCGCGCGAACTCGGGCCGCGCGCCGTCACGGTGAACCTCGTGCAGCCGGGATCGACCGACACCGACATGAACCCGGCCGACGGGGCGCAGGCGGACATGCAGCGGGCGATGACCGCCCTCGGCCATTACGGGACGCCGGACGATATCGCGGCCGCGGTGGCCTTCCTGGCGAGCCCGGCCGCGCGCCAGATCACCGGCACCACCCTCACGGTCGACGGCGGCGCCAACGCGTGAACCTCCGCGGCGGACCGCCGGACGCGGGCTCCGTCGCGTCGATCCGCCGATGGCCGCCCCGCCCCCGGTCGGGGCGGCCCTCCTGCGCGGCCCTCCTGCGCGGCCCTCCAGGGCCGAAGCCCCGGGTCGCGCGCACGGCTTCGGCTCAGCGGACGCGCTCCCACGTGATGGCGATCCGCGTACCGTCCGGGCGCCGGAAGCTCTCGCTCAGCCGGTCCCCCTCGACGGTCAGGCGAAGCTGCTCGGTCGTGCGCACGTCGCCGACCCAGTTCGGGAAGGTCGAGCCCTCGACGCGGTTGCCGCTGAACGCGCCGTCGGCGTCCACAGTGTAGGTGCCGAAGAACCCGATGCTGCCGGCCATGGCCGCCCGGTTCTCCTCCGCTGTCCCCTGACCGCGCGCGCTCGAGGCGAACCGGGGAATGTCGGCGTCCGTGAGCACCTCGACGAAGTGCATGTCGCGCGTGAACACCAGCAGCCCGCTCGGGCGCGCGCCGTAGGCCGGCGCGTTGCGCCCCTCCGGATCGAGCCGCGCGGACACCATGCGCCACGTCCCCAGCACCTGGTTGGCGGGCTCGGCTCTGGCGGTCGATGCCGCCGCGAGCGCCGCCGCGAGCACGGCTAGGCCCCATCTCGATCGGATCATCCCTCCCCTCCCCTTCTGCCCGCGGCAGGCACCGCGACCGACATGGACGGCGCGGCGCTCCGCCCTAGCCGCCCCCGTGGACGAAGGCGTCATCGTCGTCGCGTCGTTGTCTCCGCGACGCTGCCCCGGCACGCGGTCGGGCACCGACACGCGCGCAGGGGCAGCACCGTGGATCAGCGGATGCCGCCGCTGGCCGTGATGTTCTCGCCGGTGAGCCAGCGCGCGTCGTCCGAGGCGAGGAAGGCCACGACGGTGGCGATGTCGTCCGGCTCACCGGCCCGGCCGAGGGGCGTCTGCGCGACCATCCCGGCCTCCATCTCCGAGCCGGAGATGCCGGCCGCGTGCGTGCCCTCGGTCACCACGTAGCCCGGGCTGACGACGTTCACGCGGATCTTGCGCGGGGCCAGCTCGTTGGCGAGCACCCCCGATATGGCGTTCACCGCCCCCTTGGTCCCCGCGTAGACCGCCGCCGCCGGCGTGTGGACGTGCGTGATCGCCGAGGAGACGTTCACGATGCTCCCGCCCTCGCCGAGATGCTTCGCGGCCGCCCGCGTCGCCAGCAGGACGCCGAGCACGTTGACGTCGAACTGGCGGCGGTAGTGTTCCTCGGTGACCTCCTCGATCGCCGCGAACTCGTAGACGCCGGAATTGTTGACCAGCACGTCGAGCCGCCCGAACGCGCGGATCGCGGCCTCGATCACATCCTGCGCCTCGGACGCTCGGGACACGTCGCCCTGGGCCGCGACGGCCCGGCCGCCGGCGGACGTGATCGCGGCCACGACGGCGTCGGCCCCTGCCCTGCTGGACGCGTAGTTCACCACCACGGCGGCGCCGTCCCGCGCCAGCGCCTTGGCGATCCCCGCACCGATGCCCTTCGATGCCCCGGTCACGACGGCGACCTTGCCCGCAAGCTTCGACATGTGTCCTATCTCCGATATGGGTCGGCCGCGGGATGGCGGCCTGAGTCCCATAGTTCGGAACTTCGGAACTAACGGAGCGTCGTTCAAGACCCCATATGGACGAAAGATGAGACCGCTGTTTCACCCCGCCATCGAGGACGTGCGACCCGAGGCCATCCTGCACGCCCTCGCCGACCCGAGCCGCGCGGCCATCTTCGCCAGGATCATGCGGGCGGGATGCGTCGAGGCCTGCTCGGCCGTGTCGGCGCTCGGGGACCGCGTCATCCCGAAATCCTCGTTGTCCAACCACTTCAAGGTCCTGCGCGAGGCCGGGTTGATCCGCAGCGAGCGTCACGGCGTCGAGGTGCGCAACCATTCCCGCTGGGCCGAGGTGGAGGCGCGCTTTCCCGGCCTGCTGATGGGCATCATCAACGCCTACGCGGCGGAGGCCGGCCCCGCCGCAGAGGCTGCCGGACCGCGATAGGGGCTTGGCCCGGGTCGGCCGCCGCGGGCGCCTCGAGTGCGCACGGCCACTCGCCCGGAGCGGCCGACGGTCGGTCAGGACCGATGCCGCCGAGACACGCGCGCCGGATCAGCGCGGCCCGATTGGCTCCGAGGCCAGCAGCGTCTCGAAATACGCGATGGTTCTCACGAGCCCGTCCCGCAACGGCACGGTCGGGCGCCAGTCGAGGAGTTGCGCGGCCAGGGCGATGTCGGGCCGCCTCTGGCGCGGGTCGTCCACCGGCAGCGGGGCGTGCACGAGCTTCGAGCGCGAGCCCGACAAGTCGACGACGAGTTCGGCGAGCTGCCGGATGGTGAACTCGTCCGAGTTTCCCAGATTGACGGGGCCGGTGATCTCCGCGTCCGTGGCCATCATCGCCTGCAGCCCCAGGACCAGGTCGTCGACGTAGCAGAACGAGCGGGTTTGATGCCCTTCGCCGAAGATCGTGATCGGCGCGCCGCGCAGGGCCTGGACGACGAAGTTGGAGACGACCCGGCCGTCGCTGGGATGCATGCGCGGGCCGTAGGTGTTGAAGATCCGCACCACCTTGATCGGGACGCGGTGCTGTCGGTGATAGTCGAAGAACAGGGTCTCGGCGCAGCGCTTGCCCTCGTCGTAGCAGGAGCGCGGGCCGAGGGGATTGACGTTCCCCCAGTAGCCCTCGGGCTGCGGGTGCACGAGCGGATCCCCGTAAACCTCCGAGGTCGAGGCCTGGAGGATCGGCACGCGGAGCCGCTTCGCCAGCCCCAGCATGTTGATCGCCCCCATGACGCTGGTCTTGGTCGTCTGGACCGGGTCGAACTGGTAGTGGATCGGGGATGCCGGGCAGGCGAGATTGTAGATCCGATCCACCTCGACGAAGAGCGGGTGCGTGACGTCGTGCCGTATGAGCTCGAAGCGCGGATTGTCGAACAGGTGGGCGATATTGCTCTTCCGGCCCGTGAAGAAATTGTCGACGCAGAGCACCTCGTGGCCCTGCTCCAGCAGGCGCTCGCTGAGGTGCGAGCCGATGAAGCCGCCGCCGCCGGTGATCAGGATCCGATCGCTCATCCGTGATGCTCCCGGCGCTCAGAGCCTGGCCGCGTCGGTGGCGGCGCGGGTCCTGAAGAGGGTGAGCCGTCTCAGCCAGTGCGGGCGCGCGGCGCGCCGCTCGGGCAGGTTCCGCTCGACGAAGCCGGCGAACTCTTCGAGGTCGAGATCGAAATCCTCGCGCTCCCGGCTGCCGGGGACATGCAGGGCGTTGGTCGAGGTGTCGAGGTCCGTCACCCGCTCGGCGGGGAAGTAGTGACAGGCCGACACGTTCTCGCGAAAGATCTCGGTGTCGTAGATGCGCAGATCGTCCTTCCCGCTGAGCACGGATCGGCTCGATATGACGCATCCGGGCGCGTTGGCGACCCACTTATACTTGGCGAGCCCGGCCCCGAAATGCGTCACGAACAGGTCGGTGTGGAGCGCGGCCACGAGGCTCGCCCCCATCGAGCAGGGCACGAGCGGCAGCAACTCCACGTTGGAGACATCGGCGACCCGTGCGCGGAGCGCCCCGATCAGGTCGAGCTCCTTCCGGACGATGGACGGCACGGTCCCCTCCGCGGGCACGAGGCTCTCGCAGTAGCTCTCGACGTAGCCGCCCGCAGTGCCCGCGAGCGTGTTGTGCCCGTCGACGATGACGAGGAATCTCTCGCCGCGCCGCCGGCCGAGGCGTCGGATCAGCGCCACGTAGCCGTCGAGCTGCCGGACCCACTGGCGGTTCTCCAGGCGCAGCCCGATCAGGACGATCGTGGCCCGGCGCGCCGCTTCCGTCAGTCGGGCATCGAGCGCGGGTTCCGCGCTCCGCGCCAGGGCCGCGAGACGATCGGCCAATCGCTGGCTCACGCGGTAGGACCGGAAGGGCAGGAAGGTGGCCGCGCCGGCGACGGCAGCCTGCAGCAGGGGCAGCGGGCCTTCCATCCCGCGATACACCTGCCCGGCGAGCTCCGGGAAGACGGCGTCGACCGGGGAGATCGGCTCGTTGCAGCTCGCGAACAGGAACACCGCCGGCGCGCGACCGAGCGACAGCACGTCGTCGACCGCGGCCAGCTCGTTCCAGATGGCGTGACTGATGTGCGCGTGCTCGAAGACCACCCCGACGCGCGTCGACCGCGCCGCGCCGTCGATCAGCGCCGGCAGGAGGTACTGCCGCCACAACCGGACCTGCACCAAGGTCGCGGCGTCGAACCCGATGCTTCCCAGGTTCGGCCGGGCGTAGGCCGTGTTCGCGCGAACGTCCAGCAGGGCCGACGCGAGGCGCGAGTTCTTGCCGATCAGCGTGCACAGCGTCTCGTTCCGGTCCGCCGCGTAGCCGACAAAGCGGAAGCCCGGCATGGGCAGGTAGATCGAGAAGCGCAGATCGCCGCCGTCCGGATGGGCCGTCTCCTGGCCGCCGCGCGCGACGATCGCCTTCGTCACCAGTTCGGGCAGGTGGGGCGGAGCCCCCGCCGGTGCGGCGTTGAGGCGTGCCAGCGCCGCGTGCATCGCCTGCGCCCGCGGATCGGAACCGCCGCCCGTGACGACCCGGACAGCGTGCTCCGGGCTCGCGGCAGCCGCGCGCGCGAGGGCTTCGATCAGGAGGTGGAGATCCTCGATCATGGCCCGCGTGTTCGACGCGTCGCCGTCGTCGGTGTGGAGCGCCTCGGCCTGCCAGTCGAGCGGGCCGGCGCCGTCCCACGGCGCGGCGAGGAAGTCCGCAGCGCAGGACGCCAGCGGTGTGCCGTCCGGGTTCAGGAATCGGAACGCGCGCGCGTCGTTCGGACCCAGGAGCGCGACCACCGTGACGCGCCCGCCGAGATCGATCAGACCCAGGACATCCCAGTCGGGCTCCGTCGGGGCAGGCGCGACGAGCCGACCATCGCGGCTCGCGACCGCCTCGCCCGATCGCTGCAGCCTGCGGGTGTGGCGGATGATCATGGGCGCCCGTCCTCGATAGCTCCGTCCGGGTTTGTCGAAGTTCGGGCGTTGCCACAAGGAGGCCCGTGGGCGCGCCCCCGGAACAGGCCGATCCGATCGGATGCACCCGGCGCGCCCGCAGCGGACCCGCGTCCCGTCGACGGGGTGAAGGCTGCTAGGCGGCCCGCGATCACCTGTCCCGCCGACATAGCAGAGCGGGGTGCCGCGGCGCGCTTCGATCGTTGACGGCGCTGTCGGGTCGCCGGGAGCACTGACACATTGTTGCGGCGGCGCCGAGGAGTTCTTGCCGCGCGTCGCGCCGATCCTGGCCGACACGATCTGCTGCAGAGAGTTGTATATCTTCGGGTCACGCAGATACTAGAAGTTGCCAAATTTCCGGCATGGACGGTATGATACTGGTACCGAATATCGATTTTGGTATATCGCTACCAGAGATCGGGTTTGTGCGATCCGATTTGCGCCGGAGGAGGCCAGGCTGTTGCAGACTACGGCTGATCTTGCATTGCGCGCGGCCGGCTATGTCGGCGCCTGGACAGCGGACGTGTCGGCGGGACAATCCCTCCTCGACGAGGGGACGGCGGCGCTGCTCGCCGGGGATGCGACCCTGGCCGGGCGCCCGCTGCCCATCGAGATCGCCCTTCGATGCACCCATCCGGACGATCGCGACTGGGTCTTCGCGCGCATCGCCCGGGCGCGCCAGACCGGCGGCCCCGTCTCGGCCGAGTACCGCGTCCTCACGGACGGCGGCGAGGTTCGATGGGTTCTCGACCGTGGCAGCCTCACGCCCGATCCGGCGGGACGGATGCGCGGTCGCGGCATCATCATCGACACCACGGACAGCCACCGCGGCCCCTTCCTTCCGAGCGCGGCGGGCGATCTGCCGGCGGACGACCCGATGGTCCTCGCGATCGATCACCTCCTGCAGGCGCGCGCGGCGATCGTCGCGATGGGCCACCAGCGGCTGCAACAGGTGTCGGATCTGGCGCTGTTCGAGGTCGGGCGAGCGCTGGCGCGGCGCGCTCGGGCGTAGCCGGACGGTCCTGCCCGCGGGACGCCGGCGCGGATCTCCCCGGATTGCCACGGACGCGAGTCAGTGTTCGAGGGCGTGTGCCGGAGCACGGTCGGCGGCCTCGGCCCGTGAGAGCTTACCGACAGGCCGAGAGATCAGTATTCCCGGTGGAGGCTCCGATGGCTGATGCTGCGATCCGCGAGACGATACACCTCGACGAAGGCGACGTGATCGTCCTGCTCCCCGGCAACCTGTCCCCGGCCAGCATCGGCCTGCTCCAGGCCAAGCTCGACGGTTTGGCCGCGGACCTGAACGCGCGGTGCCTGGAGGAAAGCCGCGCTTCCCTCTCGGGATTGGCCGGGCTGGCCGCCTTCCTCGCGAGCTGAGGCCGCCCAGACAGCGCAGCGCGGGCCGTTCTCGACCGTGCTGCGACGGCTGGAGGACAGGTGTCGCCGGGCGAGGCAGCCGCGACATGCCCCCTCGCCCGATCCGGTCGGGAGCGGCCCTAGTGCAGGTGCAGGGCCTTGAGCGCCTTGCGCACCAGTTTCTCCCCACAGGGCTTGGCGATGAAATGGGCCTCCTCGGGCAGCGCGGTCGCCTCGCGCGGATCGCAGCCCGAGCAGACGATGATCCGGGTCTCCGGCCAGCGTGCCCGGACGGCATGCGCGAGCGCGCGGCCGTCCATCGTGCCGGGCATGTTGATGTCGGTGTAGAGCAGGACGGCCCCGTCACATGCCTCCAGATGCTGGAGCGCGCCCTGGGCGTGTTCCGCCTCCAGCACCTCGAACCCCAACGCCGTCAGCATGTCGGCCGCGACGAGGCGGCTGAACTCTTCGTCCTCGGCGAGGACGGTGATGGGGCGAGGTCCTGACATGCAGCGGCAACTGCATCGCCGGGTCGCCTGTTTCAGCGTGGCCGGGGATTTTCCGACGCCTGCGACCCTTTCGACAGATCCGGCTCGCCGGCGGCGCTGTCGACTTCCCGACCGCGCACGCGGCGCACGAGGCCAACCCTGCGCGACCCGGGCCGGACGCTTCGGTCACCGATCCGGCAAGTCATCGCCGCGCTTGCCGGGCTTCCGGGCGCCGTCGCCGAGATCAGCGTGCGCCGCCGCAGCCTCGTCCTTGACCGATGCGGCACGCGCCTCCAGTGCCGCGCCGACCTGTCCAGGCGAATACCTGACTCAGCCGGCCTCGCGGCCGCCGAAATATGTGCCTCGTCTGCGAGAGACTTCATATCCGGAAGTCGCCCATCGAGCCGGGTGCCCCTGTCGAAGTAGAAGCGGCCGCGTCCTGTAGGGCGAAACCTGACTTATGATGCTTGCAACGGTTTGCTACGGCTGATGGTTACTGCTCGCGAAAAGCGTGGAGAGCTCGATGTACGCCTCGGTGCTGGGTGGTCCGGAGATAGCGGTCGAGCCTCCGGGTGCCGGTCCGCCGCCTGAGGCGATCACCCTCCGCGAACACATCCGCCTGATCCTGCGCAAGCTCCCGCGCCCCGCGCCCAGCGCTCAGTACAGCTGAAGGGAACGAAGCACGACACCGTCGGTGGTGTGGATCTCCACGCACCAGCGCTCGTCCGGATCGGGCAACTCGCCCCGTGCGTGCATCTCGGCGATCAGCTGCGTCGCCTCGGCCACGGCGATCTCGATCGAGTTTGCCAGCACGCCCTCCTCGTCCTCGATGACCTCGTCCGGCCCCCTCAGGCGGAAATGGTACCGCTCTACCATGTCGCTCCTGCTCACGCCGTCGGCACGGCATGCCGACCGCGCGAGGGTAGCATCGAATGGCCGGATAAAGCCAAGCTGGCATGCCAAGTCGGGGCAGATCGTGGCGAGATCCGCCCTGGGCGGCGCAGGTTCCCGCCTGTGATCTGCGAGGATGTCGGGGGCAAGGCCGGTGCGCGCCGACGCAGGTTGTTGCGCCAGTCAAGCTCTTAACGCGTCAGGCCTTTTCGCGGCGCATTGTGCGGGCATGTGCCATTGCCCGACGAGTTCGCCATGCATTTCGAGATCCGCGCGACCGACACCCGTCTGTGGACCTGGGTCCTCCTCGATGCGACGCAGATGCCGGTCCTGACCTCGGACCGCACCTTCCCCTCGGAAGCCCAGGCCTCGGCGGCGGCGCTGGCCTTCGCCAAGCTCGTCACGCGGGCCGGCAGGACCCTCACCGCCGCACCGCCGGGCGGCCTGATCTGAGGCGACCGCCCTTCCCCGGCGCGACGGGGTCTATGGCTGACGCCTGACGCAACCCCGCAACGCCATGTCGGTGTGCAGGGCGACGATCGCCGCCTTGGTCATCCGGCCGTCGGGCCGGTACCACGTGCAGGCGCTGGTGAGCATCCCGAGGATCGCGTAGCCGGCGACCCGTGCATCCCGGACGTCCAGCTCCCCCGCCTCCGATCCCCGCTCGAGCAGCGCGACCAATCGGTCTTCGTAGGCCCGGCGCAGGGCGACGATCGCCGCGTAATGCGGCGGGTCGAGCGAGCGCAGCTCGAAATTCGCGATGAAGACTTCCTGCTTCTTCTCGAGATGGTACGTGACATGGTGCGCCACGAAGGCGCGGAGACGGTCCGTCGGGGTGCCGGTCGCCGTCGCCAGCGCCGCGTCGGTCCGCGCCAGCAGCGTCTCCATGTGGTCGCGGACGATGTCGAACAGCAGATCCTGCTTGCTGCGGATGTGGTTGTAGAGCGAGGCCGCCTGGATCCCGACCTCGGCGGCCAGGGCGCGCAGGGTCATCGCCTCGTAGCCGTGGCGATAGATGAGCCGAAGCCCGGCCCGGCGGATGGCGGCGGCCGTGCGCGGCCCGTTCGATCCGGCGGTGCGACCCACGAAGACACTCCGAAGACAGTTCAGAGCGCAACAGACACCGGGGAATGCTCACGCCGATCCTCGCTATAGGCTAACGAACAACCGTTCGTAAATCGCCTTGCCAGCCTCGCTTAACGAACGTACGTTCGTTTCAAAGAGGCGAGTGCCCGATTCTCAGGCGAGGAGACGCGCGATGCCCATCGGCCTGCAGGATTTCGACTTCGGCCTGGGCGAGACGGCCGACGCCCTGCGCGCCGAGGTGGAGCGCTTCGCGCGCGCCGAGATCGCCCCCCGCGCGGCGGCGATCGATGCCAGCAACGCGTTTCCCGCGGACCTCTGGCCCAAGCTCGGCGCCCTCGGCGTTCTGGGCGTCACCGTCGAGGAGACCTATGGCGGCGCCGGCATGGGCTACCTCGAGCACGCCGTGGCCATGGAGGAGATCAGCCGGGCCTCGGCCTCGGTCGGGCTGTCCTACGGCGCGCATTCCAACCTCTGCGTGAACCAGATCCGCCGCAACGGCACCGAGGCGCAGAAGCGGCGCTACCTGCCGAAGCTGATCGCGGGCGAGCATGTCGGCGCGCTCGCGATGTCCGAGCCGGGCTCCGGGAGCGACGTCGTCTCCATGCGGCTGCGGGCCGACAGGCGCGGCGACCGCTACGTCCTGAACGGCACCAAGATGTGGATCACCAACGGTCCCGACGCCGACGTCCTGGTGGTCTACGCCAAGACGGATCCCGAGGCCGGTCCGCGGGGGATCACGGCGTTCCTGGTCGAGAAGGATTTTCCCGGCTTCTCCACCGCGCAGAAGCTCGACAAGCTCGGCATGCGCGGCTCGAACACCTGCGAGCTGCTGTTCCGGGACTGCGAGATACCGGAGGAGAACGTCCTGGGCGCGGTCGGGCGCGGCGTCGGCGTGCTGATGTCGGGCCTCGACTACGAGCGCGCCGTGCTGGCCGCCGGGCCGCTCGGCATCATGCGCGCCTGCCTCGACGTCGTGCTGCCCTACCTCCACGAGCGCCGGCAGTTCGGTCGGCCGATCGGCGAGTTCCAGCTCATGCAGGGCAAGATCGCCGACATGTACACGGCGACGAACGCCGCCCGGGCCTACGTCTACGCGGTGGCGCGGGCCTGCGACCGCGGGCGGGCGACGCGCCGGGACGCCGCGGGCGCGATCCTGTTCGCGGCCGAGCGCGCGACCGCGGTAGCCCTCGACGCGATCCAGGCGCTCGGCGGCAACGGCTACATCAACGACTATCCGACCGGCCGCCTGCTGCGCGACGCCAAGCTCTACGAGATCGGCGCCGGCACGAGCGAGATCCGGCGGATGCTGATCGGCCGCGAATTGTTCGCCGAGACGGCCTGAGCGGGGAGCGGGCGCCGTGCCGGTGATCGAATCCGCTCTGGATCCGCGCGCGCCCGAGGCCCGCGCCAATGCCGAGGCCATGCGCGCCCTGGTGGCGGACCTGCGCGCGACCGCCGACCGCGTCCGGCTCGGCGGCGGGGAGGCCGCGCGGGAGCGCCATCGCGCCCGCGGCAAGCTCCTGCCCCGGGACCGGATCCGGGCGCTGATCGACCCGTTCTCGCCCTTCCTGGAAATCGGCCAGCTCGCCGGGCACGGCCTCTACGGCGGCGAGGTCCCCTCGGCCGGGATCGTCACCGGCATCGGCCGCGTCGCGGGGCGCGAGTGCGTGATCGTCGCCAACGACGCGACCGTGAAGGGCGGCACCTACTTCCCGATGACGGTGCAGAAGCACCTCCGGGCGCAGGAGATCGCGCAGCAGAACCGGCTGCCCTGCCTCTACCTCGTCGACAGCGGCGGCGCGCATCTGCCCAGCCAGGACGAGGTTTTCCCGGGCCGGGACCATTTCGGCCGCATCTTCTACAACCAAGCGACGATGTCGGCGCAGGGCATCGCCCAGATCGCCGTGGTGATGGGCTCCTGCACCGCCGGCGGCGCCTACGTGCCGGCGCTGTGCGACGAGTCGATCATCGTCCGCGGCCAGGGCACGATCTTCCTCGGCGGGCCGCCGCTGGTGAAGGCCGCGACCGGCGAGGTGGTCAGCGCCGAGGAACTCGGGGGCGCCGACGTGCACGCCCGGATCTCGGGCGTGACCGACCACATGGCGGAGACCGACGCGCACGCCCTCGGCATCGCCCGCCGCATCGTGGCCAACCTGAACGCGGTGAAGCGCCCCGCGCTCGCGCCGCGGCAGCCCGAGCCGCCGCGCTACGCCGCCGAGGAGATCTACGCGGCGGTGCCGGCCGACCGCCGGACGCCCTACGACGTGCGCGAGGTCATCGCCCGGCTGGTGGACGGCAGCGACTTCGACGAGTTCAAGCACCTCTACGGCCAGACCCTGGTCTGTGGCTTCGCCCATATCTGGGGCTACCCGGTGGGGATCGTCGCCAACAACGGCATCCTGTTCTCGGAGAGTGCCCTGAAGGGCGCCCACTTCGTCGAGCTCTGCGCCCAGCGCGGCGTGCCCCTGGTGTTCCTCCAGAACATCACCGGTTTCATGGTCGGCCGGCGCTACGAGGCCGGCGGCATCGCCAAGGACGGGGCCAAGATGGTCTCCGCCGTCGCGACCGCGGCGGTGCCGAAATTCACCGTCCTGATCGGCGGCAGCTTCGGGGCCGGCAATTACGGCATGTGCGGGCGGGCCTACGGGCCGCGCTTCCTCTGGATGTGGCCGAACGCGAGGATCGGCGTGATGGGCGGCGAGCAGGCCGCCTCGGTCCTGGCCACGGTCCGGCGCGACGGTGTCGAGGGCCGCGGCGGCACGTGGTCGGCGGAGGACGAGGCGGCGTTCAAGGCGCCGATCCGGGCGCAGTACGAGGAGCAGGGCCACCCCTACTATTCCAGCGCCCGGCTCTGGGACGACGGGGTGATCGACCCGGCCGACACGCGCCGCGTCCTGGCGCTCGGTCTCTCGGCGAGCCTCAACGCGCCGATTCCCGAGACCCGCTTCGGCCTGTTCCGGATGTAGGAGGCGCGGGATGAGCGGCACCTTGCTGGAGACGGTCGACGAGCGCGGAGTCGCCACCCTGACGCTCAACCGTCCGGAGCAGCACAACGCCTTCGACGACGGCCTGATCGCCGCCCTCACCGCGTCCCTGCACCGGCTGGGCGCCGCTCCCGGGATCCGGGCGGTCGTCCTGGCGGGCGCGGGCCAGAGCTTCTCGGCGGGCGCCGACCTCGCCTGGATGCGCCGGATCGCCGGCCAGTCCTTCGACAGCAACCTCGCCGACGCCGCCGGGCTCGCGGGGCTGATGCACAGTCTCGACCGGCTGCCGAAGCCGACGCTCGCCCTCGTGCACGGGGCGGCCTACGGCGGCGGCGTCGGGCTCGCCGCCTGCTGCGATATCGCCATCGCGGCCGAGAGCGCGCGGTTCTGCCTGAGCGAGGTGCGGCTCGGCCTGATCCCGGCGACGATCGGCCCCTACGTGGTCAACGCGATCGGCCCGCGCTGGGCCCGGCGCCTGTTCCAGACCGCGGAGGTCTTCTCCGCCGAGCGCGCCCGGGCGATCGGCCTCGTGCACGAGGTGGTGCCCGACGACCGGCTGGAGGCGGCCGGCGCGGAGGTGCTGCGCGACATCCTCCGGGGCGCCCCGGGCGCGCAGGCCGAGGCCAAGGACCTCGTCTTCCTGTGCGAGGGGCGGCCGGTGGACGCCGACCTAGGGCGCGAGACGGGCCGGCGCATCGCCCGGCGCCGGGCCTCGGACGAGGGGCAGGCGGGCATCGCCGCCTTCCTCGACAAGCGCTTAGCCCCGTGGCGGCGGGACTGAGGGGGCGGCCATGTTCGGCAAGATCCTCATCGCCAACCGCGGGGAGATCGCCTGCCGGGTGATCGCCACCGCCCGGCGCCTCGGCATCGGCACGGTCGCGGTCTATTCGGAGGCGGATGCCGGCGCCCGACACGCTCGGATGGCCGACGAGGCGTGGCCGATCGGGCCCGCCCCGGCGCGCGAGAGCTACCTCGTGGCCGAGCGGATCCTCGACGTCGCCCGGCGCGCCGGGGCGGAGGCGATCCATCCGGGCTACGGCTTCCTGTCGGAGAACGCGGACTTCGCCGGCGCCTGCGCCGGGGCCGGCCTCGTGTTCGTCGGCCCGCCCCCGGCGGCGATCCGCGCCATGGGCTCCAAGGCCGAGGCCAAGGCGCTGATGGAGCGCGCCGGGGTCCCGCTGGTGCCGGGCTATCACGGCGCCGCGCAGGATCTCCCGGCGCTGAAGGAGGCGGCCGCCCGGATCGGCTACCCGGTCTTGATCAAGGCCTCGGCCGGCGGCGGCGGCAAGGGCATGCGCGTCGTCGAGGCGGCCGCGGCGTTCAAGGCCGCGCTGACCGGCGCGCAGCGCGAGGCGCGGGCGTCCTTCGGCGACGACCGGGTGCTGATCGAGGCGTACCTGACCCGCCCCCGGCACATCGAGATCCAGGTCTTCGCCGACAGCCACGGCAACACCGTCTCGCTGTTCGAGCGCGACTGCTCGATCCAGCGCCGCCACCAGAAGGTGATCGAGGAGGCGCCCGCCCCGGGGATGGATCCGGTCCGGCGCGCGCGGATGGGCGAGGCCGCGGTCGCGGCGGCGCGGGCGGTCGGCTATGTCGGCGCCGGCACGGTGGAGTTCATCGCCGAGGGCGAGACCTTCTACTTCATGGAGATGAACACCCGGCTCCAGGTCGAGCACCCGGTGACCGAGATGGTCACCGGCCTCGACCTAGTGGAGTGGCAACTGCGCGTGGCCGCGGGCGAGCGGCTGCCGCTCGGCGCCCCGGATCTGGCCCTGCGCGGCCACGCCATCGAGGCGCGGGTCTACGCCGAGGATCCGGCGCGCGATTTCCTGCCGGCGGTCGGCACCCTCGCCCACCTGCGCCAGCCGCCGGAGGTGCCGGGGCGGGTGCGGGTCGAGACCGGCATCGTGCAGGGCGACCGGATCACCCCGGATTACGACCCGATGATCGCCAAGCTGGTCGTCTGGGGCGAGGACCGGGCGGCCGCGATCCGGCAGCTCGCAACCGCCCTCGCCGCCTACGAGGTGGTCGGCGTGACGACCAATCTGGATCTCCTGCGCGCCGTCGCCGGCCACCCCGCCTACCGCTCGGCCGACCTCGACACCGGCTTCATCGCCCGCCACGCCGACGACCTGCTGGCGCCGCTCGCGACCGGTGCGGTCGATCCCGCGCTCTGGGCCGCCGCCGCCCTGACCGTCCTGCGCGACCGGCGCGCGGCCGTCGCGGCGGAGGCGCTGGCGAGCGGCGACCCGTGGTCGCCCTGGGCCGATCCGGATGCGTGGCGGATGAACGGGGCGGGCTACCAGGAGCTGCAGTTCCGCCACGGCGACGCGCCGCCCGTCACCCTGCGGGCATGCCCCCTCCCCGACGGCAGCGCCCGCCTCGACCTGCCGGGCGGCACCGTCCTGGCGGCGCTCGCCGAGGACGCCGAGGGCGAGCGGCTGATGCTGGATGGCGTCTGGCGCCGGCTGCGCACGGTCCGCCGCGGCGCGGAGCTGACGGTGATCGTCGGCGGCCGGAACGCGACGCTGGTCCACGTCGATCCCCTCGCCCCGCCCCGGACCGAGGCGTCGGGTAGCGACCGGGTGACGGCGCCCGTGCCGGGCCGCCTGACCCAGCTCTGGGTGCGGCCCGGCGATGCCGTGGAGAAGGGCGCGCCGCTCGCGGTGATCGAGGCGATGAAGATGGAGATCACCCTCCGCGCGCCGCAGGCCGGCACCGTCGCCGAGACCCGCCACGCCGTCGACGACATGGTCGAGGAGGGCACCGAGATCGTCACCTTCGCGGCGGAGGAGCGGCCCGCATGAGCTATCCGGCCCGGGTGCAGGTGATCGAGGTCGGGCCGCGCGACGGGCTCCAGAACGAGCCCGCGCCGGTGCCGATCGCCGCCAGGGTGGCGCTGATCGAGGCCCTGGCCGAGGCCGGGCTGACCCGCATCGAGGCCGGCAGCTTCGTGTCGCCCCGATGGGTGCCGCAGATGGCCGAGACCGCGGAGGTTCTGGCGCGGCTGCGCCCCCGGCCCGAGGTCGGCTATTCCGTTCTGGTCCCGAACCTGCAGGGCCTGGAGCGGGCCCTCGCCTCCGGCGTCCGGGACATCGCGGTGTTCGCCGCCGCCTCCGAGAGCTTCTCCCGGCGCAACGTCAAAGGCTCGATCGCCGAGACCCTCGACCGCTTCACCCCGGTGCTGGAGGCGGCGCGCGCGAACGACCTGCGGGTGCGGGGCTACGTCTCCTGCGTCCTGGGCTGCCCCTACGAGGGCGACGTCGCGCCGGCGGCGGTCGCCCGCGTCGCCGCGTCCCTCCACGCGATGGGCTGCCACGAGATCGCCCTCGGCGACACGATCGGGACCGGGACGCCGCGCGCGGCCCGGCGGCTGGTCGAGCGGGTGGCCGCCGACGTGCCGCTGCAGGCGATCGCCCTGCACTTCCACGACACCTACGGGCAGGCCCTGGCCAACATCCTCGCCTGCCTCGAACTCGGCGTGTCGGCCGTGGACGCCGCGGTGGCGGGCCTCGGGGGCTGCCCCTACGCGCCGGGGGCCGCCGGCAACGTCGCCACCGAGGACGTCGTTTACATGCTGCGCGGCATGGGCATCGAGACCGGGATCGATCTCGATGCCCTCGCCGCGGCCGGGCGGTCGATCGCGTCCCAGCTCGGCCGGGAGCCGGCCTCGAAGGTCGCCCGCGCGCTGGCCGCCGCGCCGCCGCCGACACCCTGATCGAAGGGCGGCCTCGGACAGCGCCGCGGCGGCGCGCGCGTTCGGAGGAACGAGGGAGGACGACATGAGCGACCGGGCGGTGAGCTATGTCCACGGGGCGATCGGCGAGCCCCTGCTCGGCCTGACCATCGGCCAGGCCCTGGATCGCGCCGCCGCGGCGTGGCCGGATCACCTGGCGCTGGTCGCGCACGCCCAGGGCGTCCGATGGACCTGGCGCGAGCTGAGGGACCAAGCCGACGCCTTCGCGGCCGGCCTGCTCGCCCTCGGCCTCCGGCCCGGCGACCGCATCGGGATCTGGTCGCTCAACCGCGCCGAGTGGGTGCTGACCCAGTTCGCCGCCGCCCGTGCGGGGCTGATCCTGGTGACGATCAACCCGGCCTACCGGCTGTCGGAGCTGGAATTCGCGCTCAACAATGTCGGCTGCACCGCCCTGGTCACGGCGACGGCGTTCAAGACCAGCGACTATCTCGGGATGCTCCGCACCCTGGCCCCCGAACTCGCGGCCTCCGGGCCGGGCCGGCTGTCCGCAGCCCGCCTGCCGCACCTGCGCACGGTGATCCAGATCGGCGGACCGCCAACCCCGGGGACGGTCCCGTTCGACGCGGTCGCGGCCCGGGGCGACGCGGCCGGCACCGGCGCCCTGCGCGACCTCGCCGACGCGATGCAGTTCGACGACGCGGCCAACATCCAGTTCACCAGCGGCACGACGGGCGCCCCGAAGGGCGTCACGCTGACCCACCACAACATCCTCAACAACGGCCACTTCGTCGGCCGCGCGATGCGGCTGACCGCCGAGGATCGGATCTGCATCCCGGTGCCGCTCTACCATTGCTTCGGCATGGTGATGGGCAATCTCGCGGCCCTGACCCACGGTTGCGCCATGGTGTTTCCGGGCGAGGGCTTCGACCCGCGCGCGACACTGGAGACCGTGCAGGCCGAGCGCTGCACCGCGCTCTACGGCGTGCCGACCATGTTCATCGCCGAGCTCGACCATCCCGAGTTCGCGCGCTTCGATGTCCGCTCCCTGCGGACCGGGATCATGGCGGGCGCGCCGTGCCCGATCGCGGTGATGCGCCGGGTCGTGGAGCAGATGAACATGCGCGACGTCACCATCGCGTACGGCATGACCGAGACGAGCCCGGTGAGCTTCCAGAGCTCGAGCGACGACCCGCTGGAGCGGCGCGTCACGACCGTCGGCCGGATCCACCCGCATCTCGAGGTCAAGATCGTGGATCCCGAGGGACGCGTGACGCCGCGGGGCGCCCGCGGCGAGCTGTGCACGCGCGGCTACTCGGTCATGCTGGGCTACTGGGGCGATGCCGCGCGGACCGCGGAGGTCCTCGACGACGCCGGATGGATGCACACCGGCGACCTCGCGACGCTGGATGCGGAGGGCTACTGCAACATCGTCGGCCGGATCAAAGACATGGTCATACGCGGCGGCGAGAACATCTATCCGCGCGAGATCGAGGAGTTCCTCTTCCGGCACCCGCAGATCCAGGATGTCCAGGTCTTCGGGGTCTCCGATCCGAAATACGGGGAGGAGCTGTGCGCCTGGATCAGGCTACGCGACGGCGAGACCCTGTCGGAGCCGGCGGTGCGCGCGTTCTGCGCGGGGCAGATCGCGCATCAGAAGATCCCGAAATACATCCAGTTCGTCGACGCCTTCCCGATGACGGTCTCCGGAAAGATCCAGAAATTCGTGATGCGTCGGTGCGTGGAGGAGCAGCTGGGCCTCGCGCGATCCGAGACGGCCTGAGCCGGTCTCCGCGAATGCTGTCATCGCCCGGCGGAACGAAGATTTCGTCGTCCGATCGGGCTTGAACGTTGCTGCGCGCACCGCGAGCGGACATGCTGGCGCGCGACATCACCGAGGCGGCGTATCAGTGTCGGCATGGCCACAGGGCGACGGCGAGATGGCCGCGCGCATCCGCGACTTCGGCTGGGAGCGGACGCCGCTGGGGCCGGCCGCCCGCTGGCCGGAGCGCCTCAAGGTGATGGTCGAGCAGTTGCTCGCCAGCCCGCTGGTCGCGTCCCTCGTCTGCGGGCCCGAGCGCCTCCTGATCTACAACGACGCCGCCGCCCGGCTCTACGGCGCCTGGCACCCCGAGGGTCTCGGCCGGCCGCTCGCGCGCACGTTCCCGGAGGGGTGGGCGACGGTCGCGGACTTCTACGCGCGCGCCTTCGCGGGCGAGGCCGTGCAGGTGGCCGGGCAGCCGCTGGACACCCGCGGCGAGGGCGCCGCGGAGGACGTCTTCGACGCGCTCCTCGTGCCCGTGCGCGACGCCGACGGGAAGGTCATGGCCGTCCACATGACCGGCTTCGAGATCGGTGAGCGCCTGCGCGCCGAGGCCAAGCTGCGCACGAGCGAGGCCCGGTACCGCAACCTCTTCGACGCCATCGACGAGGGCTTCTGCACCATCGAGGTCCTGTTCGACGCGGCCGGGCGGGCGGTCGATTACCGCTTCCTGTCCGTGAACGCGGCCTTCGAGCAGCAGACCGGGCTCCGCGACGCGGTCGGCCGGACGGTCCGGGCGCTGGCGCCCGACCTCGAGCCGCACTGGTTCGAGACCTACGGCCGGATCGTCCGAACCGGCAAGGCGGAACGCTTCGAGGACCGCGCCGACGCGCTCGGGCGCTGGTACGAGGTCTACGCCTTCCCCATCGGGGCGCCGGAACGGCGGCAGGTGGCGGTCCTGTTCAAGGACATCCTCCAGCGCAAGCGCGCCGAGGATCGGCTGCGCGCGAGCGAGGAGCGATTCCGCGCCCTCGTCACGGCCAGCTCGGACGTCATCTACCGCATGAGCCCGGACTGGAGCGAGCTGCGGGTCTTGGAGGGCCGCGGCTTCCTGGCCGACACCGTCACCCCGAACGACGACTGGCTGAGCGCCTACATCGATCCGGCCGACCAGCCGCGCCTGCGCGAGGCCATCCAGCGGGCGATCCGATCCAAGACGATGTTCGAGCTGGAGCACCCCGTCCGGCAGGCGGACGGGAGCCTGGGCTGGGCGCTGTCCCGGGCCGTGCCGCTGCTCGACGACGACGGCGAGATCCGCGAATGGTTCGGCGCCGCCAGCGACGTGACCGCGCGCAAGCGGGTGGAGGACGATCTGCGCGCGAGCGAGGAGCGGTTCCGCGGGCTGGTCGAGGGGTTCGGTCAGTTCAGCTGGGAGGCCTCGGCCGAGGGCCTCATCGAGGTCGACAGCCCGGGCTGGCGCGCGTTCACCGGGCAGCGCCCGGACGAGTGGCTCGGGCGCGGCTGGATCCACGCGATCCACGCGGACGACCGGGCGCTCACGGAAGCGAAGTGGCGGCAGGCCGTCGCGACGCGGACGGCGGTCGATCACGAGTATCGCCTGTGGCACGCCCCGAGCGCGTCCTGGCGGTGGTCGAACGTCCGCGCGGTGCCGATCACGAACCCCGACGGGTCGATCCGCAAGTGGTCGGGGGTGAACATCGACGTCACGGACCACCACAGGCTGCTGGCGCGCCAGGAAGTGCTGATCAACGAGCTGCAGCACCGCACGCGCAACCTCCTCGGCGTCGTCAGCGCCGTGGCGGGCAAGACACTGCGGCAGGGCAGCTCGGTCGAGGCGTTCGAGGCGCGGCTGCAGGCGCTCAGCCGCGCGCAGGGCCTGCTCAGCCAGTACGGCAGCGACTCGGTCGAGGTGGGCGCGCTGGTGCGCGCCGAGCTGGCCGCCTACGTCGACGGCGCGACCGGCCGCATGACCGTCGCCGGCCCCGAGGTGCACCTGACCGCGCGACAGGTGCAGAACTTCGCCCTCGCCGTCCACGAGCTGACGACCAACGCGGTCAAGCACGGGGTGCTCAAGACCGGGACCGGCCATCTCAGCGTCACCTGGGAGATCGTGCGCGACCGGCGCGAGCGCCGCCGACTGGCCCTGTGCTGGATCGAGAGCGGCCTGCCCGCGCAGGCGGCGCGCGTCACCCGCCGCGGCTACGGGACCGAGCTGATCCAGGAGGCGCTGGCATATGCCCTGGGCGCCACGGTCGAGTACGCGCTGGACCGCGACGGCGTGCGCTGCCGCATCGAGATGCCGGTGTCCTAGGTTGCGCGAAGGCCGCGATGCGCGCGCGATCCGTCAAGGTTGGTCAGCGGCTTCCGCGATCACGAGACCGTCCACCCGAAGCATTCGAGCATCATCATCGCGGATCCAGCGCGAAAAAATTCAACGACAACCGTTACAGCGCGATCTACCGCGTCCCGACCGGCAGATAATATCGTCTGACGGCGCCTCCAGTTACGACCGTAACCAAAAACTCTTCCGACAGACACGAAAGCGGCCGATCACCGAACTTACTATGCATCTCGGACAGTCATGAGGTCTGAGAATGAACGGTGTCGCCCCCTCGATCCGCCCTGCCGCGCGAGCCGGAGATCCGGACGCGGCGTTTCTCGCGACCGTCGCGACGCTTCGGCCCCTCATCGCGGAGCACCGGTCGGCCCTGGCTGTCGGCCCGGACCTGCCGGAGCCGGTCGCAGAGGCGCTCATCGACGCCGGTCTCGCGCAGCTCTGGCTTCCGCGGGGCCTGGGCGGTCCTGAAGCGCATCCGCTGAGCGTCCTGGCGGCGATCGAAGCTCTGGCGAAACTCGACGGTTCGGTCGCCTGGTGCGCCGCGATCTCGTCCGGGGGCGCGTCACGCTTCGCCGACCTGATCGACGCGGACGTGATGCGTTCGCTCATCCCTGCCGGCAGGAAGTTCGCGGGCAGCGGGAGCGGCCAGCCGACGGGAACAGCGGTTCGCCATGGATCCGGCTGGCGGATCAACGGACGTTGGTCCTGGGCGAGCTTCTGCCGCTACAGTTCCGTGTCCGCACTGATGTGTGTGGAGATCGACGGCGAGCGGCCGAAGCTCGGCGAGAACGGGCGGCCGTCGCTGCGCGGCGTCTTCATCGCCTCGAAGGATGTCGAGGTCGTCGGCAACTGGAATGCCGGGGGGCTCCGGGCCAGCGGGAGTCACGACGTCGCGTGCACCGACATCTGGGTGCCGAACGAGCAGACCATCGACGGCGCGAGCCTCATGATGCCTCGCGACAGAAGGCCCCTCTACATGCTGCCCATGGCATCGGCGGCCGCGATCGCCGCCATCGGTGTTCCGCTCGGGATCGCCCGGGCGTCGATCGACGCCTTCATCGATCTCGCGCAGACGAAGACACCGCATGGCGGCAAGGTGCCCCTGAGACTTCGCGAGGATGTCCAGGTCGCGATCGCGCGTGCCGAGACGAGCCTCGGTGCCGCGCGCGCCTTCGCCCGGGACACGGTCTCCGAATTCTGGTGGGAAGCCGAGAACGGCCATCCGATAACGCTCGCGTGGCAGGCCAAGCTTCGGCGGGCCTGCTGGTACGCGGGCCATGTCGGGAAGCAGGTGGTCACGAGCATGTACGAGGCGGCCGGCAGTTCCGCCGTCCTCGAAGACCTGCCGTTCGCGCGCCAGCTCCGCGATGTCTACGCGGCCTGTCAGCACATGCATTATCAGGACCGGCTGCTCGTGCCGACCGGTCGCATCCTTCTGGGCCTCGAAGCCGACGCGCCGTTCATCTAGAGCCGTCGCCGATCACGCATGCGCCGACCGCTCCTCGCGCCACGGTCGCCCCCGTTCCTCGGGACCCCATCGAGGAGGGACGCGGCCCTGGCTTCACGAACAGGCGTTCTCGACCTTCGAGAAGATGGTCGTCTCGAGCGCGACGTGATCGGCCACGGCCTTCGGCTGCGGAGACCGTTCGACGGCGTGGAAGACTGCGTGGATCGCCTCGGCCGTCTTCTCGTCGGTCCGGACGAGGCGCCCGGTCCAGGCCGTGATCTCCTGGGGCGACGACGTGCTGGTCACGAAGCCGATGATGTCGCCCTCGGCCGTGCCGACGAGGATGCGGCTTCGATGCGTCTGCGCGTAGCCGGGATCGGCGGCGGTGTAGGTTCCGGAGACCGCCTCGCCCATCTGGAGGAGGCGGAGTTCCGCGCCGGCTTGGCTCCGCCAGACACCATCGAACATCGTTGCTCAAGCCCGCCGATCGAGCGGCCGCTCGCACGGCCCATCACAAGCGATATAGCAGATTTGATATAACGGATGCGCGAGCCCGGCAATGCTGGGGCGCGGTCCGCGTCTCGTGAGGCCCTGAGCGCGGCCCCGCTACCAGAGGGCCCCGTGCGGGTGGAACCGCACGGCGTCGCCCGGCACGACCTCGGTCCGGTCATCCTCCAGCTCCACGAGGCCGTCGGATTCGGTGAGCGATGACAGCATGCCCGCGCCGTCGCGCTGGAACTTCCGGGCCTCCCAGGCGCCGTCGGCGTCCCGGGCGAGGCTGACCCGGACGAACTCCCTGCGGCCCGCGCGCTTCCGATAGGGGAAGGCCGCCCTGACGGTGAATCCGCGCGACGGCGCGTAGGCCTCGCCGGCGAGCCGGGCGAGGAGCGGCCGCACCACGAACAGCAGGGTGACGTAGACAGCCACCGGGTTGCCCGGCAGGCCCAGGAACGGCTTGCCGTCGATCATGCCCATCGCGACCGGCCGTCCCGGCTTGATCCCCAGCCGCCAGAACACGAGGCGCCCGATGCTCTCGACGGCGGTCTTCACGTGATCCTCGTCGCCGGTCGACACGCCGCCCGAAGTCAGGATCACGTCGTGCTCGGCGGCCGCCGCCGAGAGCCTGGCCGCGAGGGCCGCCGGGTCGTCGCGGATGACGCCGAGGTCGCGCGCCGCGACGCCCATCCGCCGGAGAAGAGCGAGCAGCAGGACGCGGTTCGAGTCGTAGATCGCGCCCGGCCCCAGGGGCGCTCCGGGCTCGACGAGTTCGTTGCCCGTCGAGAACACGCCGACCCGCAGGGTGCGGCGGACCTTCAGCGTGCGCAGGCCGACCGCGGTCGCCAGGGCCAGGTCCTGCGGCCGGAGACGCCGGCCGGCCGCGATGATCGTCGAGCCCTTCGCCGCGTCCTCGCCGGCGTCGCGGCTGTTGGCGCCCCGCTTCAGCCCGAGCGGCAGGGACACCCGGCCGTCGGGCAGGACCTGGACGTCCTCCTGCATGAAGACGGTGTCGGCCCCCGCCGGCATCGGGGCCCCGGTGAAGATCCGGGCGGCCGAGCCCGCCACCGACACGCCTTCGGGGGAGGCGCCGGCCGCGACGACCGCGCCGACCGGCAGGATCGTCGCATCGGAGGCGCGCAGGTCCGCGAAACGGACCGCGTAGCCGTCGACGGCCGAGTTGGGGAACGGCGGGACGTCGATGGGCGCGACGCAATCCTCGGCCAGGACGCGCCCGTCGGCGTCCGGGACGGGAACGTCCTCGGTGCCGACGATCGCTGCGAGGCGCTCGCCGAACAGCGCGTGCGCGTCCTCGATGGTCATCAGAGGGCCGCCGAACGCGAAGCAGTCGTCGCTGAGCTGGGCCATCCGGCTAGAGCCTCCCGAGGACGTCTTCGAAGGGAACGGCCACGTCGAGCATCAGCCCCGTCACCGCCGCCGCGTCGTTCAGATCTACGACGGGAATGCCCGAGGCCGGAAACGCGACGTCGCTCGCGATGCCCACGATGGTGGTGTCCAGCGGATGGAGGGGTGGGCGGCCGTTCTCGGCGCGATGGACCTCCATTTTGGGGATGGGCTCCCGCTTGTACCCTTCCACGACGACGAGGTCGCACGGGCTGATCCGCCGCAGGAGCTGACCCAGGCTCGCCTCCTGCTCGTCGCGCAGCTCGTGGACCTGGGCCCAGCGGCGGCCCGACGAGATCAGAACCTCGCTCGCGCCCGCCCTGCGGTGCTCGTAGGAATCCTTCCCGGGCCAGTCCGTGTCGAAGTCGTGATGGGCGTGCTTGATGGTCGCCACCCGCACCCCGCGGGCGACGAGCAGGGGGATGGCCCGGACCAGCAGGCTGGTCTTGCCGGCCCCGCTCCACCCGGCGAGTCCGATTACGCGCATGCCGGACACCGCTGACAGCCCCTCTCGTGCCGTTCCCACTGCCCCGCGCGAGGGCTCAGGGCAAGCGTCGGCCGCGCCGCCGGGACGCGCGGCCCCGGCGTCACGCAAATTGAAACGACTTCAAAAACGATATAACACCTCCGCTATAACGGCTGCCATTTGGTATGCCACGAGCGAGCGCCACGCCAACGGACCCGAACGGGCACGCCATGCACGACTTCAACCGTCCCTCGATCGCGCAGGCCTGAGCATGGGCGACGCATCCTCCGCGGCGGACTGGGCCGCCATCGTGACGGACGCCTACTGCGCCGACGCGAAGCCGCCGCTCACGCAGGAGCTCGCCGGCCGGGTCCGCGACGCGCTCGCCCAGGCGGTCGCGTCGCCGGCCGGAGACGCGCCGGGCTCCCTGTTGGACCGCCTGAACGACGCCCTCGACGCGTTCGAGACCGAGCTGCGCTCCGTCGTCGGACCCAGGGTCACGTCCCTGGACGAGGCGACGGGCGCGGCCACGATGAAGCCGCGGTCCGAGGCCGGCCAGCCGCTCCGGGCCTTCGGCGGCCAGTAGCCTCCGACCGGACCTCAGGACACCGCGACCACCCGTCCCAGCAGTTGGAAATCAGATACCGCATGAGTGAGGCACCGGGGACAGTCAGGACTTTCTCGCATCCCGGCCGGGGGCGGAACAAGGCGCGCAGCGTCCCCAAGGGGCGCCAGGTCGAGCCGCGGGCGAAGGTCGAGATCGAGGAGCTTCTCGGCTCCCGCTCGCGCCAGCGCGACCTGCTCATCGAGCACTTGCACCTGATCCAGGACACCTACGGCCAGATCAGCGCCGAGCACCTGGCGGCGCTCGCCGACGAGATGGCCCTGGCCTTCGCCGAGGTGTTCGAGACCGCGACTTTCTACGCGCATTTCGACGTCGTGAAGGAGGGTGACGCCTCGATCCCGCGGCTGACCGTCCGGGTCTGCGACAGCATCACCTGCGCGATGTTCGGCGCCGACGAGCTGCTGGAGACGCTCCAGCGGGAACTCGCCTCCGACGCCGTCCGCGTCGTGCGCGCGCCCTGCGTCGGCCTGTGCGACCACGCGCCCGCCGTCGAGGTCGGGCACAACTTCCTGCACAAGGCCGACCTCGCCTCCGTGCGGGCCGCGGTCGAGGCCGGCGACACGCACGCCCATATCCCGGACTACGTCGACTACGAGGCCTATCGGGCCGCCGGCGGGTACGCGACCCTCGACCGGCTCCGCAGCGGCGACCTTCCGGTCGACGACGTCCTGAAGGTGCTCGACGACGGCGGCCTGCGCGGCCTCGGCGGCGCGGGCTTCCCGACGGGGCGCAAGTGGCGCTCGGTGCGCGGCGAGCCCGGGCCCCGGCTGATGGCGGTCAACGGGGACGAGGGCGAGCCGGGCACCTTCAAGGACCAGCTCTACCTCAACACCGACCCGCACCGCTTCCTCGAGGGCATGCTGATCGGCGCCCACGTCGTCGAGGCGCCCGAGGTCTACATCTACCTGCGCGACGAGTATCCCATCTCCCGCGAGATCCTGACGCGCGAGATCGCGAAGCTCCCCGCGGGCGGTCCGCGCATCCACCTGCGCCGCGGCGCCGGCGCCTATATCTGCGGCGAGGAATCCTCGCTGATCGAGTCCCTCGAAGGCAAGCGCGGGCTGCCGCGGCACAAGCCGCCGTTCCCGTTCCAGGTCGGCCTGTTCAACCGTCCGACGCTGATCAACAACATCGAGACGCTGTTCTGGGTCCGCGACCTGATCGAGCGGGGCGGCGACTGGTGGAAGAGCCACGGCCGCAACGACCGCGTCGGCCTGCGCTCCTACTCGGTCTCGGGGCGCGTGAAGGAGCCGGGGGTGAAGCTCGCCCCGTCCGGCCTCACCATCCAGGAACTGATCGACGAGTATTGCGGCGGCATGGCGGACGGCCACACCTTCGCGGCCTACCTGCCGGGCGGCGCGTCGGGCGGCATCCTGCCGGCGTCGATGAACGACATCCCGCTCGATTTCGGGACGCTGGAGAAGTACGGCTGCTTCATCGGCTCCGCCGCGGTCGTGATCCTGTCGGACCGGGACGATGTGCGCGGCGCCACGTTGAACCTGATGAAGTTCTTCGAGGACGAGAGCTGCGGGCAGTGCACCCCCTGCCGTTCGGGGACCCAGAAGGCCCGCATCCTGATGGAGCAGGGCGTCTGGGACACCGAGCTCCTGGGCGAATTGTCCCAGTGCATGCGGGACGCCTCGATCTGCGGCCTCGGCCAAGCCGCCTCGAACCCGCTCAGCAGCGTCATCAAGTACTTCCCGGACCTGTTCCCCGCCCCGCGCGCCGCGGCTGCCGAGTGAGGCAACCGATGGTACCGGCGAATTCTATCCCGATGTCCGAGCCAGGAGCGGCCGCATGAGCAACGCCCCCGAACAGCGCGGCGACAAGACCGAGAAGCCCGAGATCCGGGCCGACGGGCTGCAGGATGCGGGCGGCCCCGCGCCGGGCCCGAAGCCGGGAGCCGGCGGCTCCTACTCGGAAGGCGCGAAGGCGGGCGGCCAGGCGGCCCCGGAGCCGTCGGGCCTGCACGATCTCAAGGAGCGGCCGACCGCCCCCCCGACCATCGCGTTCGAATTCGACGGACAGCAGGTCGAGGCCGCCCCCGGCGAGACGATCTGGGCCGTCGCCAAGCGCCTCGGCACCCACATCCCGCACCTCTGCCACAAGCCCGAGCCCGGCTATCGCCCGGACGGCAATTGCCGCGCCTGCATGGTCGAGATCGAGGGCGAGCGCGTGCTGGCCGCCTCGTGCAAGCGCACGCCGGCCGTGGGCATGAAGGTCAAGTCCGCGACCGAGCGCGCCACCAAGGCCCGCGCCATGGTGCTCGAGCTGCTCGTGGCCGACCAGCCCGAGCGCGCGACCTCGCACGACCCGACCTCGCACTTCTGGGTACAGGCCGACTTCCTCGACGTGTCCGAGAGCCGCTTCCCCGCGGCCGAGCGCTGGACCGGCGACTTCAGCCACCCGGCCATGAGCGTCAATCTCGACGCCTGCATCCAGTGCAACCTCTGCGTCCGCGCCTGCCGCGAGGTCCAGGTCAACGACGTGATCGGCATGGCCTACCGCTCGGCCGACGCGAAGGTGGTGTTCGACTTCGACGACCCGATGGGCGGCTCGACCTGCGTGGCCTGCGGCGAGTGCGTCCAGGCCTGCCCGACCGGCGCGCTGATGCCGTCCGCCTACCTCGACGCCGAGCACAACACCCGGACGGTCTATCCCGACCGCGAGGTGACCTCGCTGTGCCCCTATTGCGGCGTCGGCTGCCAGGTCTCCTACAAGGTGAAGGACGAGAGGATCGTCTACGCCGAGGGCGTGAACGGCCCGGCCAACCACAACCGGCTCTGCGTGAAGGGCCGCTTCGGCTTCGACTACGTCCACCACCCCCATCGCCTGACGGCGCCGCTGATCCGCCTGGACAACGTCCCGAAGGACGCCAACGACCAGGTCGACCCGGCCAACCCGTGGACGCACTTCCGCGAGGCGACCTGGGAGGAGGCGCTCGACCGCGCCGCCGGCGGCCTCAGGACGGTCCGCGACACCCATGGCCGAAAGGCGCTCGCCGGCTTCGGCTCCGCGAAGGGCTCGAACGAGGAGGCCTACCTCTTCCAGAAGCTGGTGCGGCTCGGGTTCGGCTCGAACAACGTCGACCACTGCACCCGGCTGTGCCACGCCTCGTCGGTGGCCGCCCTCATGGAGGGGCTGAACTCGGGCGCCGTGTCGGCGCCGTTCTCGGCGGCGCTCGACGCCGAGGTCATCATCGTGATCGGCGCCAACCCGACCGTGAACCACCCGGTGGCGGCGACCTTCCTCAAGAACGCCGTGAAGCAGCGCGGCGCCAAGCTGATCGTCATGGATCCGCGCCGGCAGGTGCTGTCGCGGCACGCCTACAAGCACCTCGCGTTCAAGCCCGGCTCGGACGTCGCGATGCTCAACGCGATGCTCAACGTGATCATCGAGGAGCGGCTCTACGACGAGCAGTACATCGCCGGCTACACCGAGAACTTCGAGGCGCTCAAAGAGAAGATCGTCGAGTTCACGCCGGAGAAGATGGCCTCGGTCTGCGGCATCGACGCGGAGACCCTGCGCGAGGTGGCCCGGCTCTACGCCCGGGCCAAGTCCTCGATCATCTTCTGGGGCATGGGCATCAGCCAGCACGTCCACGGCACGGACAACTCGCGCTGCCTGATCGCGCTCGCCCTCGTCACGGGGCAGATCGGGCGCCCCGGCACCGGCCTGCATCCGCTGCGCGGCCAGAACAACGTCCAGGGCGCGTCCGACGCCGGCCTGATCCCGATGGTCTACCCGGACTACCAGTCGGTCGAGAAGGCCGCGGTGCGGGAGATGTTCGAGGAGTTCTGGGGTCAGAAGCTCGACCCGCAGAAGGGTCTCACCGTCGTCGAGATCATGCGGGCGATCCACGCCGGCGAGATCAAGGGCATGTTCGTCGAGGGCGAGAACCCCGCGATGTCCGACCCGGACCTGAACCATGCCCGGCACGCCCTGGCGATGCTCGACCACCTCGTCGTGCAGGACCTGTTCCTGACGGAGACCGCCTTCCACGCCGACGTGGTGCTGCCGGCCTCCGCCTTCGCCGAGAAGGCCGGCACCTTCACCAACACCGACCGTCGCGTGCAGATCTCGCAGCCGGTGGTGTCCCCGCCGGGCGACGCGCGGCAGGACTGGTGGATCATCCAGGAACTGGGGAAGCGCCTCGGCCTGCCCTGGAACTACGGCGGCCCGGCCGACATCTTCCGCGAGATGGCCATGGTGATGCCGTCGTTCAACAACATCACCTGGGAGCGCCTGGAGCGCGAGGGCGCCGTGACCTACCCGGTCGACGCGCCCGACCAGCCCGGCAACGAGATCATCTTCTACGCCGGCTTCCCCACGGAGAGCGGGCGCGCGAAGATCGTCCCGGCCGCCGTGGTGCCCCCGGACGAGCTGCCGGACGAGGACTACCCGATGGTCCTGTCGACCGGTCGCGTCCTCGAGCACTGGCACACCGGATCGATGACCCGGCGCGCCGGCGTCCTCGACGCGCTGGAGCCCGAGGCGGTCGCCTTCATGGCCCCGAAGGAGCTCTACCGGCTCGGGCTGGAGCCCGGCGACACGATGAAGCTGGAGACGCGCCGCGGCGCGGTCCACCTGAAGGTGCGCTCCGACCGCGACGTGCCGGTCGGCATGATCTTCATGCCGTTCTGCTACGCCGAGGCCGCGGCCAACCTGCTGACGAACCCGGCGCTCGACCCGATGGGCAAGATCCCGGAGTTCAAGTTCTGCGCGGCCCGGGCCTCCGCCGTCCACACGGCCATGGCCGCCGAGTAGGCGGCGTGACCTCCGGCGGCGCGCCCAGGCGTGCCGCCGGCCCCTGGCGGCGGACATCGGGCTGATACTGTTTCCAATTGATCAGCCCGGTGCCGTCTTTGCGAGCGCAGCGAAGCAATCCAGTCGGCGCGACGCTGACAGATGTCGCGCGGCCCTGGGTCGCTTCGCTGCGCTCGCGATGACGCAGCGGGCTGATGCTGTTTCCGGTCGATCAGCCCGGTGCCGTCCTTGCGAGCGCAGCGAAGCAATCCAGTCGGCGCGACGCTGACAGATGTCGCGCAGCCCTGGGTCGCTTCGCTGCGCTCGCGATGACGCAGCGGGCTGCACAGACCGAAGCCGACGCCCGACCGTCGAGAGACCGCTTCCCACGGAGGCGCGCCTCTGCGCGGCCTCGCTCCTACGAATCAACCTTCATCAGCGAGGCGAGAAGGTCGAGCTCGCCCGCCACGGCCTCCGAGGCCAGCCGCTCCATGCGCAGGTAGCTGTCGAGGATGGCGTCGCCCGTGCTGGTCAGGACCGCCCCGCCGCCCCGGCGGCCGCCCTTGCTCGCGGAGACGAGCGGCTCCTGGAACGCCTTGTTCAACGTGTCGATGAGGTACCAGGCTCGCTTGTAGCTCATGCCCATCCGGCGCCCCGCGGCGGCGATGGAGCCGGTGTCGCGGATGCCGCTCAGGAGGGCGGCCTTGCCCGGTCCCAGCAGGGTGTCCGAGCCGAGCTCGATCCGCAAACTGATGCTCGTGTCCTCGCCCAACGCACACCGCCGCTTCGCTGGAGGCCCCAGCGCCTCGCAGGCGTCCCTACGCGAAACGGCCCCGTCGATCATCCCGGCGGGCGACAGGATCGTCCGTCCCGTTCCGTCGAGGCCGGCCAACGGTGCGCGCGTCACGCGGCTCGCGCGGCGGGCGTGAAGCCCAGAGCGCGCAGCGCGGCGGCCGTCCCGGGCTCGCCCAGCAGGCTCAGGAATGCCGCGAGCGCCGGCATCTCCCGAGCGTCCGCGCGATACGCGAGGTCGTAGGCCTCCTCCGTCAGCGGGCGGAAGCCCAGCCCGTAGGCATCCGCGACGCTCGCGATGGCCACGCCCCAGTCCGCCCTGCCCTGCGAGACCGCCGCGGCGACGGCGTTGTGCGAGCGCGGCTGGTTCCAGAACCCCGCCGGCCGGGCACCGTTCAGCAGCCCGTCCACGAGCAGGCGCGTGCCCGATCCGGCGTTGCGGTTGACCATCACGGCGTCGGGGTCGGCGAGCGCCGCGGCGACCGCGTCCGCGGCGTCGCGCCCTTCGAACCTGCCGTCGCCGCGGCGGAACACGACGCCCTGGAGGCGGCGCCACCCGGGCGCGAGGGACAGGCCCTCGGTGAGGAACGGGGCATTGTACCGGCCCGTCTCGGGATCGAAGAGGTGCATGGCGGCGACATCGCACTCGCCGCGCCGCAGGGCGGCGAGGCCGCCGGCCGACCCGACCCAGATGGTGCGGGCGCGGTACCCTCGCTCGCCGAGCAGGCCGACCACCCGGTCGAGGCCGATGCAGTGGCTGCCGACGATCGTCAGGTCGGGCGCCCGCACGCCGGCGCCCAGGCGGACCACGGCGACGCCCTCCCCCGCCTCGACGCCGGCGCGCGCGGCCGGAACCGCGAAGAAGCCGTCCGCCTGCGAGAAGGCGGTGACCGAACCCGAGCCCTTCGGCAGCGGCAGGGCGATCGTCCCCTCGGGACCGTGGGCGAGGGAGGTCATCACGAACTCGGTGCGGCCGAGTTCGGAGGGCACCCGCTGGGACACGCGCGCCGCGATCGTCTCGTCCTCGCGCGGCGGCAACCCGGCGAGCGCCCGCACGTACGGCACGACGAAGTCGTGGAAGGTGAACATCGCGGAGGTGGGGAATCCCGGCAGGACGATGACCGGCCTTCCCTGCGCCACTGCCACGCAGAGCGGCTTCCCGGGCTTCAGGGCCACGCCGTGGAACAGGATTCCCGGCTCGCCGAGGCGGGACAGCACCCGGTGCGACACGTCGCCGGCGCCTTTGGACGTGCCGCCCGAGAGCACGACGAGGTCGCTGTCCCGGAGGGCGGACCGGAGGGCGGCCTCGAGGACGGAAGCCTCGTCGCGCACGATCCCGAGCCGGACCGGCTCCCCGCCGTTCTCGGTCACCGCGGCCGCGATGATCGCGCCGTTGGAATCGTAGATCGCGCCCTCGGGCAGGGGCTCGCCCGGTGCGACCAGCTCGTCCCCCGTGGACAGGATTGCGACCCGCGGGCGTCCGGTGACGTCGACGGCCGCGAGGCCGCACGCCGCCAGCATGCCGATCTCGCGGGCGGTGATCCGCGTTCCCGCGCGCAGCACCGTCTCGCCGCGGGCCATGTCGGCCCCGGCATAGCCCACGAACTGCGCCGGCCGCACCGCGGTCAGGACATCGACGGTGAGGCTCCGGGCGTCGAACTCCGTGTGCTCGACCATCACCACCGCGTCGGCGCCGCGGGGGATCACGCCGCCGGTGGCGATCGGCGTCGCCGTACCCGGCTGGACGACGATGGCCGGCGCGACGCCGCAGGCGAGGATCTCGCGGTTCAGCGTGAGACGCCGCGGGCTCGCCGGCCCGGCGCCTTCCGTGTCGGTCGCGCGCAGGGCGAAACCGTCGACCAGGGACCGGTCGAAGGGCGGCACGTCCATGGGCGAGGCGACGTCGCGGGCCAGAACGCGCCCGAGCGCGTCGTCCAACGACACCGTCTCGGACGGCAGGCGCGCGTGCGGGACCGCCGCCCGGAACCGCGCGAGCGCGTCGTCCCGGCTCATCACCCGGAGAAACTGCTCCTGGCTCGAGGCCGCGGCGAGGCGCGCGACGAAATCCGCCGCCCCGTCACGGTCCGCGTCGGCGCTCACAGGGCCCAAACCTCTACCTCCTCGCCGGCCCGGAAGCCTTCGCTCTCCGGCTCGACCACGACGATGCCGTCCGCCTGCACCAACCGACCGAGCGGAAGGCCGGCTCCGCCCAGCGGCTCCACGCCGTCCGACCCGCTCCGGACGAAGACGACCTCGGACAGACCGATCGACGAGACGATCTTCCGGAGGAGGACGTGCCTCCGCGGCGAGCGCTCCCGCGCGCCGGCGAGCCGCGCGATGAGCGGACGGCCGAGCGCCAGGAACGCGGCGAGCGCCGCCTCGGGAGGCCCGGGCACCAGGAGGACCGGCCTGCCGGCCGCGGAGCCGACCGCGGTGGTCTCCCCGGGCCGCAGGGCGATGCCGTGCGCGCGGACGTCTCCGGCGCGGGCGAGGGCCGCCGCGCTTTGGTCCGAGCGGCCGAAACCGCTGCCCCCGACCACCAGCACCGCGTCCGCCGTGCCGCCACGGATGGCCTCGGCGATCTCCTCGACCCCCCGGGCGCGAACCGCCTCGGTCGCCCCGCCCGCCCGCGCGATCAGACGCCCGAGCAGGGGCGACACGGTATCGAGGCTGGACGTCCCGGCGGTGACGACGCGCAAGCGCGGCTGACGGACGTCGACCGCCTCCAGGCCGGCCGCCTCCAGGACGAGCAGGTGAAGGGGCTCGATCCGGGTGCCGGCCTCGATCAGCCGCGCGTTGGCGGCAACGTCGTCTCCCGCCCCGCGCACGCCCTCCCGCGGGGCGATGTCCGCGACGACCATGCCGTCCGCGAATCCCTCCGGGGGTAGGACGGCATCGGTGCCCGACGGCAGCGGCTGTCCCGCCTCGACCCAGGGCGGCGGTCGCGCCGGGAAGATCGGCGCGTAGGCCGACGCGCCGCCCACCGCGGCGGCCTCGACCGCGAAGCCGTCCCGCATCGCCGTCGGGCCCGCGGGCACGGCGGCGTGCGCGACGACCGCTCGCGCGGCGACGCGTCCGAGCGCCGCTGCGAGCGGGACGGTCGCGGGTTCGACGGGAGCCGCCGCGCCGCTGAGCAGGATCGCCGCCTCCCGAAGCGGGATCAGCGCCGAGGACGCATTCCGGATCATCGTGGCGGCGATGCGCCATCCGGGTTCGATGATCAAGGGCCGGCGCGGCGGCCGACCCGCCGACACGACAACGGCCGCCCCGGGCGATATGCTCGCCGCCTATCCGCACGCGCTCCGCTGACAGGCATGACAGGTCCATTCCGCCGAACCTGCGTCACGAGGTCGGCCTCGACGGCTGATCTCGCCATCCGCCTCGTCCGATTCCCGAGGACCGGCCCGGGCGCATGATGCAGACGCTCCAGGACATCCTCTCCCGCCTGTTCAGCCTGGATCGGGACGTGCTGGCGATCGCGTGGCTGTCGCTGCGTGTCAGCCTCACCGCCGTCGGCATCGGGCTCGTGCTCGGCATACCCCTGGGCGCTTTCCTGGCCGTCGCCCGCTTCCCCGGACGCGGCGCCGCGGTCGGCCTGCTCAACGCCTTCATGGGGCTGCCGCCGGTGCTCGTCGGCCTCGCGCTCTACCTCGTCCTGTCCCGCTCCGGTCCGCTCGGACCGCTCGGCCTGCTGTTCACCCCCGCCGCGATGATCGCCGCGCAGGCGACGCTCGCGACCCCGCTCGTCGCCGCCCTGACGCAGCAGGTCGTCGCCGACGCCCGGGTGCAACTCGGGGAGCAGTTGCGCTCCCTCGGGCTCTCCGCACCGCGTCAGGCCGCGGCGATGATCTACGACGTGCGCTTCTCCCTCGTGACCGCCGCGCTCGCCGCGTTCGGCCGGGCGATCTCGGAGATCGGCGCGGTCCTCGTCGTCGGCGGGAACATCGACGGGTATACCCGCACGATGACGACGGCGATCTCGCTGGAGACCCAGAAGGGCGATCTCAGCCTCGCCCTGGCGCTCGGCCTCGTGCTGATCGGCCTCGTTCTGGTGGTGAACGTCGCCGTGGCCCTGCTCCGCCGGCACGCCGCGCGGGTGTACGGATGAGCGCGACACCGGCCATCCGCCTCGAGGACGTGACCCTGGTCCTCGACGGTCGGACGGTGCTCGACCGTCTCTGCCTGGAGGTCGCTGCGGGCAGCGTCACGGCCGTCATCGGCCCGAACGGGGCGGGCAAGAGCGTCACCCTGAGGGTCGTCGACGGGCTCCTGCGGCCCGACGGCGGCACGGTGCAGGTCGGCCCGCACCGGCGGGCCTTCGTGTTCCAGCGGCCAGCGCTGATCCGCGCGACCGCGGCCGCGAACGTCGCGCTGGCTCTCGGAGACCTGCCCCGTCCTGCGCGGGCCGCGCGGGTGGAGGAGGCGCTCGCCCGCGTCCGCCTCTCCGAGCGCGCCCGCGATCCGGCGACGCGGCTCTCGGGCGGCGAGCAGCAGCGGCTGGCGCTGGCCCGTGCCTGGGCGGTCGGCCCCGGCCTGCTCCTCCTCGACGAGCCGACCGCGAACCTCGACCCGGCCTCGACCGAGATCGTCGAGGGATTGGTGTCCGCGATGGCGCGGGCGGGCACCACGGTCGTGCTCGTCTCACACAATCTCGGGCAGGTGGCGCGCCTCGCCGACGCGGTGATCGTGCTGGCCTCGGGCCGCGCCGTCGAGCATGGTCCCGCCCGACAGATCCTGTTCTCGCCCCGGACGTCCGAGGCGCGGGCCTACCTCGCTGGGGAATTGCCGTGGACGCCTTTCGTCGCCGCCTCCTGACCCTGGGACTGGCCGCGCTCC
This sequence comes from Methylobacterium sp. yr668, assembly GCF_900116245.1. Lineage (NCBI taxonomy): Bacteria > Pseudomonadati > Pseudomonadota > Alphaproteobacteria > Hyphomicrobiales > Methylobacteriaceae > Methylobacterium > Methylobacterium sp. yr668. The sequence goes on along the minus strand of NZ_FOZY01000019.1, from coordinate 71,496 downwards.
TGAGCGCGGCTGCCCTCCTGCCGCCGGCCGAGGCCGAACCGGTGTCGATCGTCGTCGCCTCGACGACCTCGACCGAGCAGTCCGGCCTGTTCAAGCACATCCTCCCGCTCTTCCGGGAGGCGTCCGGGATCGACGTGAAGGTCGTCGCCCTGGGCACGGGACAGGCGCTCGACGCGGCGCGCCGCGGCGATGCCGACGTGGTCCTGGTCCACGACCGTCCGGCCGAGGACAAGTTCCTCGCGGAGGGCTTCGCGAAGCGGCGGTACGACGTGATGTACAACGATTTCGTGCTGATCGGCCCGGCCTCCGATCCGGCCGGCGTGCGCGGCCTGGGCGTGCGCGAGGCCTTCGCCAAGCTCGCGGCCAGCAAGGCGGCGTTCGTGTCGCGCGGGGACCGCTCGGGCACTCACAGCGCCGAGTTGCGCAGCTGGAAGGAGGCGGGCGTCGATCTCGCGGCCGTGCGCGGCCCCTGGTACCGGGATGTCGGCCAGGGCATGGGGCCCGCGCTCAACACGGCCTCGGCCCTCGGCGCCTACATCCTCGCCGACCGGGGGACCTGGCTCGCGTTCAAGAACCGCGCCGACCTGGTCATCCTGGTTCAGGGGGACCGGAGCCTGTTCAACCCCTACGGCGCGATGCTGGTGGATCCCGACCGGCACCCCGGCGTGAAGGCGAAGCAGGGACAGGCCTTCATCGACTGGCTCGTCTCACCGGAGGGCCAGCAGGCGATCGCGGGATACAAGGTCGGCGGCGAGCAGCTGTTCTTCCCGAGCGCCGGCGCGCCCGTGACGCGCTGACCGGGGATCCCCGGGTCGAAGCGCCGGACCGCCGTCGACGCGCGCGCCTGCCCGTCCCGGGCACCCGCGAGGGTGGGCGGCGGATCTCGCCGGCATTCGCCATCGTGCCGCTCGGAGACCGGCCAGGGACGATGGTCGGCCGGGTCGGGGCGGCGCGGGACGTCGCGATCCGCTTCACCGAACCGGAGGTGCCGAGCGCGCGTTTGGCCGAGGTCACCCAGGACTGTGCGGGTCCACCGTCGCGAGGGAGATCATCGTGGTCGGGCATTCAACCGAGCGGCCTGAGACGCCCCCGGAACCCGCGGCGCCCGAACACTCCGCGTTCGGCGCGTACAGCTCTCCCCCCTGCTTCATGCACGAGCTCGGCCCCGACTTCGTCGGCCCGGCGGCGGAGCCTCGGCCTTCCGAACCCTGCGGTCCTGAGAGCGCCGCATCCGACTGGCCGAGCGTGCGGCAATGGCGAAAGGAGACCCGCGCCGCGCTCATCGCGCGGCGGGTCGGCATCTCCGCCCAGGACCGCGCCGCCCGGAGCGAGCGGATCGAGCAGGGTCTCCGAGCCGCTCTACCTTCGGCATCGGGCCTATCGATCGGTCTCTACTGGCCCTTCAGGGGCGAGTTCGACGCCAGATCCCTCCTGACGGAGCTGCGCGGAAGCGGGGCGCGACTGGCGCTTCCGGTCGTCGTCGAGAAGGCGCGCCCGCTCCAGTTCCGGGTCTGGTCGCCGGGCGAGCGCATGATCCGCGGCGTCTGGAACATACCCGTTCCCGCAGAGGGCGAGATTGTCGACCCGGACGTCCTGATCGCGCCGCTCGTCGGCTTCGATCGGGCAGGGTACCGCCTGGGATACGGCGGCGGCTTCTATGACCGGACCATCGCGTCCAGGTCGACGAAGCCGCGGGTCATCGGCGTCGGCTTCGAGCTCGCGCGGCTCGCGACGATCCACCCGCAGGCGCACGACGTCCCCATGGACATCATCGTGACGGAAGGCGGCGTCTGGCCCCGCACGGAGCGACCCTGATCGCGCCGCGGAGCGGGCCGGTGCCCGCGCTGGCCGGCTCGGCAGAGCCTGACCCAGGACCGTTCGGACTGAGGTCGGCGGATGAGGGCGCGGGGGTCTCAACCGAGGCTCCTGATCGCGAGTGCCCTTGGAACAGGCGGCCGCGGCGGCTCGTTCAGGCGTCACGGCCCGCCACGTTGGCGAGCCGGTGACGACCAGGATACAGCCATGGCTACAGGCACCGTGAAGTGGTTCAACGAGACCAAGGGCTACGGTTTCATCCAGCCCGACGATGGCGGCAAGGACGTGTTCGTTCACATCTCGGCCGTCGAGCGTGCGGGCCTTCGCTCCCTCAACGAGGGTCAGAAGATCTCCTATGACGTCGAGGCGGACCGCCGCAGCGGCAAGGAGAGCGCCGCCAACCTGAAGGCTGGCTGAGCACCGCGCGACGAGTGGCCTGTATCGGGGCCGCTCGTCACAGATCGGGCTTCGAACTCGGGGCAGGAGACCGCGTCAGGCTCTCGATCTCCCGCATCGGCCTCCCCGACTTGCGGGCGATCTCCTCTTCCTGCTCGGTGATGAGAGTGCGTGCCGGCTCGTCGCCGTCGAGGCCGCCCAGGATCTCGGCCGGCACGCGCCGATTCGAGGCGCGGCTGCCGTCGGCGTAGGTGACGTCGAACAGCACGAACCCCTGCACCTTCGGCAGAGACTTGGTACGCTTGGCCATGAGGGGTATGCCGGCTTCTCGGACGAGGCGAACGCCGTCGCGGCCCCTGCGTCTTGCAGGCGCGACGCGCGGTCAGGAGCGCGTCTCATAACCCATCCTTCCCGTTTGCCGGAATATCCATGGCGCCGGCCCACAGAGGGACGCCTGTGACATCTTGGATGCACATCGACACCGGCCTCGTTCCCGGCGGGACCCCGTTGCACCTGATGCAGCGGGGCCACGAGTTCTCCATCGTCGCCGACACGATCGAGCTGATGAACAGCACCCGCGGGGCCTCCGAGGAGGCGCTGGCGATCCTCGCTTGCGGCCGGGTGCGCGGGCGGGGCGCGGCGCGGGTGCTCGTCGGCGGCCTCGGAATGGGGTTCACCCTGCGCGCGGCCCTGCGCAACCTCGAGCCCGAGGCGCGCGTCACGGTCGCCGAACTTGTACCGACGGTCGCGGCTTGGGCGCGCGGACCGCTCGCGGGCGTCTTCGCCGGCTGCCTCGACGACGCCCGCGTCGATCTGCGCGAAGCCGATGTCGAGCACCTTATCCGGTGCGGCCCGGCCGCCTGGGACGCGATCCTGCTCGATGTCGACAACGGACCGGAAGGGTTCGTGCGCCCGGAGAACGATCGCCTCTACGGCAAGCACGGGTTGGAATCGGCGCGGCGGGCGCTGCGGCCGGGCGGCGTGCTCGGCGTCTGGTCGGCCAATCCCGACCGCAAGTTCAAGGCGCGCCTCCAGCGCTCGGGTTTCGCCGTCGAAGAGGTTCGCCCCCACGCGAACGGGCGCAGCGGCCCGCGGCACGTGGTGTGGATCGCGACCTCCGCCGGCCCGACGGTCTGACCCTTCCTGAACATCGATTGGGCCGCGTTCCGGCCCTGACGGCCTTGCCTCGGCAGCGAGCGGGCGTCCTTCGCACTCTATCCTTCGCGTCCCGGCCCTCTTACACTCGATCCGTCGCCGGATCGGCCAGACTTCAGGTTCCGGCGGCTGGGGGACGCGTGCCCCCTCCTACGGAGCCGTGAGCCCGCGATGGCCGACCTCATCGATTTCCCCGGGAAACGCCGAGCTCCGGCTCGGCCTACCGGTTGCACCGGTTCGGCGCGGACGGCAGCGACCGCGGCACGGTCCTCATCCGAGCCCGCGACGACGCGGAGGCCAGGCATCAGGCCGACAGGCTGGCCGAGGGATTGTTGGCCGAGCTGTGGTCCGGGGACCGGCTCCTGGATCACTTCGCGCCGGCCGGCCACCCGGTTGCGGCCTGCATCGGTCCCCTGCGCGACGGGCCCTGATCCCGCGGACGCGCCGGCCTGCCGGCGCCGCGAGCCAGCCGTTGTTACATTGTTGCATGCTCTCGCGCGAGGTGCGATACGCCGCGGATGTCAGTTGAGGCCACGCTCTGGGATCTGGTGACCGCCGAGCGTATCGCCATCGAAGATGTCGGCGCCGCCGTCGACGCCTACCTGGCAGAACCGACCACCCAGGATCACGCCATCGGTCCGGACCACGTGCTCGATCTCGCGGCGGCCGTCGCGGCCCACCCCTCCGCGCCCGCGATCGTGGTCGACACCGAGTCCGACGAGCCGTCGCGCCGCATGGCGGTGCGGGCGGCCCTGCTCATGAGCCGCCCCACCACCCGATCAAACAGCGCCTGAGATTGCGGCCACCCGCGCCTGTCCGCCGGACGACCGGCGGCGGCGTGCGGGCCTACTGGTCGTCATCGTCGTCGTTGACCTCGACGAGATCGCTGGTGTCGTCATCGTCCTCATCGACGACGAGGTTATCGTCGTCGACCTGCTCCCCGTCGTCCTCGATGTCGAGCGCGTCGTCATCCTCAGCGTTGCTGTCCGTGTCCTTCTCGGCCTCCTCGGCCTCGACCTCGTCCAGCGAGACGAGTTCGGGGCCCTCCGTCTCGTCCTCTTCGTCGCTCGGCGCCTCTTTGCGCGCGACGACGGGAGCGCTCCCCCTGGAATACGATGTCGCGGCAGCGATCGGCACGACCTCGCCCGAGTAGGGCGAGATCACGGGATTCTTACCGAGATCGTAGAACTTCTTCCCCGTCGTCGGGCAGATACGCTTCGTGCCGAGGTCCGGACGCGCCACTGAGACTCTCCCTGAAGGCCGTGAGACGCTGGATCGCCAGCGAGCATGCGGGATGTCTACCACAGTCGGCAGCCCGATGCCCCGCCTCTTCGCGCCGAGCGAGGCGTGTCTGCACGACAGAGGTGCCGACACGCGATCGGCAGAGGAGGCAGAGGGGGAAAGTGCGGCGGGGCCCGACCTCCGTGATGCCGCGCGATGTCGCGGACGCTGCGGTGACGCAGCGACCGCGATGTCCGCGATGCGGGTAGGACGTCATCCAAATAGGGGTGGTGCTCCGGAGCACGTCGCGCCGTGATGTGTGGTGCTTAATCGTGTCTCGCACCGTCATCGCCGATGGGATTTGTGCGGCGCAGGTGCTGGAGGGTCTCCACCATGTTGACTCGCACCGTCATAGGCCTCGTCGCCCCCGTCTGCCTCGCCGCCGCGTGGGCCACGCCGTCCCTGGCACAGCCGGCCGCCAATGGCGGGCCGAAGTTCCTCATCCACGGCAACTACTGCGGCCCCGGCAACAATGCGCCTCTGCCGCCTATCGACGCCCTCGACGCAGCCTGCGCCCGCCACGACGCCTGCACGCCGGATATCGGACTTCCGACAAAGGCCTGTAACCTTCGACTGGAACGCGAGGCAGCCGCGGTTGCTCGGGATCCGCGGCAGCCGGACAATGTGCGCTCCCTCGCCGGATTCGTCGCGTCGTTCGCGGCGTCGAACGCGTCGAGCCCGGCGCCGACGGTGCTCCCCGCGAGACTGGCGCGCTGAGAGCCCGACGCATCCGCCACCATTCGCCCGCGCGGGCGCAGGGCGCCGGCTCGAACCGGAAGCCGGCGGGATCGCCGGCCGTGGGGGTTGATCCCGCCTGCGCAGTCTGCCGCCCCGGTCCCACGCGCGGGAATCCGGTGACGGCGATGGCGCGCGCGGAGCCCGCCGCGGCCGGGCGGGCCGCGTTGCGCGAGCGTGGGGGCCTACCGTCCGCTGGGCGCGGCGTAGCTGCCGGTAACGCCGTTACCCCGGCTGCTGCCGCCCGCAGAGCCGGGGGTCTTGTTCCGGACGAAGCTCGCACCCGGATAGCGCCGCTGGACCCGCGACATCGAGTGTCGCCGCACGTGATGGCGCCTCATCCGGACGTCGGTGAGCATGTCGGACGGCGACGAGAGGCCGGTCGCGGGGCCCGCGGGAACGGCCGAGGCGGGGACAGCCAGGATGCCGAGGCCGACACCTGCGAGCGCGGCGAGAACGAGAATGCGCATAGAGCTCCTCCATGCCTCGGCGGAGATCGATCGCCTCGGCATGGAGGGAAGACCTGAAGCACGCGTCTGGTTCAATGAGCGTGCCTTCGTGAGCGCAGTCTGCCGGGCGGCCGCGACGTCGGCGGCAGGGACAGCCTGGTCATCGCGCGGTCACAGCTGCGCCGCCAGCGCGATTAATCCCGGACGCCGCGTGCGCAGCGGCACGTCGCTCCGAGACAATCGCCCCCATATCAGTGTCACGCAAGATGAAATGGGCCGTAAGTCTCGGACTGTACTGCGTAAAGGAGCAAGAATTAGCCTATGAAGACCCGTATCGCCGCTACCGTCACCGCTCTCATGCTCGCCGTAGCTCCGATCTCGTCCGCCATGGCCTACGATCGTCCTGCCTGGACTGGCTCCACGCCCTACGATGTCGAAACCACGGGCTCGTTCGGCGCCCCGTTCGGCGGCCGCTACGACCGCGACCCCTGGACCTGCCCGCAGAGCTCGGCCGCGGAGGGCAATGCCAACCAGCAGAACTTCCCGGTCAAGCAGTACGGCCAGACCGCCGGCGGCAACCGCTGCTGAGGTCGGGGGACACGATGCTGAAGGCTTTCTCCTACGCGATGATCGGCGCCTTCCTGGGCGGCCTCATGATGACCGTCGTCGGCTCGGCCGGCGTGCTGATGGGCCTGTGAACCCGGCAGGATGCCGGCGGCCACCCGGTAACGGACAACGAGACTGACGCGAGCGGCGGGGTGCGAGCCTCGCCGCTTTCGCGTGTCCTGCCGCCCGATCCGCCGATCCGACCTGCCCGCTCGCCGGCTCGGCGGCGCGGACGAAAAATCGTGTCCCATGTAACGCGCGCGGTCACGCGCCGAAATCCACCTGTAACAGAAGCATTGCGTTATCGATCCGCGCGTCGAACGCCGGGTGCGCGCCGCTTCGCGCGGCAGCCCGATCGCGGCGCCACTGATGTTCCGGCAATCCCGACGAGGCGATTGCTGGAGCGCGGAGACGTGAGCGTCGGAATTTTCTGCCCGATCCTCGATTGACCGAGATCATTCCGATCCGCTGCTACAGGTGAGACCTTCCAGATCATGAGCACTTCAGACGCCCTGGACCGGGCCGATTTCGCGCGGCGGGCGGGGGAGAACCAGGCCCGGCTGACCGCCGACCTGAAACCGGCCTACGACTTCGTCGTCTGCGGCGCGGGCGCCTCCGGGTCGGTCGTCGCGCGGCGGCTGGCGGAGAACCCCGAGGTGCAGGTGCTCCTGCTCGAGGCGGGCGGCTCGGACGACGCCGAGGCCGTGCTCGATCCCGCCCTCTGGCCGACCAATCTCGGCGGGGCGCGGGACTGGGGCTTTCGCGCGGAGCCGAATGCCCACCTGAACGGACGCACGCTCTCCATGGCGATGGGCAAGGGCCTCGGCGGCGGCTCCAGCGTCAACGTGATGGTCTGGGCGCGCGGCCACCGGTGCGACTGGGACGCCTTCGCCGCCGAGGCCGGCGACGCGGCCTGGGGCTACGAGAGCGTCCTCGACATCTACCGGCGCATCGAGAACTGGCGCGGCGCCCCCGATCCGGCGCATCGCGGAAGCGGCGGTCCGGTCTGGGTGCAGCCCGCCTCCGATCCCAGCCCCGTGGCCCACGCCCTGCTCGACGCCGCGCGGGACCTCGGCATCCCGACCTTCGACAACCCCAACGGGCGCATGATGGAGGGGCCCGGCGGCGCGGCGATCACCGACATGCTGGTCCGCGACGGCCGGCGCGTCTCGCTGTTCCGCGCCTACGTCCATCCCTGGCTCGACCGCCCCAACCTGACCGTCCTCACGGACGCGCTCGTCCGCCGCGTGACCTTCGACGGCCGCCGCGCCACGGGGGTCGAGTTCGTCCACGCGGGCGCGGTCCGGACGGTCGGCGCGCGTGCCGAGACGGTCCTGTCGATGGGGGCGATCCACACACCCAAGGTGCTGATGCTCTCGGGGATCGGCGACCGGGACGAGCTCGGGGCGCTCGGCATCCCGTCGGTGCAGCACCTGCCCGGCGTCGGACAGAACCTTCAGGACCACGTGTCCTTCGGCTGCACCTGGGAATATGCCGACCCGATCGCGCCGCGGAACAGCGGCAGCGAGGCGACCCTGTACTGGACGAGCCGGCCCGGCCTCTCGGCGCCGGACCTGCTGTTCTGCCAGGTCGAGTTTCCGGTTCCGAGCGAGCAGACCGCGGCGCGCGGCGTTCCGGCCCACGGCTGGACGATGTTCGCCGGCCTCGCGCAGCCCGCCAGCCGCGGCCGCCTGCGGCTGCGGAGCGCCGACATGGCGACGCCGCCGGTCATCGAGGCGAACTTCCTGTCCCACCCGGCCGACGTGACGGCGGCCGCGGCCTGCGTCGATCTCTGCCGCGCCCTCGGCAACGCGCGGGCGTTCCGCCCGTACGTGCGCGCCGAGGCCATGCCGGGTCCGCTGTCCGGCGCGGCGATGGCGAACTACATCCGCGATGCCGCCGTCACCTACTGGCACCAGAGCTGCACCGCCCGGATGGGCCGCGACGCGCTGGCGGTCGTGGACGGGGCGCTCCGGGTCTACGGCATCGACGGCCTGCGGGTCGCCGACGCCTCGATCCTGCCCCGCGTGACCACCGGCAACACCCAGGCGCCGTGCGCGGTGATCGGCGAACGGGCCGCCGAGATGCTGAAGCGGGCGAACGGCCTGTAACGCCCGTCGCCGCAGCGAGCACGATCGGCGGACCGGAGGGCTCGCTCAGGACGCGGCGTCGCGCGGACATCGCACGGGCCGATCGGGACATCGATCCCGTCCCCGGAATCGCGGCGCTCCGCGCGACGCACCGCGCGTCGCTGGCGGTTCGTTCAGGCCGCGTGTGACGGCCGGAAGCGCTGAGCTCCCCTGAGGCGCTGCCGAGGAGCACCCGGGCGGATGATCCACGGGTTCACGGCCGGGAAAGACACCGCGGATCCTTGCCCGGCCTCTTTCCGAGGATGCCGGGCCGTCCTGTTCGGGTGCCACGACGCGTCGTGGCGATCATCACTTCGGCGGTCGCGGATGGCTATCGACACGGTTGAACACACGCTGCGCGCGATGGGAAACGCGGCGCGAGGGCTGGCCGCGATCGGTGCGGCCCTGCGATTGCGGCAAGACGCGCGGGAAGGTGCGAAGGAAGACGCGAGGGCGGTCGATCCCGAGGTGGCGCGCCGACTGCGCGACGTGGTCGCCGCCGTCATCCCGGGCGGCCTCGGTGAGCTCGAACCCGAGCAGGTGTCCGCGCTCCTGGCATCCGTCACCCACGCGCTCGAGGAGGCGCGGGATCTGCTGGATCACCCGGAGCGGCCGCCGGTCTGGCAGGTTCGCGATCCCGCGATGTTGCAGGCTCAAGGCCAGGCGTCGCGCAGCGTCGTGCGGCGCCTGGCGGCCTTGTCGACCGAGCGCCCGTCGCTCGCGGCCGCACTCACCGGGCGCTTCCTGGATGTCGGCACCGGCGTGGGCGGCATCGCGCTGGAGGCCGCGGCACGCTGGCCCTCGCTGCGGGTCGTCGGCCTGGACATCTGGGAGCCGGCCCTGGCCTTGGCGCGCGCGAACGTGGCGGCGAGCCCCTTTCACGGCCGTATCGAACTCCGTCTGCAGGATGTGACGCGGTTCGACGATTCGGCAGGCTACTCGCTGACGTGGCTTCCGGCACCCTTCCTCTCCCGGGACGCGGCCCGAGCAGCGCTCGATCGGCTCACGGCTGCGCTCGAGCCGCGGGGGTATCTGGTGGTCGGACTCTACGCTCCGCCGGCGGATCCCACGGCCGCCGCGCTCGCTGCCCTGCGGCTGGCCCGCAGCGGCGGACATCTGTGGGAAGGCGCGGCCATGGAGGCTGAACTTCGCGCACGCGCCTTCACCGCGGTCGAGACTTTCGCGGGCCAGCCGGTCACGCTCGTGATGGGGCAGCGCGCGTAGAGCGATCGCACGCGCGCGGCCAACGGCGCGGGCCGCCTGCCCGCCGCGGCGTCCGAGTTCGCGGTCGTCCCGACCGGTCGAGGTTCGGTCGAAGCCCGCACCCGAGCCCCCGCGAGGGATCCCGCGTCGAGCCCCGCGTCCGGGCTTCTGTGACCGGGATCACAGCGACCGGCCATCGGTCGGCGGCAGAGTGCCTTCACCCCAACAGGGAGACGCACGATGAAGATGATCTCGACGAAGATGTTGATGGTGGCGGGTCTCGCGGCCGCGACATTGGCCGGTGGTGCCGCCAGTGCCGACGCCCGCGGGTTTGGCCGTGGCGGTTTCGGACACGGAGGCTTCGGCCATCACGGAGGCTTCGGCCATCGCGGGTTCGGGCACGGAGGCTTCAGGCACGGCGGGTTCGGTCACCATCGCCATTTCTACCACCGTGGATTCCGTCGGCGCTTCGGCGGGTTCAGCTGGGGCTATCCCGCGAACAGCTCCTTCCTCGGCCCGAACTTCGGCGACTGCCGCGCGATCTACAATCCTGTCTTCTTCGGCCATGAGCGCGTGTGCGGCTAGCTGAGCGACCATCTTCGACGGATCGCGTTTCCGTCACGCGATCGGCCGCCGCTGCACGCGCGGCGGCGGCCGGCTGACCGACTCCATCCCGCGACCCCTCGCTCCGACGACGGGATCCGTGACGGCGACCCCAGCCCCATCCGTCCCGGGGATGCCGCCCGACTTTCGTGATCCGAGCCGCATCGGCCGCGGATCGAGCGACAGCTCGTAGCGGCCGCGAATTCGGACCTCACGTGCCGCCCTCGCTTGAGGGCGGCACGTGAGCGTGGTGAGGGTTGTCTCACCGAGGATGGTATCGGTGACGCGATCCGGGCGCGTCACGGCGCCCTGGCGCTGCGCCGAGGAGCAGGGCGATGGCGGTGGGGACATCGATGGGTGCAGGTCAGGAACGCGAACCGGCGACACGCCGCGCGGCCCCGGATTTCTACGACAGCCTGCCCCGGTTCACCGCCTTCTCCAGCCTCATGGATCCAGGCCTCTACCGGCCCCTGCCCGCGGATTGGTGGCTCGGCGTGGCCGATGTCGTCGGCTCTCGGCAGCAGATCGGGCTTGGCCGCTACAAGGCGGTGAATGCGGCCGGCGCAGCCATCATCACGGCGGTCTCCAACGCACTCGGCCGGCGCGAATTCCCCTTCGTCTTCGGCGGCGACGGGGCCAGTTTCGCCGTCGCCCCGGACGACGCGGACGCCGCGAGAGACGCGCTGGCGGCGACGGCCAGCTGGGTCCGCGAGGCGCTGCAACTGGAGCTGCGCACCGCTCTCGTGCCGGTCTCGGCCGTGCGCGATCGCGCGCTCGACGTGCGCGTGGCGCGCTACGCGCCCAGCGCCCACGTTTCCTATGCCATGTTCAGCGGAGGTGGGCTGCCCTGGGCAGAGGCGGCCATGAAGGCCGGCGACCACGCTATCGCACCGGCCGAGGCCGGCACCCAGCCGGACCTGACCGGCCTCTCCTGCCGCTGGCAGGAGATCCGTCCCCGGCACGAGCTGATGCTCTCGCTCATGCTCGTGCCCCAGCACAGCGGCGACGCGCCGGCCTTCCGGCAACTCGTGCAGGAGCTCCTGCAGAGGCTCGAGATCAGCGCCGAGGTCGCGCGCCCGATGCAGGACGCGGGACCGGAAATGCGCGGACCGTGGGCGGGACTGGACCTCGAACTGCGCGCGATGCCGGGCTCTCGCAGGAGCCGCTTCTGGGCCAAGTTCCGCCTCGCGGCGCGATCGATACCGGAATACCTGATCTACCGCACAGGCGCGCGGGTCGGCGCGTTCGATCCCGCCGTTCTGCGGCGCGAGATCGTGGGCAACACAGATTTCCGCAAGTACGATGACGCGCTGCGGATGACGCTGGATTGCACCCGCGCCTTCGCCGATCGACTCGAGGCGGAGCTCGCCGGCGCGGAGGCGCAGGGGATCTGCCATTTCGGCCTGCAGCGCCAGGCGGCTGCGCAGTTGACCTGCATCAGCCCTCCGGTCCCCGGCAGCGGGCACATGCACTTCATCGACGGTGCCGGTGGCGGCTATGCCGCGGCGGCCGCGAATCTGAAGGGTCGCGCGGCCGATGGCGGTGCCTCGGCTCAGACCCGCCCGTGACGCGGCTCGGGACCGTGCCCGCTGCGGGACGGGGCGCTGGCGCGCGATGACGGGATCGGCAGGGCCGTTACCGGCCCGGGATCCCCGCCGGGTGGCCGGGATGGGCCCTGTGCCGGATGTCCGCTCCGAGGCGGCGCGGCCGGCTCTGCGCCCGGGACGAAGCCGGATCGACGGCCCGCGCGATCGTCCGTGTCGAGCCAGCCGCGGTAATGCACCACCAGCCCCACGCGTGGCAGGGCGATCGAGACGTCGAAGCGGAACAACCCCGCCTCCTCCCACTCGCGGGCGGCGGTGCGGGGTGCGAGCGCCAGCGGCAGGGGCAGCCGCGCGACGGACCAGCCGCGCAGCACCATGCGCAGGCCGCCGTTCTCGGGCGCGAGGTCGAACCTGAAGCGGAGCGGACCGAACCGCTCCACGAGGCAGCCGCGCTCTTCGGAGAACGCGCTCGTGAACCCGCGACCGGAGAACGCGCGCGTCCAGCGCTCCACCCCGCGCGTCTCGCTGAAGCCGACGTGGAGATCGTGCGCGCCCGCGACCGGCAATCCGAGGAGCGCCGCGAGGCCGCGCGCGACGGGGTGGCGGCCCCGTCGCACGACGGCGCGGCCGTGCGCCCCCGCCTCGCGCAGCACGCCGTGCAGGGCCGCGACGCGCGGCGCGAGTTCGGCGAAGCGCGGACCCAGGACGCGCGCGTAGAGCGCATCGGCCTGTCCCGACTCCCGCACGTCGTGGCGGATCGACAGGCGCGCGAAGCTCGGCTCGAAATCGGACAGGTCGAGCGCGGTCCCGGCGTCGCGCGCCCCGGGCGCGATCGCACCGTCCAGGATCCGCTCGGCCAGGATCGCCGCCGGCAGCACCGGGATCTCCGGGCCATGACCGTCGGCCGCCAGGAGGGTCCAGCGCCGTTCGACGCGGCGCCCTGCGGCCGTGCCGAACATCCGGACGACCATGCCGGACCGATCCGAGCCCCAGCGCGCGGTCAGCCGCTGCGCCAGGAGAAGCCCGCGCGCGAGCCCCTGCAGGGAGGGGATCCAGCCCCAGCGCACCGGCCAGCTCGCGCACCAGAGGCCGATCGTCTGCACCGCGAGTTCGGTCCCGGCCCTGAAGCTGACCGCCGGCCGGCCCGGAAGCCGATCGGGCAGGAGATCGAGGTCCGGGACGTCCGCCAGGGCCAGCCAGCGGCGGCCGAGGGACGCGCCGTCGGACAGGGCGAAGCGCTCGCGCCGCAACGCCTGCCAGCCGACAGCCGCCGACCAGCGCTGTCCGCGCCAGAGCCGGATCGGCCGGCCCACGTAGCTCAGGATGGCCGCGGCGACCGACGTCCCGGCGGTCGCGCGGTTCGAGGCGCTGATCGCGATCTCCACGGCGGTGACCACGTCCATCCCCTGCGCCAGGCGCCGGGCGACGGCACCGGACAGGGCGGGGACGCTCGATGCACCGGAGAGGATCGCGACGCCGGCCGCGCGTGCGGCGGCGTCGAGCTGGCCGATGCCGGTCACGAACGCCCGGCCATCCGCGAGATCGAGGTACGGGATCGCCGCGGCGATACAGGCCCGGGGCAGAGCGTAGCCGCTGCCCTGGAAGGGGCCGGCCGCATCGATCACGAGGTCGGGACGGACGCGTTCCAGCAGGGGCGCGACGGCACCGTTGCGGTCGGCCTGAAGGGGACGGCACGGAGGATGGGCCGCGCAGAACGCCTCGGCGCGCGCCAGGCGGCGGCCGGCGACGACCACGTCATGACCGGCCTCCGCGAGCCGCCGCGACAGGCGAGCCCCGAAGCCGCCGTACCCGCCGAAGACCAGGATCGTGCTCACGCCGCCTCTCCCTGCCCCGCCGGCTCGGCGTCCTGGAAGACCGCTTCCTGGTGGATCAGCCGCCCGAACCAGGGGTGGGCGATGTCGAGGATGAAGCGGAAGGCGCCCGGCGTCGCGTCCCCGCCGGCATCGGCGTGGGTGACGGTGAGCGCGCCGGGGGTGAGCCAGCCCGGCAGGTGCAGGCGGCGCCCGAGGCAGGCGATGAAGTAGCGGTGGCTGCGAAACGTCAGCGCCCCGTCCTCGACCGCCACCGTGAGGCTCATGCCGACGCCGGCGCCGACATGCTCCTCCAGGCCGGTGGGACCGGCGAAGCGCTTGGCCGAGTGGATCACCTGCGGGAAGCCGGAGGCGCGGGCGTACAGCCGCGTCCAGACCTGACCGCCGCCATCAGGGTCCTCGGTGACGGTGACGACGCCGGCGCGGCCGGTCTGGCGTTCCAGAGGCAGCGGGCCGCCGACCAGCCGCGTCGCCTGCGCGACGAGCCAGCCGAAGCGGCTGACGTCCATCGCGACGACGTGGCCGACATAGACCGCGCTCGCCCCCTGCGCGAGCCGCTTCCCGAAGCGGCGGCGCACGGCCGGCGACAGGCTCGCCCACGCGCGTTCCGGGATCAAGGCCCGAAAGCGCAGGTCCAGCAGGTCGCCCGGCTCGGTGAGCGACCGGGCGGGGGAGAACGCGCGGGACGGCCCCGCATCGGCTCGACGGACATGTCCCATCGCGGTCACCTGGGCCCCTCGATCGGTCCGGCTCTCCGAGGACGACCCTCGGATCGTCACTCAGCCTTGGCCGGCAGGAACTTCACGATCCGGCCGCCCAGCCGGATGAGCTTGGCCAGCGTGCCCCGGGGCACGTTGAGCATCTGGCCGTACCAGCGCTCCATCGACTCGGTGAAGTCGAGCATCGCGCGCAGGCGCCGCTTGGCGACCGCCCCGAGCGCCGGGTCCGCGTCCGCTTCGGCGACGCAGGCGCGCAGGGCCGCGATAGCGGGATCGATCTCGCGCTCCTTGCGGCCGGCGGCGATGCGCGTGACCATCTCCCAGAGGTCGGTCTCGGCGGCGAAGTGGTCGCGGCGCTCGCCCATCACGGGCACGCGGCGGATCAGGTTCCAGCCGAGCAGCTCGCGCAGGGAATTCGAGACGTTCGACCGCGCGATGCCGAGCATGCCGGCGATGTCCTCGGCGGCGAGAGGGCGCTCGGAGAGGTAGAGGAGCGCGTGGATCTGCGCGACCGAGCGGTTGACGCCCCACTGGCCGCCCAGATCGCCCCAGTGCAGCACGAAGCGCTCGACCGCGGCCGGCAGGGGACTCGGCATGTCTGTTATTTCTGTCATGACAGAAATAACAGACCAGAACGAACACGCTGTCAAGCGGCCGGGATCGCGGGCGGTCGACGCTCGGCCGGGTCCCGGTCGCGCCGCCAGGGCGGGACCGGGCATCCCGTCCCGCGCCTGACCGGGAACGGCGCCCGCGTCAGGCGCGGGGGCGCCTCGCCCCGCTCCGGCGCGGCGTGAGGCACCTCCATCGGGGCGGGCCGGGACCGCCGCGGTCTCCGGTCCCGGCGCGGGCGGCTACTGGCCGTGCCGCTTCAGCCACGCCTCCATGTCGGAGATCTCCTTCTCCTGATCGTCGATGATCTTCTGCGCCATCGCCTTGGTGGCCGGATCCTTGGCGTGCGTCAGCGCGACCTTGGCCATGGCGACCGCGCCCCTGTGGTGCGGGATCATGTGCCTGCGGAAGTCGACGTCGGCATCGCCGGTATAGGGGACGTCCATGTCCTTCATCATCGCCGTGTCGGCGGCCTTGAACGCCTTGGTCGCGGCGTCGTCCTTCGGGTTCGGCTTCATCGAGCCCATGTCCTTGCCGGACATGGAGCCGTGGTCGTGCATGCCCTGCGCCAGGGCCGCCCCGGCCAGCCCGGTCGACAGCAGGGCGGCGGCGAGAAGGGTGCGGAGGTGCGTCATGGATCGTTCTCTCCCGGTAGGGTCAGTTGAACTTGCCGCTGGCGGTCGCGCCGTCCGGGCCGGTGAGCTGCACCGCGCCCTTGGGGCTCGCGCCGAGCGCGGTCGCGGCCTTGCCGGTCATGCGGTTGCCGTCGGCGGGCTCGAGCGGCACGCGGGTCGGCTTGCCGCCGACGACGAGGATGGCGGTGCCCTTAAAGCCGGCGGCCGGGACCGGCTTCTGGCCCTCGTCGGACAGGAACACGTCGACGGCCTCGCCCTTGGCGACGAGCTCGACGTGGAACCTGCCGGCATCCGTCACACGGCCGCCGTGCTGGCCGGCGGTCTCGTGGGCGCAGACGGCGGACGCGGCGAGGAGGGCAGCGATCAGGGCCAGTCTCGGTAGGATCATCCCGGTTCTCCTGGGTTATGCGGGTCAGTTGGGTTATGCGGGTCAGTTGGGTTGTGCGGGTCAGTAGGCCTCGGCCGGGCGCGGGCGCGCGCCGTCCGGGGATGGGTGGGCCGGCGTGTCGGCGTGGAGGGCGCGCAGCCGCTCCAGGGGCGCGCGGCCGAAGCGCAGGAACAGGACGGGGGTCAGGACGGTGTCGAGCAGCGTCGCGCTGACGAGGCCGCCGAAGATCGTCACCGCCACCGGGTGCAGGATCTCCTTGCCCGGGCTCGCCGGGTCGTAGAGCAGCGGCACCAGCGCGACGCCGGCGGCGAGCGCCGTCATCAGCACCGGGGTGAGCCGCTCCAGGCTGCCGCGCACCACGAGGTCGGGCCCGAACGGCACGCCCTCGTGCAGCGACAGGTTCAGGTAGTGGCTGATCTTCAGGATGCCGTTGCGCGCTGTGATGCCGGTCAGCGTGATGAAGCCGATCATCGACGCCACCGACAGCGGCTGCCCGGTCAGCCACAGGGCGACCACCGAGCCGATCAGCGCCAGAGGCACGTTGCCCATGATGATCAGGGCGAGCGCCGCCGACCTGTAGCGGCTGAACAGGATGGCGAAGACGAGCGCCAGGGACACCGCGGAGAGCACCGCGATGGTCCGGCTGGCCTCCTCCTGCGCCTGGAAGGTCCCCTCCAGGCTGGTGAAGAAGCCCGGTGGCAGCGGCTCCTTCGCCACCGCCTCGCGGATGGCCGCCACGACGGTGGCCATGTCGCGCCCGCCGTCGGTGTTGGCCTGCACCACGATGCGGCGCCGGGCGTTCTCGCGCAGGATCTGGTTCGGCCCGTCCGTCTCGCGGATGTCGGCCACCTGGCGCGCCGGCACCCAGCCCGAGGGCGTCTCCAGAAGGAGGTCGCCCAGGCCCGCGGTGGTCCGGCGGTCCTCGGACAGGCGCAGCACCACGTCGAAGCGGCGCACGCCGTCGACCACCGTCGAGACCACGCGCCCGTTCGAGAGGCGGCTGATCTGCTCGATCACGGCCGCGGGCTGCACCCCGTAGAGGGCCGCCCGCGTGTAGTCGACGCGGACCTCGAGCTGCGGGATGCGGACCTGGCGCTCCACCTGCAGGTCGGCGAGGCCGGGGATCGCCGCCATCCGGTCGCGCAGGGCGTTCGCGACCCGCCGCAGGGCGTCGAGATCCTCCCCGTACACCTTGAGCGCGATCTCGGCGCGCACGCCCGAGAGCATGTGGTCGAGCCGGTGCGAGATCGGCTGGCCGACGTTGACGGCGACCGGCAGGGCCGCGAGGCGTCCGCGGATGTCGGCGACCAGCGCCTCCTTCGGGCGCTCGGCACCCGCGTCGAGGGCCACCTCGATCTCGGAGGCATGGACGCCCTCGGCGTGCTCGTCGAGTTCGGCCCGGCCGGTGCGGCGGCCCACCGTCCTCACGCCCGGGATGTCGAGCAGCAGCTTCTCGGCGATCAGCCCGACCCGGTTGCTCTCGGCGAGCGAGATGCCCGGGTTGAAGGTCATGTTGACCGTGAACGAGCCCTCGTTGAACGGCGGCAGGAAGGCCCGCGGCAGGGTCCAGGCCGCCACGCCGGCGGCGACCACCGCGACCGCGACCGTGCCGACGAGCAGGCCCTGGTGCCGGAATGCGACCCGCAGCAGGGCGGCGTTGCCGCGTTTGAGCCGCTTCAGGAGACGGCTGTCGTGCTCCTCCAGCGTCTTCAGGCCGGGCAGCAGTAGGGACGCCAGCGCCGGGGTCAGAGTGATGGAGGTGAGCAGGCTCGCCAGGATGGAGATGATGTAGGCCTCGCCCAGCGGGGCGAAGAGGCGTCCCTCGATGCCCGACAGGGCGAAGAGCGGCACGAACACGAGGATGATGATGAGCGTCGCGTAGACGATGCCCGAGCGGACCTCGTTCGAGGCCTCCACCACCACCTGGAGCACGCCTCTCGGGTTGGCCGCCCGCCGGTTGTCGCCGAGCCGTCGGTAGATGTTCTCCACGTCCACCACCGCGTCGTCGACGAGCTCGCCGATGGCGATGGCCAGCCCCCCGAGCGTCATCGTGTTGATGGACAGCCCGAACAGGTGGAACACCGCCGCGGTCGTCAGCACCGAGACCGGGATGGCCAGCAGCGAGATGGCCGTCGTCCGCACGTTCAGCAGGAAGGCGAACAGCACCACCGCCACCACCAGCACGGCCTCGACGAGGACGCGCGCGACGTTGCGGATCGAGGTCTCGATGAAATCGGCCTGGCGGAACAGGACTCGGTCGGCCCTGATGCCGGACGGCAGGGTCGGGCCCATCTCCTTCAGGGCGGTCTCGATGCTGCGGGTGAGCCGCACCGTGTCGACGTCCGGCTGCTTCTCGACCGAGACGATGACCGCGGGTCGCGCCATGTAGCCGGCGTCGCCACGCTTCACCTTCGCGGCGAACGAGACCTCGGCGACCTGCCTCAGGTGGACGGGCGCGTCGTTGATCGTCGCGACCACCAGGCTGCGCAGGTCGTCGAGGCTCATGGTCCGGCCGATGTTCCGGATCAGGTACTCGCGCGCGTTCTGGTCGGTGAATCCGCCGCCGGCATTGGTGCCGAACCGGGCGAGCGCCGCCTCGAGCTGCGCGTTCGTGACGGCGAGCGCGCGCATGGCGGCCGGGTTCGGGCTGACCCGGAACTGGCGCACCTCGCCGCCGATGGGGATGACCTGCGCGACGCCCGGGATGGTCAGCAGCCGCGGCCGGATCGTGAAGTCGGCGACCTCGCGCACCTGCATGGGGGTCGCGGTGTCGCCCGTGACCGCCACCAGCAGGATCTGGCCCATGATCGAGGAGATCGGGCCCATGACCGGGGTCACGCCCCGGGGCAGCTGGTCCTGCACCAGGGCGAGGCGCTCCGCGACCTGCTGCCGGTTCCGGTAGATGTCCGTGCCCCAGTCGAACTCGACGTAGGTAATGGACAGCCCCACGCCCGAGACCGAGCGCACCCGGGTGACGCCCGGCAGACCGTTCATCCGGGTCTCGATGGGGTAGGTGACGAGCTGCTCGACCTCCTGGGGCGCGTAGCCCTCGGCCTCCGTCATGATGGTGACGGTGGGCTTGTTGAGGTCGGGGAAGACGTCGACGGGCAGCTTGGTGGCGGTAAAGGCGCCGTAGAGCACGAGCACCGCGGCGAGCGCGAGGACGAGCAGGCGGTTGCGGACCGATTGTCCGACGAGGACGGTGAACATCGGCGGATTCCTCAGCGGACCTGGTCGAGGAGTTCGGCGCCCTGCGTCACGACCCGCGTGCCGGGCCCGACCCCCTCCGCCACCAGCACCCGGCCGCCGTCGAGGGGCTCGACGCGGACCGGCCGTGCCTCGAAGCGCTCGGCGGTGGTGTGCTCGTAGACGACGTCCTGCCCGTTCCCCGCGCGCACGACCGCCGCGCGCGGCAGCGCCAGCCCGGCCTGCTCGGTGTCGGTCCCGGCGAGCACGGTGACGAACTGCCCGACCCGCAGGCCCGAGGCGTCGCCCTGGACGGCGAACTGCACCGGAATGGCCTGGTTGCGGTCGGCGAGGCCCGAACCCTGGTAGGCGAGCTTGAGGGTCCGGCCGTCGGCGAGCCGTGCCGTGGCGTCCTGCGCCGCCGCGAGGGCGTCGAAGCTCAGAGCCTCGACCCAGAGGCGGCCCGGGTCGACGACCTGGAAGACCATCTGCCCGGGGGTGGCCATCTGACCGGCCACCGCCGCGGCCTGCGCGACGACGCCGTCGACCGGCGCGACGAGCGGTTCCGGCTCACGCCTGATCCTGTCGAGGGCCGTCCGTCGGTCCTGCAGGCCCTTGAGCTCGGCCAGGGCGTCGTCGAGCTGGGTCTGGGCCACGGCGCCGGTCAGGGCGAGCCGCCTGTAGCGGTCGACCCGGCGCTCGACGATGGAGATCTGCTGGTCGAGATCCCCTTGCGTCTGGCGCATGTCGGAGACGTCGACGGCCTGGATCGGCGGTGTGACCGTGGCCAGGACCTCGCCCTTGCGCACCCGCGTGCCGAGGCGCGGGAACAGTCCCGAGGGCGGAGGCGACAGGCGACCGCCGACCGAGGACTGCACGACGCCGCTGGCGTTCGGGTCCGGGATGATGCGGCCGGGCAGCTCGACCGAGCGGTGGAAGCTGTCCCGCTCGGTCACCGTCGTGCGCAGGGCGAGCAGGCGCTGGGTGGGCTTCGGCACGAAGACGGATCCGTCGGGCAGGCGCTGCGCGAGATCCGACGCGGACGGCGCGGCCGGGCGCGTCCCGGTCAGCGCGGCCCCCTGCACGGGGGGGGCTTCGCGGTCGTCGTCGCCGTGCGCGAAGGCGGCGGTGCCCAGAACGAGGGTGATGCCGACGGCGATCAGCGCCGCCGTCGGGACGCCGCGGCGGCCCCGCGCGAGGGCGGTGACGAGGACGCCGAGCAGGAAGGCGACGGCGACCGCGCCGACCAGGATCGGGTCCCCGGCGCCGAGGCGCTGGCGGACGCCGCGGGCGACCTCCGAGACGCGCGCGAGCGCCGCCCGTGCCGCGGCCGGCTCGGCGGGAATTGCGGCGCCGGCATCGGCCGGCACGGTCACCGTGACCGGCAGCACGTCGACCGCGTCGCCGGCGGTGACCGTCGCGACGAGGTCGTGCCGGCTGTGCCTCGACAGCCACGGGGCCGGCAGCGTGTAGCCGCCCCCGGGCGTGGCGCTGGCGGTCCTCGGGCCCTCGGGGGTCTCGACCTCGATCGTCGCGCCGGTCACCGGCTCGTTCGTCCGGAAGCGGTCGAGGAACAGGGTCAGGGTGCCGTCGCGCGGGATGGCGACCAGCTCGAAGGCGTCGGAGAAGGCCTCGCCGCGCGGGGCGATGGTCTTCGAGACGGGGGGCTGGGCGGCGCCGTGGTCGTGGCCCTCGTGGGCGCGGGCGGGCCCCGCCGGGACGGCGGCGAGCAGCGCCACCGCGCCGAGGGCGGCGGCAAGACGGGTCGACATGGAAACGGTATCCTCGCGATGGGGATGCCGGGCGCGGCCACGGGCGGGCGCACCTCGGGCGTCGCGCGCCTCGGGCGCGCCTCATCTCACGCGCGGGTTCGTGGGGGCTCGGGCAGGGCCTCGGGGCCGAGGCCGGTGCGGCCGGCGACGTCGCCCGGGACCAGCGTGACGGCGCCGAACAGGTCCGGCGACAGGCCAGGGGGCCCCCCGAGGACGCCGGTGGCGCAGCAGGCCATCGTCCCGCAGCAGCGGGTCTCGCGGCCCGGACGACAGCACCCGTCCTCGGTCGGCTCGACGCGCGCCGCCGCGACGGTGGCGCGGGCGACCTTGGACCATGCCGGCGCCGCCGACCGGGCGGCGGGCGTCACCGGTACGGACGCGGCGACCGGGGCGACCGCCCTCGGCTGCGCCGCGGCCGCGCGGTGGCCGTGGTGGGCATGGCCCTCGTGGGCCTGGGCGGCGGACGGCGCGACGTAGGCGATGATCGCGAGGATCATCGCCGCCATCAGGCGCAGGATCTGCCGGTCCGGGCTCATGGGTACGGGATTACACCGGTTCTGGCGGCGGGACCATGTCCGCGGCCGGGACGTGGATGCCGACGTGCGATTCCGGTCGCTGCGGCGTCCCCTGGGGCCGCCGCGAGCACGGGCTCGGCCGGGAAGAAGGCCGCGGTGACGCGCTTCGTCGCCAGGTCGACCTCTATGTCGACCTCGATCCGGGCGCCGGGCGCGACGGCCTGCACGGCGCGGGTCACGGACCCGGCGCAGCCGCCGCGCCCCGTCTTCCCGACCTCGAAGCGGACCATGTGGCTCTCCTCCCGACGGCGTCCGAACGAGATGGGGCTTCCCACCGTTGGAAGGTCAAGGCCCGAGGTTTGCCCAGTTTCGCGCCCATCGCAGGCCGAGACTCGTCCGGTGCCATCCCGCCCGGCCGGGATGGTATCCTGCGCCGTTCGTCCCGCGCCCGGCCTCGCCCGCCACGAGCGGAGCGGATCAGTCCCGCGAGCGCCCCAGCGCCGCTCCGCCTGTTCGCGAGGACGTGACGGACGCGCTCCCGGCACGGCCGCCCGCGAACCGCGGAAACCGGTTGGGTCATCCTGGTGCGCCTGCTGGTAGGCCAGGTGGTAAGCTTGGTAATACGCCCGGCGGTGTTCTTCCCGGACGGCATCCGGACGCGGCTCGACCCCGAGGTGCCCGGGGCCGGTCGTTGGACGCCAGCCACGCCCGCCCCTTCGCGACACGCCCGGACCCAGGCCGCCCATGACCGACGCCTCATCGTCCGCTGAGCCCGGGCGGCCCGAGTCCGCGTCCGCACGCGCGCCCGGTTCCGTGGGAGAGGTCTTCCGCGCCTTCCTCAAGCTCGGATTGACCGCGTTCGGCGGCCCCATCGCGCACCTGGGCTACTTCCGCGACGAGCTGGTCACCCGGCGCCGGTGGCTGGACGAGCGCGGCTATGCCGACCTGGTGGCGCTGTGTCAGTTCCTGCCCGGGCCCGCCTCCAGCCAGGTCGGGTTCTCGCTCGGCGTGCTCCGCGGCGGCGGCCTCCTGGGCGGGCTCGCCGCCTGGGCGGGGTTCACGCTGCCCTCGGCCCTGCTGCTCTTGGCCTTCGCCTACGGCGCCGCGGCCCTGTCGGGTCCGGTCGCCGACGGCGTGATCCACGGTCTCAAGCTCGTCGCCGTGGCGGTCGTCGCGCAGGCGGTCTGGGGGATGGCCCGCTCCCTGGCACCGGACCGGCCGCGCGCCGGCATCGCGGTGGCGGCCCTGTTCCTCACAGTGTTCGTCGCGGGCTCGGTCGGGCAGCTCGGCGCCATCGCCCTCGGTGCCCTCGCCGGGCTCGTCCTCTGCCGGGCGGCACCGCAGGCGCAGGCGGGGCACCTCGCGGTCCCAGTGTCCCGGCGGGCCGGCGCCGCGGCGCTGGTCGCCTTCGCCCTGCTCCTCGTCGTGCCCCATCTGCTCGTCGCCGGCCTGCCATCCCAGGGCCTGGCGCTGTTCGACGCCTTCTACCGCTCCGGCTCCCTGGTGTTCGGCGGCGGCCACGTGGTGCTGCCGCTGCTGCAGGCCGAGGTGGTCGCGCCGGGCTGGGTCGGCCCCGGCACCTTCCTCGCCGGGTACGGCGCCGCCCAGGCCGTGCCCGGCCCGCTGTTCACGTTCGCGGCCTACCTCGGCGCGGTCGCGGGGCCGTCGCCCCACGGCGTGGTCGGCGCGGCCATCGCGTTGGTCGCGATCTTCCTGCCGGGCGTGCTCCTGGTCTACGGCACGCTGCCCTACTGGGACGCGTTCCGGACGCGTCCGCTGGCCCAGGCTGCGATGCGCGGGACCAACGCGGCGGTGGTCGGAATCCTCGGTTCCGCGCTCTACGATCCCGTCTGGAGCAGCGCGGTCGGCAACCCGCGCGATTTCGCCGTGGCCGTGCTGGCGTTCGTGCTGCTGACGGTCGGTCGGGTGGCGCCGTGGATCGTCGTCGCGCTCACGGCCCTGGGCGGTGTCGCCCTCGCCTCGCTCTGACCGGAGCCGCCCTGACCCGATCGGCCCGCTCGACCCGGCCGACCTGAACCCGACCGACTTGGACCCGACCGACCTGGACCCGACCGACTTGGACCCGTCCTGGCCGGTGCGAGCGAGAGGATCGGCTTCGACCGAGGGAGCCGGACATGCGGCGCGGTCGGAAGACGAGCGCGGAGCAGGCGGTGCTGACGCTGCGCCGGATCGCGGTGCGGAACGGAACTGCCCCGTCCCCGTCGCGGAGCTTCGCTTCGGCTGCGCGCCCAGACCGGCGGCATCGCCGGCGGCAGCGGCGTCGGCCCCGGTCGCGATGGGCGGGCCCTGTGGGCCTGGAATGCGTCACAGGGCCCGCCACCTTCGAGGCGCCTCGGCTACGGCTTGTTGGCGGGAGCCGGGTTCGTCGTCGTGGCCGGAGGCGCAGGGTTCGCCGGCGCCGTGCCGGCGGGAGGCGGAGGCGGCGGGGGGGTCTCGGCCTTCTTCTCGTCCTTGCAGGCCGTGAGCGCGAGCAAGCCGACGAGCGGCAGCAGATAGCGAATTCGCATGAGCGTTCCTCCTGTCTGGGCGATGTAGGCCATGAGGAACGTCACCCGGCCGCTGTTCGATCCAGCGCGCAGCGAGACCGGCCCCTCGGACGATGCCGATTCATCGCGGGTCGCGGCAAGGCACGGCCATGGGCCCGATCCCGCGGGCCGGCAGGTCGGAACGACGCGGAGCGGACATCGCGAGAGCCGGCCTCGGGTCGGGAACAGGCGCGCCGGCAACGTCCGCGACCCTGGATCACCGCGCGGAGGCGGACCGTCGCGAGACCACCCGCATGCGTCACGCGCGCCGCCTCCGGTCGCAGCGGCATCCGGCAGCACGCCGCCTCACCGCTTTCGGCTATACTGCGCCGTGAAGCGCGTGCGGCGGCCTCCGGTGGCGAGGATCCGGACGGCCTCGCGTCGATGTCGCTCCTGCCCGCCGCCCCATCCTGGAAGCGCTGCCGATGCCGAATCGAGTCCAGTCGGCCTTCCGCGCGGCCGCCGAGTTCGGCGTCGGCCTGGTGGCGGCCTGCAACCGGCTGCGGCTGCCCGGGGCGGCGAATCCCTTCGTCGTCGGTGTCCACGCGCCGATGCGCGCGGAGCTGACGCTGGAGAACCTGCCGGTCACCGGGACGATCCCGCCCGGCCTCGACGGCCTCTATCTCAAGATGGGGGCGAACCCCGTCCGCGCGGCGACGCGGGGCCACGACTGGTTCCTCGGCGACGGCATGGTGCACGGTCTCGCGCTCGAGGGCGGCAGGGCGCTGTGGTATCGCAACCGCTGGATCGGCTCGCGCACGGCCGCCGCGGCGCTCGAGCGGCCCGCGGCGCCCGGGCCGCGGCGGGGCGGCAACGACACCGTCAACACCAACGTCGTCGCGATCGGCGACCGGATCTTCGCGGTGGTGGAGGCCGGCAGCTTCCCGGTCGAACTCTCGCCCACCCTGGAGGCGCAGCGCTACAACCCGTTCGACGGGACGCTGGCCGGCTCCTTCAGCGGGCACCCGCACCGCGACCCGCTGACCGGCGAGACGCACGCCGTCGCGTACGACGGCCGCGTCTGGGACAGCGTGCGCCACGTCGTCCTCGCCCCGAGCGGGCGGGTCGTGCGCGATGTGCCGGTCGCGGTCGCGCACGGCCCCTGCATCCACGATTGCGCGATCACGGCGCGCTTCGTGATCGTGCTGGACCTGCCGGTCACGTTCTCGTTCCGGGCCCTGCTCGCCGGGTACCGCTTCCCGTTCCGCTGGAACCCCGGCCACGGGGCCCGTGTCGGCCTCCTCCCGCGTCAGGGCGACGGCGCCGACATCGTCTGGTGCGCCGTCGAGCCCTGCTTCGTGTTCCACACCGCCAACGCCTACGACGACGCGGACGGGCGGGTGATCCTCGATGTCGTCGCCTACGGGACGGTGTTCGCCTCGGCCGGCGGCGGGCTCGACGCGCCGGGCCGGCTCGAGCGCTGGATCATCGACCCGTCGACGGGTCGGGTCGAGCGGCGCGTGATCGACGCGGCGGCGCAGGAATTCCCCCGCATCGATGAGCGGCGCCTCGGGCAGCGCCACCGCTACGTCTACACGGTCAGCGTGCCGGCCGACGGCAACACGCAGCTCGCCGGTGCGACGCAGCTCTACAAGCACGACCTCGAGACGGGCGCGCGCCACATGCACGACTTCGGTCCCGGTCACGTCCCGGGGGAGTTCGTCTTCGTGCCGGCGCGGACCGGGGCCGATGAGGACGAGGGCTGGCTCGTCGGGCTCGTGATCGACACCGCCGGCGACGTGACCGACTTCACCGTCCTCGACGCGCGGGCGTTCGACGCCCCTCCCCTCGCCCGGATCCGCCTCGGGCACCGGATCCCCCCGGGCTTCCACGGCAACTGGTTCCCGGCGCGCGCGCCGGCCTGAGAGACCGGGCGCGGTCCCGGTGACGGCCGAATCCGGACCGATCAGGCCGCGGCGGTCCAGCCGACCACCGCCGTCACGGGGTCGCCGGGACCTCCCGAGGGCTTGAGGACGCGCCGCTCGACGCGGGCGAAGCCGGCGCGCTGGAGGTACAGGCCGACGAGCTGGGCATGTCCCCCACCGTCGAGGGCACTCCAGATGGCCACCGCCTTGGTCGGGAAGCAGCGGTTCGAGAAGCTGATCACCGCCGGGGCACCGGGGCGCAGCACGCGCGCGACCTCGGACAGGACGGAGACGGGGCGCTGGAGATACTGGACCGAGACGCAGATCAGCGCGGCGTCGACGCAGGCCGTGTCGAGCGGCAGGCGCGGCTCGGCGTTGAGGTCCTGCACGAAATGCCGGGTCAGGCGCGGGTTGGCGGCGAGTTCGGCGGCGTTCAGGCCGTGACCGGTGACGCTGGCATACGCGACCTCGTCCGGCAGGTGGCTGACCCAGCTCGACATCAGGTCGAGGACGTCGCCGCCCGCCGGCACGATCGCCCTGTAGAGGTCGGTGACCGCCGCCACCGCGGCGGCATCGATATGGGTCACGAAGCGCGGTTGCGCGTAGAAGGCGGGATCGGGATCGCGGTCGTGCTTGGCGAACGCCTCCGGGGGAAAGTCCGGCAGATCCTGGGTCATCGTAGCGCGCTTCCGGATCTGACGGCGCGCCGGCTCCGAGAGACTGCGCGCGAACCGTGGATTGCGTGCGCGTGTAGAGAGAGCCGTGACGCCCCGCGGCCAGGTGTTCACGTCGCCGCATCCGCGCCGTGGCGCGGACGGCATCACGGGTCGGAGCCGACATTGCCGCCGCTTGTCCGCCCCGCTGGCGCGGCCCTCCTCATCACGCGCGACCGGCCGTCGACACTGCCGGAGATCGGGCGGCCGAACGCGGGACCGCACGGGAACCGGCAAGCCGCTTCGTCCGAGCCGTTCACGGGAAACGCCACGCGAAGTTTCAGGATAAATAATCGCCGCACAAATCGGCGTGAAACTCGCAATTTCTCAATGTACTTGTCATCGACACGTCGATGGCGTACAGATACGAAATCGATTTTTGGCCAGGTATCCGGCCGTATCGCCTCAACAGGGCGAGCGTTCTGCATCTCTCCCATTTTCGACATCCGGCGACCGGGCGCGTGTGATCCATGCGCCCGCCCTATCTATTTGCCTTCACTGACATGGAATACCTATGACCATCGGCACCGTTAAATGGTTCAACGACACCAAGGGCTTCGGCTTCATCCAGCCGGATGACGGCGGCAAGGACGTGTTCGTCCACATCTCGGCCGTCGAGCGCGCCGGCATGCAAGGCCTGAACGAGGGCCAGAAGGTCTCCTACGAGATGGAGACCGACCGGAGGACCGGCAAGCAGTCGGCCGGCAGCCTTCAGGCGGCCTGAGTCTCACGCGTCCACTCGTGACGCGCTTCGAAGCCGTTCCTACCGCGGAGCGGCTTCATCCATGTCTCGCCACCGGGGGCTGACGTCCGGTGCGCCCACGGAGAGTTCGTGAAGCCTTTGAAAACCGATCACCTCGTCGATCGTCTCGCGGAGACGGCCAGAGCGCGGCAGGCCACACTGGCCCGGTTCCGGGCACGCCCGGCGGCCGATGATCCGGTCGTCCTCGCGCGGCAAGCCGCGCGGCGCGCGGTCGTCCAGGCCCGGGACCTGCGGGCGACCGAACGGGAAGCCGTTCGTCTGGCCGCCGAGATCGAGCGTGAGGCTGAGGTCCAGGCCGCGCAGGCCCGCGCCGAGGCCGAGTCAGACCGTCTGGCCGCCGAGAAGGCGGAGCAGCAGGTTGCCCGCGCCGCCGAACAGAAGGCGGCACGCGACGCGCGATTCGCGGCCCGCAAGGCGCGTGCACGTCGCTAGCACGCCGCTAGGTCGAACCCAGCCCGCGCGCGCCATCACTCCGGAGGACGACCCATGTCTCACAAGTTCAAGATCGGCCAGCATGTCCGGCAGCTGGGGATCAGCTACGCTGGCAGTAAGAGCACCGTCGACGGCCTCTTCGAGGTGGTCCGCCTGACGCCGGACGATCGTTCCGGCGAGCCGACTTACCGCATCAAGTCCGCGAGCGGCGAGCGCGCCGTGCGGGAAGGCGAACTCACGCCCGCCTGAACCGTCTCGGGCGCGCGGGGGACGACGCGACGTCCCGTGACGCGCATCCGCCATAGTGCAACGGCCCGGCGGAAGGCCTCCGGATGGACCGAGATCGAGGCCTTTGCGATCCATGACGACGACGAAGGACATCCACCCGGCCGATGCGGCGATGATCGAACCCAATCAGACGGCCTTCATCCTCAAGGTGACGCGGCCCGACGACGCGGAGCTGTCGGGCCGATTGGTCATGTTCTACGCCGCGATTACCACCTCGGAGGACGAGGCGCTGGCCATCGTGCGCCGCGCGGTGAAAGCCGATGCGGAGGTCGAGCCGACGGGCGTCCGCCTCTCTCAGCAGACCGCCAGCGCACTCGATCTGGAAGCGGGCCTCGCGCGGGCGCTCTGACACGACGGCCCCCTGGCCCGGCCACACCGCGGGATCGCGCGGAGAAGCCGAAGTGCGACCCTCGTAACCCACGAGGTCTTCCAGCCGCGCCGATTCCCCGAGCCGATCTGCGGCCCCGACCGGGGTCACGGCCGCGTTGGACCTCCGGGCAGGACAGCGCGTTGTGGCAGGCGGCGGTGAGCGGAGGACGTCTGCCATGAACATCGAACGCTTCGCGGAAACCGAGACGACGCTCGCCGTCGCGGACCGCCTCTGGCGCGCCGAGATGCGTCGCGTCTTCGGACCCGATGCGGTCCTGCTCCACGGCTTCGGCGCGGAGCGTCAGGGCGCACCGGGCACGCGGTTGCGCACGGCTTTCGAGGCGAGACGGAGCGCGATCGCGGCGTGGCGGCACGCGCGGCGCCCGGCCGCCTGAGCCACCCGCCTGCGGGATCGGACGCCGCTTGGCACGGCCCGTCGTCGAAGCGCCCGGCACGCGCCGGGAAGACGCCGTTCCTGGCGCGCAGCACCCGCCGCCCTCTCGGTCCGGCCCGATCGCGGAGCGGCATCCCGGACGGGGGACGTGAACAGCGGCCGCCGACACGGTATGAGGGCGATGCGGCTCCGCGGGCTGTGCAGCGACCGACGGTTGCGCAGCCCCCTCGCCTCTCCGAGATCAGCACCATCGCCGCCGCACGACGGCAATCGAGGACAGACCGATCGCAAGCGAAGCACGAGCCCGCGGCGTCCCGAGCCGGGATGCCCCGCGCGTTCCCGAGCGCACCGTCCCCGGCCGGTCATGCGGTTCCTGCACGGTGTGCTGCCGTGCTCTGGCGATCCCTGCCCTCGACAAGCCGGCAGGGATCGTGTGCCGGCACAACACCGGAACGGGCTGCGGGATCTACAGCGAGCGCCCAGAGGCCTGTGCCCGGTGGTACTGCCTCTGGCGCAAGATCGACGTCCTGCCCGACGCGCTCAGGCCCGATCGATCGGGCGTGATGTTCTCACTGGATATCCGCTCGCCCGCGGCCGATGTGGCAGATGCGGTCTGCATCGTCGGGCGTGCAGTCGAGGGCGTGCACGCCTTCGACCGGCCGCACGTGATCGAGGCGTTCGCCATGTTCGTGCGCGAGGGCTCCTGGCCCGTGTGGCAGGCGACCGAACACGACACGACCCTGGTGCATCCGGGTCCGCAGATCTCTCCGCCGTGACCGTCGGCTGTGCGGGCACGGCCGGGTGCCGGGACGCGCGACGACTCGGTGGGTGCGCGGCGTCCGGCCCCCGTCCCGGCATACCGCGGCGGTAGGCCGGGGCTCCTAATTGTCTCCGAAGTCGTATTTTTAAGATCAGGGCGCGACGCGATGTGCTATGTGTCCGCACGGGCACGCATTCGCCGCCCGCTCAGGAGATTCCGATGACCATCGTCCGGTGGCTGATCTCCAGAACGATCCAGTTTTTTCTTGGCAGCGCGCAGGAGCGCAGGTCCGATGCGATCGCCAAGCGAAAGGAAGCCGGGACCTTCGAGGGGGCATCGGCGAGCAAGGGCCGGGATTTCGAAGCCAACTACGCCGCGGCAGCTCAGCTCCTCAGAACGCGGATCGATCGGGAATTCCCCGACGCCTACTACGCGCGGCTGAGTTCCGGGAGAAACAGCTCCTACGATTACGGGCAGGATCGCGCGCTCGCCATCGACACCATGTCGATCGCCATAGCGATGGCGTTGCGGAACGGCGCCACCGTTCCGCAGGCGGCCGCCGCCGGGGCGGCGAGCATCGGCATCTGACGGGAGGCGCGGGACATTCGTGCCTCGGAGGACCGGGTCGCGCTCCCGCGGTCGCTCGGCCAGCGGCGGCGCGTCACGCCGTCGTGGCACCGGCCATGTCGCGGGTCCGCTCGATCATCGCGAGGAGGACCGTGTGAAAGGCTTCCTGCTCGCGCGAGCGGGAGCCCGCCCGCGTCGCGCACGCGAGTTCGGCACGGAGCCCGTCGAGGGCCGCCGCGCGTCGCTCCGCACCGTCCTCACGCAGGACGAGTCGCAGCAGGATATCTTGGGCGGCCGCGAGATCGGCCGGGTCCGCCCGGACGATGAGCGCTCCCAGAGCCTCCAAGCACGTCTCACGATCAGTCATGCGCACATCCATCAGGGAGCGAGCGGCAGAGACGACGTCGGCATCAGGCCCTCGACGCGCAGCTTCAATCGAGTGGCCCTGATCGTCTCGATGGAGCGCCACGAAATATTCCGGGCCAGGCCCTCGGTTTCCAGATCCGTGAGCTGATCGATCAGCCGCCCGCTCTCGAGGAGGCCGGGTCGCTGCGCCATACGGACGACCAACCTGGTCAGCTTTCGCATCACCGGGCACGGCCGGGGTTGGCCGGGCTCTACCACGCGGCTTGGCCGTGACGCGCGAGCATCGCGTCAGACCTTCCGGGGCGGCTTCGTGGCCACCGCGACGGAGCCCTTGACGGAGGGCGCCGACGCGTTGGTCTTGGGCACAGACTTCTTCGGCTTCTTGGCTTCGCGATTTCCGCGCTTCTGTTCCGCTGCCATGATCTCGCTCCTGGATACGGTGACAGCCCCGACGACGTCGTCCTCACCGTTCGGGCGTCGGCTGGTCTGGAAGCAACCGGATCGCGGTCGCGACCGGGGTCTCGAACAGGCCGAAGACGGCAACGAGGCGGTCGCTTGCCCAGAGTTCGGCATGATGCCCCGCGATCAGACCCGCTGCCTGCCGCCTGGCGTCGCCGTCGTTGCGCGCTGTGATGACGCAAGTCGTGAGCACGCCACCGGTCGGGGCGAGCCGGTGGACCTGATAGGCGCGGCGCGCGTGTCGTGAGCGCGGCTTGGCGGGAAACGTGATGAGGTCTGCCACGCGCGCCTGTCCGTTGCAGGCGGGGGCATGGACCCTCAGCCACCGGAGCCTGGATCAACCGATCCGGTGATGGCAACACTCTGCGCTCTCACGGCCGACAAAGATAGCCCTGACCGGACGGGCGTCGCGCCCGGCGCGCGACGCGGCGGGCCCGCTCGAGACATGCGCCCAGCGCCCGTTGGATGATCGGGACGGGCGCGAGCGCGCCGACCGGTTGCGATCGAAGACGGTCGGTCCCGTGAGTCGGCCGGGCCGATGCGCCCGACGGGCCGTCAGCGCTCAGGATCGGGCACCGGCCGCGCGCGCGTGCTCCAGGAAGAAGCGGATCATCTCCTGGCTCGCGTCCGGTCCGCGCGGGTCGGTGAACGAGCCGGCCGGGCTGCCGCCCGACCACGCGTGCCCGGCTCCGTGCAGAACCCACTGCTCCACGATGGCGCGGCCGGACGCGTCCGAACGGACGGTGCGGGTGTAGTCCACCCCGTCCGGTGTCCGGCCCCGGGTCACCGCTGTGCGGAGTTCCGGGTCCGACGGCCCCTGAGCGGCCACGCGATCGCCGTTGGCCGCGTGCACCGTGCGGTCGCGGTCGCCGTGGAACACGATCAGCGGCACGGCGTGGCGTTGTCCCGTCGCGCGCGCGCCGTCCCCCTTCATGGCCGCGAAGGCCGAGGGCACGTCCCGCGCGGAGCCGCAGGCCAGGCCGGAATGGACGCCGATCGCCGCGAACAGGTCGGGGTGGGTCATCGCCAGGATCGCGGCGGCAGCCCCGCCCGCCGACAGGCCCGCCGCGTAGACCCGCCTGTCATCGGCCGAGAACTCCGCGATCACCTGCCGGACGATGCCGGCGATCAGGGCGGGCTCGCCGCCCTCCCGCTGCTGGTCACCGGGCTCGTACCAGTTCCAGCACCGCTGCATGTTGGCCGAGCGCGGCTGCTCCGGATAGACCACCAGGACGCTGCGCGCCTCCGCGACCGCGTTCATCCGCGTGCCTGCGGCGAAGTCGTCCGGGTTCTGCGTGCAGCCGTGCAGCATCACCACGACGGGCAGGGCCTGGCCGGTGTAGCCGCTCGGTACGTAGACCTTGTAGTTTCGGGTCCCGGCCGCGCCGGTGAACGTGCGGGCCTCGAAGCGTGCCCCCTCCGGAAGCCGGGGCGCGGCCGGCGTCGCGCCGTCCCGCCCGTCGCGATCCGTGCCGATGCCGGCCTTCGCCAGCGCCTCCTGGACGGTGCGCATCACGGTGCCGGCGATGTCGCCCGCGGATCCGGCGTGGGGATGGCGGCCCGGACGTTCTCCGGCCGTCTCCGGCGCGACCCAGGCTTCGCCGGGAGCGGAGGGCGCGACCATGTCGAGGATGTCGGCCGCGTCCGCGCTCGGCGCACCCGTCTCGGTGGCGCTCCGGGCCGCCCCCGACCACAGCCTGAAGGCTGCGGCCTGACGCTCCTGAAGCCTGGCCATCGCCTCCGCGGCGCGGGCGGCACGGGCCGGGTCGACCTTCGGGAACGCGAAGCGCGTGAAGGCGGTCTTCGTGGCGTGATCCATCGGACGGGTCCTGGCTGAGCGGGAAGCGGGCGCGGCGGCGGGGAGAGGTGGAGCCGTCAGCTCGTCCGGTCGGCGAGCGCCGCCTTGACCGCGGGACTGGCCTGGAAGGCGCCGAGCACCTCGACCGAGGCGATGGCGGCGCGCGCCAGTTCGGGCGTGACGTCGAGGGCGATGCTGGCCAGCCCGAGCACCTGGATGTGCAGCGGCGCGCCCGCGTCGCGCGCCGCCTCGAGCGCCTGCTTCGTGTAGTGCGTCAGGCCCAGGCTGAGCTGCTTCCGGCTGACCGATTGCCTGACGGCCTCGCCCTGGCGCTCGATCTGATTGCGCACGGCGGTGCGGATGAAATCGGCACGGTTGGCGTAGAAGCCGTCGCGCACCATCAGGTCGATATGGCCGAGGTCGACGAAACCGAGGTTGAGCGTGATCTTCTCGCTGTCCGGCAGCCTGGGTTGCAGATCGTGCACCTTGTCGGCCATGTGAACCATCCATACGCCATCCGGTTGGATGGTCTGTAGATGGTGCGCAGATACGGCGGCGCAAGGGTTGCCGGTGACGACTCCAATCCGAGGGGCCGATCGCGACGTCTTCGAGGATGCGCGGAACTGCCTCGAGGACAGGAACAGCGCCGCGTCGGATCGAACCGCGGCAGGGCGCGGCCCTGCTAGGTCTCGCCGCGAGAAATCGATTCCGGATCCGGACGGGTCGTCAGGTTTGAGGCCGGCGCGCGATCGGTGCGGCCTCGTCCCATTCACGATCCTGCTCCGCCAGCAGGGCGGCGCGGCGGGCCGCCGCGCTCGCGGCGTCGCACGACGGTGCCGCCCCGGCCTCCTCCAGGGGACGCGGAGGCACCGGATCGGACGCCCGAGCGAGGTGGGTGAGCGTGGCGACGACGTGGTCCACGTCACCGGATGTCACGGCGCCTGTCCGGAGGAGCCCGAGACGCGAACACGTGGCGATGTCCGTACAGGAGGCGTCCGCGAGGCGGAGCGCTGCGATCTGACCCGCCGCGAGGGGCAGGCATCCGGCCGGCAGCCCGCGCAGCCGGCCGAGCCGCCGCTCCCGCGTGGCCTCGGGTGTGTGCATCTCCCGCGCGCCCGGGAGCCAGCGCGCCAGCACGTCGAGGATGAAGTGCCGGACGCGCTCGACGCGGATGGGACCGAACTTCCTGATCGCGGCGATCGCGACCGGAGAAGACTGGGCCAGATGACCGAGATCCGGGAAGCCGGCCTTCCGCAGGCGGGCGCGCAGGGACGCCGTCAGCAGGCCGCGCCCGAAGCCCTCGGCCGACAGACGCCGGATCGTGTCCGGGGACAGGTCGTCGAAGAGGGGAAGGCGGGCGCCGACCTCGGCCATGAGGCTGTCGGACCAGACGGCACGGAGGGATCGGTCGGGCATCACCGCGGCCGATAGGGCACTTGCCGGGTGTCCGCAACGAACCGTCACCGCGGGCCCGAGGGACGGGTGCCGAAACGGACCGTCGGACGCGGCATCGCTGGTCGCTCGCGACCGGCCCTGGCCCGCGCGTCGCCGCGGAAACCGTCCGATCAGACTACGATCTCACCGCGGTCAGTTCCTGGAGAGCGCAGTCGATCGCCCGGATGATCTGCTCGCTGGTTCGAACCACGTCAGCGTCTCGCGATAGAGCGACGACCGCTTGCTGCAACGCCCGGAACTGATCGAGCCGGATGGCCGGATCGAGACCGCGCGCGACGGCCGACTGTACGAGGCCGCGGACGAATTCACGCGCCAATTGCTCGTCGAACTCGTGCAAATTCTGGATCTCTGCCTCTCTACCGCGACACGTCTAACACCGTCCGGATGAGAAGGGATCCGCGCAGCAGCGAGTCGCCGAATCCGGCGTCTGGCCGCACGGCGTCATCGCGCGAGGGTGGCCTCCGCGATCCGGACGGCCGATTGCGCGTCCGCGGCGACGGCGTCCGCGCCGACGACACGGGCGCTGGCAGGCTCCCGCACGAAGAGCGGCCCGCCGACGATGACGCGCAGGTCCGGGTTGCACGACGCGGCGCGCAGTTTCGCCACGGACACCGCCATCACCGGCAGGAGGATGTCGCAGGACAGCGAGATGCCGACCAGATCGAACTGTTCGGCGCGGACCAAGCTGGCGGGGTCCTCGTCCGCTCCGTTGGTCAGGACCACGTCCCACCCCGCCTCGCGGAAGAAGCTCGCCACGAGCGCGAGGCTGAAGAGATGGGTCTCACCGGGACAAGGCATCAGCAGGACGCGGCGACCGTTCGCCGTCACGTCCACGCCCTCCAGATCCGCACACAGGGCGCGGGTCAGGTTCTGGAGGCGACCGAGCGCGAGCGCCACGTCGAGGAAGTCGGCGGCATCGTCTTCCCAGAGCTCGCCCAGATACCGCGCCGCGGGTGCGAACAGGTCGAGCAGCAGGGCATCCAGCGACAAGCCCTCTTCCAGGAGCGCGCGCACCCACTCGGCGTGCGGTTCGCCCTCCATCAGCGCTTGAGCGAGAGAGGCGACGCGCTCAGGCGTCGGTGATCGCGTCGTCGACGCGGGCGACGGCGGATCCGCCCGATGCGCGAGCGCCAGACGCGGCAGGATCTCGTCCTCGACGATCCGGGCGAGACCGGCCTGGATGATGGCCGAGTTGCGTTTGGCCGCTCCGTGAACGGACCAAGTCCGTCGGTCGACGCGGGCGCGCGCGACACCGATACCGGCCATTTCAGGCATTGGCTCCCCCGCCGACGCGGCACTATATGTTTTGTATCGGCACTAGGCAACTCGATTAGCGAACTATAATTCCGATCGCGGACGGATGATTTTGGCTACAGCCTGACGGAACTCACGCGCGCCGCGACCGGTGCGGGCTGTACAGGTCGGTACCGGCACAGAACTGCCGCCTCGGATGACGGTTCCCGTCAATCCGGCACGGCGGACAGGGCGCTCCGGAGCGAACGATCTCTTCACCGAGAGAGCCGGTCGTTCCGCGCCGCGGCGATTGATCCAAGTGAGTGCCCGCGCGCCGCGTTTGTGCGAGCGTAGACGATTGTGGGCTCGGCGGCCGGTGACCGCGTGATGCGCGCTGCCATGTCCAGTCGGCGGAGAGCCCGATGCCGCGATATTTCATCGTCACATCCGATCACATCACGGTCAAGGACGACGAAGGCGTGCAACTTTCCGGTCGGGACGCGCTGCGCGACACCCTTCGCCGGCTGCTGACCGACATCCTGCGCGATGAGGGCTATCGCACCGAGGTGAACGCGTTCACCGCTCAAGCCTACGACGAAGCGGGCAAGCTCGTGATGAGCGCGAGCGCCAGCTTCTCGGCGACAGATGTGTAGGTTGCAGCCTGTCCGTCGCCGAGGCGCGCGGGCGCTCCGTGGCCGCGGAGGCAGATCGGGTTCTCGCTGATCGACGGTGCGGCGGGTACAAGATCAGGGATGACGGAAGGCCTGCCGCGCTCGGCTGGTTTGACCGGCGGTCGCACCGGCATTCCCGGGCGAAGTGCGCGGGCCCCTCGCCGCGGCGGTTCCACTCTTCCCTGCTCCTCCCCGGCGAGAAAGAACCTGAAGACCTGTCGCCCCGATTCCCTTGTCCTCGGCCGGGAACGCGGTCTCAACATTCCCGAGACGGAGCTTAGCCCAGGAAGATGGCGAGCAGTTCGCCGGGGACTGTCGCCGTGCGCGGACCGCCTGGAAGGGCCCGCGCCCGGCGGCAGGCACATCCACGGAGTGCCTCAGTCGCGCGCCGCCTCGACGCTGGCGCGATCGACCACGGCGCGCAGCGCCTCACCGCCCTCCATGGCGAACCAGGCCCGCAACATGTCCGTCGTCTCCGGCGTGTCGCCGGGCCGCTCGCGGAACAGGTCGGCGCAGCGAGCCAGCTCGCGCGCCACGAAGATTTCCAGGAAGGCCGCACCACGGGTTCTCGCGAGTTCGGCGAGAGCGTCCTCCAGGACGCGCCGCATCATCTCGCCGACCATGGCCGAGATGTAGACGGCCTCCGCGCTGCCCTGTTCGGGCTCGTTCAAGCAAGTCTCCGATCTGCCCGGACGCGACCCCGAACTGAACAACGGGCAGACGATAAAGGCGGGTCCCGAGGCCGAAGCCTCGGGTTCTGTTGCTAGGCGTACCCACGCCCCGGAAGATTACGCCGCGAGGCGCATCTCCATGCCGACGTTGTCGTTGGCATTTAGAGTTTTGGTCAGGTGCCCGGAACGAGGGTTGCCCGCGCCGAGCCGGTCGAGTCCTTACCGAAAGCCGCATCTTACCCTGCCGAGGCAGGGCAGA
Source organism: Methylobacterium sp. yr668 (assembly GCF_900116245.1). Taxonomy (NCBI): domain Bacteria; kingdom Pseudomonadati; phylum Pseudomonadota; class Alphaproteobacteria; order Hyphomicrobiales; family Methylobacteriaceae; genus Methylobacterium; species Methylobacterium sp. yr668. Next base: position 34,315 of record NZ_FOZY01000019.1, on the reverse strand, counting down.
ACTCGCGATCCCTTTACCGCCCAGTCGAACCTGTTTCACCCCCAGCAGAAGCACCCTGGCAGCGCGCGATCCGCAACGCCGGACGCTCGCCCTCGTCCCCGCGCGGTATCCGGGGCAAGATGCTTCTGGTGGAGGCGCCGGGTACCGCCCCCGGGTCCTGAAGCGTTATTACGAACCGGTCATCAACCTCGCAGCCACCGTAACCCATCCCGGCCCGCCGGTCCATCGCGTGCACGCAGCGATCCTGGCCGGACATCGGTGGCGCCGCGGCCGCCGCGTGCCCATATGCGTGCGATCCCTCCGCGCAATTCCGTGCTCTGGGCCACGAAGCGGAGGCCGAGATGGCACGCGAACTCAAGACCGGCAAAGCGCAGGGCGTCACGCCCGAGGACTTCAACGAGCGCGTGAAGCGGCTCCTCGCCGACAAGCCGGATCCCCGCAAGGCCGAACCGGCACGGAAGAATTTCAAGGTCAACAAGCCGCTCGTGCGGAGCTGACAGACCGCTTCGGAGACGTTCGCCCGGCAGCGAACGTCTTCTCGGAACCCCGCGCGTGCTCGTGCAGGCATCGCAGGCATGGCAAGCTACGAGGCCGCAGCGCGAAGCGCCTCGGGATCCCTATATCTGCGCGATCAGTGGAACGGCTCAGGAGGAGCGACGATGGAAACCGAGAGGGCGGTGCTGGCCGGTGGTTGCTTCTGGGGCATGCAGGACCTCATCCGGCGCCAGGAGGGCGTCGTGTCGACCCGCGTCGGCTACACGGGCGGCGACGTGCCGAACGCGACCTACCGCAACCACGGCACCCATGCCGAGGCCATCGAGATCATCTACGACCCGGCGCGGACGAGTTTCCGGCGCATGCTGGAATTCTTCTTTCAGATCCACGACCCGACGACGCCGAACCGCCAGGGCAACGACAGGGGCCCGAGCTATCGTTCGGCCATCTTCTACACCGACGAGGGCCAGCGCCGCGTCGCCGAGGAGACCATCGCCGACGTCGACGCTTCCGGCCTGTGGCCGGGCAAGGTCGTGACCGAAGTGGCGCCGGCCGGCCCGTTCTGGGAGGCCGAGCCGGAGCATCAGGACTACCTGGAACGGCGTCCCGACGGATATACCTGCCACTTCATCAGGCCCAACTGGGTGCTGCCCGCGCGCGCGCCCGCCACCCAGAGCGCGTAGGCTTATCGGCCCGAGGCCGCCGGACAGTCGGCGGTCTCGGGCCTCACGGTCGCGACGGTACCGCCGGGGGCCGCGGAGACGCGCCGGTCGTGACGCTGGCGGGCTCGCGGGCCGAGGCGCGTCCGACCGCTGCCGGACCGCCGCGTCGCGGACGCCATTCCGTCCGGCGGTGGTTGCGCGCGCTGCACCGCGCGAGCGACGAAGTCGCCGACGAGGCCCGGTGCGGTCAGCCCGCGAGTTCGGGCCTCGTCCGTCCGCCGAGATAGGCCGACCGGATCTCGTCGTTGGCCCAGAGGGCGTCGGGGGCGCCCTGCAGGACGAGCCGGCCCGTCTCCAGCACGTAGCCCCGATCGGCGACCGAGAGCCCCATCCGGGCGTTCTGCTCCACCAGCAGCACGGTGGTCCCGCGGCGCCGCACCTCGGCGATGATCGCGAACACCGCCTGGACGATCACGGGGGCCAAGCCGAGCGAGGGCTCGTCGAGGAGCAGGATGCGGGGCTTGGCCATCAGGCCGCGCGCGAGGGCCACCATCTGGAGCTGGCCGCCCGACAGCGTCCAGCCCAGGGCGTCGCCGAACCGGCGGATGTCCGGGAAGAGGTCGAACATCGCCTCGACCTCGTCGCGCAGCGCCCGCTTGCCGAGGCCGGCGCGGTTGGACGCGCCCAGCATGATGTTCTCGCGCACCGTGAGCCCCGGGAAGACCCGGCGCCCCTCCGGGACGTGGGCGACGCCGAGCCGCACGATCGCCTCGGGCTTCAGGCCCTCCAGCGGCCGCCCCTCCAGCAGGATCGTGCCGGCGGCGGGCCGCACCAGCCCGGAGATCGCCTTGAGGGTCGTCGACTTGCCGGCGCCGTTGGACCCCAGCAGCGTCACCACCTCCCCGGCTCCGACCGAGAAGGACAGGCCGCGCACCGCCTCGATCTCGCCGTAGCGGACGACCAGGTCGCGGATCTCGAGGAGTGGCGTGGCGGGCGTCGTCATCGCTGGGGTCAGGCCGGGGCGAGGTCGGTCTTGAGGCTCGCCGCCGGACCGGCGGCGGCGTCCTCGCCGAGATAGGCCTGGATCACCGCCGGCTCGCGCAGCACGGTCGCCGTGACGCCGTCGGCGATGCGGCGGCCGAAGTTCAGCACGGTGATGTGGCTCGCCACGTCGCTCACCAGCGTCATGTCGTGGTCGATGATCAGGATGGTCAGGCCCTTGGCGGCCATCCGGCGCAGGAGCACCGTGAGGGCATTCTTCTCGCTGGAATTGAGCCCCGCGGCGGGCTCGTCGAGGAGCAGCAGCACGGGGTTGCCGGCCAGCGCCCGCGCGATCTCGATCAGGCGCTGGTGGCCGTACGAGAAGCCGGAGATCGGCTCCTGCGCCCGCCCCTCCAGCCCCACGAAGGCCAGAGCCGCCCGGGCGCGGGTCTCTAGCCCCGCCCGGTCGCGCGCGCCGAGCGGGTTGTTGGGGCGCTCGGCGCCGATGACGACGTTCTCCAGGGCGCTCATGGAGCGGAACAGGCGGATGTTCTGGAAGGTGCGGCCGATCCCGGCCGCCGCCCGCCGGTGCGGGGACAGGCGCGTGACGTCCTGCCCCGCCAGCCGCACGGTGCCCCCCGTGGGGCTGTAGAGGCCGGACAGGACGTTCAGCGTCGTGGTCTTGCCGGACCCGTTCGGGCCGATCAGCGCGTGGATGCCGCCCCGCGCCACCGTGAAGCTCACCGCGTCCACGGCCTTGAGGCCGCCGAAGTGCTTGGACAGGTCCGACACCTCCAGCATCGGCGCGGCGGACGCCTCGCCCTGGCTCAGAATCAGTTCGGCGGCGGGCGGCGGGATCGGGCGGGCGCGGCGCAGGCGCCGGACCTGGTCGCCGAGGAAGCCCCAGATCCCGTCGGGCATGAACACCACGATCAGGATCACCGCGAGCCCGTAGATCGCGAGGTAGAGCCCGGGGATCTCCTTGAGGAAGCGGAGCCATTCCGGGATCAGGATCAGCAGGGCCGTGCCGATCACGGCGCCCACCGGCGAGCCGACGCCGCCGAGCAGCGCCATCGTCAGGAAGACGATCGACTCGGCGAAGGCGAACTGGTCCGGGCTGATATAGGTGAAGCTGCCGGCGAACAGCCCGCCGCCGAGCCCCGCCAGCAGCGCCCCGAGGGCGAAGGCCGCGACCTTGGTGCGGTAGATGTCGATGCCCGAGACCCCCGCCGCGAGCTCGTTGTCGCGCACCGCCCGCATGGCGCGCCCGAGCCGCGTCCGCGGCATGTGCCAGACGAGCCAGCCGACGACGGCCAGCACCAGCACGCACAGGGCGAGGTAGCTCTGCCCGTCCGCGAACAGGACCGGGCGGCGGATGTTCGGCACGCCGTCGGGCCCGTGCGTGACCGGGATCCAGTTGGTGAGGACCAGGGTGAGGATCTGCTGGAACGAGATCGTCACCATGGCGAGGTAGTGGCCGCCGAGCCGCAGCGTGGAGGCGCCGAGCGCGGCGCCCAGCACGACCGCGAGACCGAGGCCGGTGAGCAGGCAGATCCAGAAGTTCAGGCCCCCGTCGACCGTTCCGAGCCCGACCGCGTAGGCACCGATCCCGAAGAAGGCGGCCTGGGCGAGGTTGATCTGCCCGCACAGGCCGAGCACCACGGTGAGGCCGATCACCGCGATGGCGTAGGTCGCCGCCTGCATCAGGATGTTAAGGGCGTAGCCGCTGAGCGGCGTCGTGGCGGCCAGCGTCACCAGGGCGGCGGCCAGGACCGCGTAGGCGAGGCTCCCGAGGGGCAGGCGGCGGGGCGGGGGCGCGGGAGCCGCTGCGGCCGGGCCGGCGACGGTGGAGGGGCGACCGCTCATGCCTTCTCCGCCACGCGCTCGCCGAACAGGCCCTGCGGGCGCACGACCAGGAACACCACCAGCACCAGGAACGCGAAGGCGTCCTTGTAGGGGACCGAGATGTAGGCCGCCCCGAAGGTCTCGATGATGCCGAGCGCGAGGCCGCCGATGATCGCCCCGGTGACGTCGCCGAAGCCGCCGATGATCGTCGCCGCGAAGGCCTTGAGGGCGATCGTGGCCCCCATCTGGATCGACACGAACAGCACCGGCGCCACCAGGATGCCGGCGATGCCGCCGAGCACCGCGCTGTACACGAAGGTCAGCATGATCATGCCGGCCACCGGGATGCCCAGGAGGGCGGCCATCTCTTTGTCCTGGGACGTCGCCTGAAGCTTCTTGCCGACCAGAGTGTGCTCGAAGAACCAGTACTGGAACGCCACCAGGGCCGCCGTCACCGCGATGATCAGCAGGTACTGGCTGTCGAGAAAGACCGGCCCGAGCAGGAACCCTTGCGTCTCGAAGACGGGCGGGAGCACCTGGGGCTGCGGCCCGTAGAGGGCGAGCGTCGTGTTCGCCAGGAAGATCGAGGCGCCGATGGTCGAGATGATCACCGGCAGGTAGCTGCGGTGCCGCAGAGGGTAGTAGACGCCGAGATTGAACAGGGCGCCGAGCAGCGCCATCCCGCCGAGCGTCAGGAGGAGGGAGAGCCAGTAGGGCCACTGGAGGTCGACGGCGAAGACCACCATCAGGAAGGCCGCCACCATCGAGAACTCGCCCTGCGCGAAGTTCACCACGTTGGTGGCGCGGAAGATCAGCACGAAGCCGAGCGCCACCAGGGCGTAGACGGAGCCGATGCCGATCCCGGTGAAGAGGAGCTGCAGGATCAGGTCCATGCGGTCCGCACTCTCGCCTCCTTCTCCGGATGTCGTTCACGCACCCCGAACACGTCGGCCGGCTCACCCTTGGTAGAAGTCGATCCGCCGGTCGAAGACGATGTTGCCCTTGTCGTTGCGCACGACGTTGTAGCCGTGCAGGCCGTCGCCGTTCTTGTCGAAGTTGTAGGTTCCCTCGGCGCCCTCGTGGCCGCGCACCGCCAGGATCGCCTCGCGGACCGCCTGCGGGTCGGTCTTGCCCGCCGCGTTGATCGCCTTGGCCAGCACCGTGACCGCGTCGAAGGTCCAGGAGGACTGGTTGTCGGGCGCGATCTTCATCGCGGCGCGGTAGGCCTTGCCGTAGGCGCGCGCGGCGTCGCCCGACTCCTCGGCGTAGTCGGCCACGCCGTAGGTGCCGTAGAGGGACGGCCCGGCGAGCTTCAGGGCGGTGACGTTGGTGATCGAGGGCGAGCCGACCCAGGGCGCGGTGACGCCGAGCTGGCGCAGCTGCCGGGCGAAGATGCCGATGTCGTTCTCGAAGGTGAAGTACGAGCCGATCACGTCGGCGCCCGACTGACGGATCGCCAGCACGACCGGCGTGAAGTCCTGGCTCTGGTTGGTGTAGCCCTGGTCGAGGGCGACCGTGGCACCGCCCTTGGCGAGGCTCTCGGTCAGCGCCTTGGCGCCGCTGGTGCCGAAGGCGTCGGTGGAGTGGATGATCGCCCACTTCTTCTTGCCCAGCCCGTTGACGCCGTGCTCGGCGATCACCCGGGCCGAGAAGGTGTCGTTGGGGCGGAAGCGGAACAGCCAGGGATTGCCGAGCTGCGTCAGGACCGGGTCGGTGCCGCCGAAACAGACGGGTTTCCCCGTCTTCAGGATGTCGGGCGCCATCGCGTGGTTCTGGGTCGAGCGGATCGAGCCGAGGAACCCGACGAGGTCGCCCTGCGACGCCAGTTTCGAGAAGGCGAAGACCGCGCCGGGATTGGTGGTCTGATCGTCCTCCGTGACGATCTCCAGGGGCTTGCCGAGCACGCCGCCGGCCTTGTTGACCGTCTCCAGGGCGATCTTGGCCCCGGCGAGCGCGTAGCGGCCGGCATCCGCGCCGGGCCCCGTCACCGGGAGCACCATGCCGATCCGGACGGTCGACCCGGCGCCCTGAGCGCAGGCCGAGCGGATCACCCCCGGCGCCAGGCCGCCCGCGACTGCGGATGCGGCCCCCGTCAAGAAAACGCGGCGCGTCGTCCTCATTGGCGTATCCGTCCCACCGCCGATGCTCAGGCCCGGCGTTGGCGACGATGGTCCCTATTCCGCGCGCCGATGTCTATCCTGCAAACCTTCGACGCTCAGCTTCGATGAGAAGAAGCTCTCGGATCGTCACTCGACCGCTTTCGCTGCGGTGCGGCGAAGGCGAAGACGATGACGGCGAGATACCGCTCGCATACACTCTGTCCTGACGCGCGCTCGGAACGCGAAGATCCGAACAGGCGCGATCCGGAATGTGTACTATCAGGCAGAGATCCGGCGTTCCTCTGCGGCGCGGGCGAGCGCAACAGGCGCTATAGGATCGGTGTACGCGCGGGAGAGGCCTGACGCGACCGGCGCATTCGGCGAGGAGGCGCTTCCGTTTTCCAGCGAACCGTTGCACCGTCGAGCTTCCAGCACGGGGCATCGCGGCCTGAAGCGCGCGGCGTACGAGCGGGCGCGAGCCCGCCTCAACCGCGACCGGCCCCGTCATCCAGTCGCGAGGCCGAACCTCCCATGGCGCCCATCATCACGACGGTCGAGGATCTGCGGCGGGTCGCCAAGCGGCGGGTGCCGCGGATGTTCTACGATTACTGCGATTCCGGTTCGTGGACGGAGTCGACCTACCGCGCGAACGAGGCCGAGTTCGCCGGCATCAAGCTCCGCCAGCGCGTCGCGGTCGACATGACCGACCGTACCCTCGCCACGACGATGGCCGGTCAGGCCGTCGCGATGCCCGTCGCCCTGGCGCCGACGGGGCTCACGGGCATGCAGCACGCCGACGGCGAGATCCTGGCGGCACGGGCGGCGGAGGCGGCGGGGGTGCCGTTCACGCTGTCGACGATGAGCATCTGCAGCATCGAGGACGTCGCGGAGAACGTCAGCAAGCCGTTCTGGTTTCAGCTCTACTTCATGCGCGACCGCAGCTTCAACGATCGCCTCATCGACCGCGCGAAGGCGGCAGGCTGCTCGGCCCTGGTCCTGACGCTGGACCTCCAGATCCTCGGGCAGCGCCACAAGGACATCCGCAACGGCCTGTCGGCCCCGCCGCGGCTGACGCCGGGCACGGTTCTCGATCTCCTGACCAAGCCCCGCTGGTGCTGGTCCATGCTGCGCACGCAGCGCCGGACCTTCCGCAACATCGTGGGGCACGTGGACGGCGTGCGGGATACCCGCTCCATCTCGGCCTGGACGGCGGACCAGTTCGACCCGCGCCTGGACTGGGACGACGTGCGGCGGATCCGCGACCGGTGGCAGGGTCCCCTGATCCTGAAGGGCATCCTGGACGTCGAGGACGCCGAGAGGGCGACCGCGACCGGGGCCGACGCGCTCATCGTCTCGAACCATGGCGGGCGGCAGCTCGACGGCGCCCCCTCGTCCATCGCCGCGCTTCCCGGAATCGCGGACGCGGTCGGCCGGCGCGTCGAGGTGCTGATGGACGGCGGGATCCGCTCGGGCCAGGACGTGCTGAAGGCCGTCGCCCTGGGCGCGAAGGGCGTGTTCATCGGCCGCGCCTTCCTCTACGGGCTCGGCGCCTACGGGCAGGCCGGCGTCGCCCGCTCCCTGGAGATCATCCGCACGGAACTCGACATGACGATGGCCCTGTGCGGCCATCGCGACATCCGCGCCGTCGACCGGTCCATCCTCTGGACGCCCTCAGCGCAGGAGACCCGGGAGGATGCGCCGCCCGTGCGGCGCATCGGGCCCTGACGGCGGGCGACCACCGGTCCGATCCGGACCTTCACGGTGTCGCGGTTCCCGATCCGAATCCCTCGCCAATCGCGCATCGCCGCGGCCGAGGCGTCCCAGCGCGGCACCGGGCCGGGGCGCTCGCGCCGCGCCCGAGCCACAACGACAACGGCGCAGCGACCCGTGGGGTCGCTGCGCCGCTGGATCGGGCCGCCGAGGGGGGAAAGACGGCCTGCTGAATTCAATATGCCAGAAGAGCCGTCCGGGAGGTGCGCCCGAGCACATCCAAAAGGATGTGGCGCGGCAGCGACAGAGATCGGCCATCACCTGTGGACAGCGCGAAGCGCCCTCGATCCGTCAAGGTTCAGGAGCGAGCGTGATGCCCTCACCACCGATCCGACCCAGCCATGTTCGCCAGCCCGCACGCCTTCGTCCTGCACCATCGCGAGCGCCTCGCCGTGCTCGTCTCCTCGGCCCTGTTCCTCGCGGGCGCGCTGCCGCTGTTCTGGGCCATCGGCTGACCGTTCAGGCCCGCCGCGCTGACCGAGCGTCCGGGCACGCTGTCCCGGCGCCCCGCATCGTGTCCGGCCTATCGACGCCTTCGAAGCAGGGCGCCGCTCCGCTCGGAAGGCGTCGCGGCCCGGGGAGGCTCAACGCGGCTTCGCCGATCCGCCCGGCGCCCAGCCGTGGGCCTGGATGGCCGTCGTCAGCTTGCCCTGCATCTCGGGCATCACCGACTGGATCCATTGCTGCATGCCCGCGAGCTGGATCTGAGCGAGCTGCGGCTGGGCCGCCGCGAGGCGCTTCCCGGCGGGGGTCGCGTAGAAGGCGGCGATGGCCTGCAACTCGTCCTTGTTCAGCACGGTGGCGAAACCGCGCGCCTGGATGTCGAGCAGCTCGTCGTAGTGCGCCGTGAGCGTCGGCATGACGACCTCCTGCACCAGCACCTGCGCCTTGTCGGGCTCCTTGATCCCGATCTGCTGCATCATGCCGATCATGGGGGCCGCCATCGAGCCGAGCGTCGCGGCGCGATCACCCTGCATCTGCGCGACGGTCTCCCGGGCAACCTTCAGCAGGGCCGGATCCGGCGCGGTCGTGGGCGCGGGCTTCGGGGCCGGTTGTGCCAGTGCCGCACCGATCGGGAAGGAGGTCAGGCACAAACCGACGACGAGGGCAGAGAAGCGCATGGCGGTCCCGTTCACGAGCGCCGCGCGGTCCACAAGGCCGCGCGGCCGGTCCGGGTAGCTACCACAGCTCCGAACAGGATCGATGACAGCGCCGGATCGCCCGGCACCGCGTCGCGCGCGGCGGGCCCTGAACTCGGGGTGCCGATCAGCACCGAGATCCGGCGGTCGCGGGCTCATGGTGTCCGCATCGAGGAATGGGAGGACACCATGCGTCAAACGTTTCTGCGGACCGGCGGTGCGGCCGCGCTGGTCGCTCTGGCACTCTGCGCCACCCCGCCGGCCGCTCAGGCGCGCGGCATCGGCGTCGGCGGCGCCGTGGCGCTGGGCATCCTCGGCGGCGTCGTGGCCGGCAGCGCCATCGCGTCCGCCAACAGCGGGTACTACCCGGGTCGCCCCGTCTACGCCGCGCCCGACCCGTACGGCGCCTGCCACTTCGAGCGCCGCGCGTACATCGATCCGTACGGGTACGAGCACGTTCGGCGGATCGAGGTCTGCGAGTAGGCCGAGCCCCGTCCCGGAGATCGCGGAGCGGCGACCCGGCGTCGCCGCGCGCGGCCTCGCCCGCTAGGCCCGGCCTGATCGCAGGCGTGCGACCTCGCTCGGCCCGATCTCCAGGTAGAACCGGATCGCATCGTCGACGAGTGCGTCGGGCGTGACACCCGCCGCCTTCGCGGCCCGAGCGACCTGGAGGCCGAGCGCGAGGTCGATCCGCAGGTCGGCGCCCCGGCTCGACGGCGCCGGTGCGGCGGTCGGGGCCGGTACGGGCGCGGCGCTGCTCCGCGACTCGAGCTTGCCGAGCTTCGCTTCGCGACGCCCCCTGTGGACGAGCGCGTCGGCGCGTTCGTTGAGGCGGTCGCCGGCATGCCCCCGGACCCAGGTCCACTTCACGTCGCGCGCCGCGTTCAGTTCGTCGAGGCGCTTCATGAGATCGACGTTCTTCACGTCACCCGTCGTCGAGCGCCAGCCCCGCGCCTTCCAGCCGCGCATCCACTCGGTCACCGACTTGACGACGTACTGGCTGTCGCACCGCATCTCGATCGCGGCCCCGGCGGGGAAATGCTCGAGGCCCTTGATCGCGGCCGTCAGTTCCATCCGGTTGTTGGTCGTGGTGCCGGGCTCCCCGCCGCACAGCTCGATCGTGCCGTCCGGGGCCGCGATGACGACGCCCCACCCCCCCGGCCCGGGGTTCGGGTCGCAACCGCCATCGGCATAAACGATCATTCGCATCGTGGCGTCAGCCCTCTCGTACGGGTGGTCGGTGGACGGGCGCCATCGAGGCCCGACATCGGCCGACCGATGGTCGCCCCGGCCCGAGCCGGCATCGCCGGCGAGCGCGGCGGCACCTCTAGCACCGATCGCGCGCCGCGGCAGGGCCGGGTGAGGCGCGCGTCGGCGAGCGAGCGGTGTCCCGAAGCCCCGCGCCGACGGGCGGGCCCGGTGCTGGCGACGAAGGCGCATTCGTGTGAAACGCGCCGCACGGACGGAGATCGATATGCGCCGGAATGGCTGAGGATGGGATTGCCGATTCGGGCCGCGCCTGGCGTCGGCTCGCCGCGGCGACGGCGCTCGGCACGGTCGGAGGCGTCGGCATGTGGTCGGTCGTCGTCGTGCTGCCCGCGGTTCAGGCCGAGTTCGGGGTCGATCGGGCAGCGGCCGCCCTGCCCTACACCCTCACGATGGTCGGCTTCGCGGTCGGCGGCCTCCTGATGGGCCGGCTCGCGGACCGCATCGGCATCGTGCCCCCGCTGCTCCTCGGCACCGTCTGCCTGGCCCTCGGCTACGGGCTCAGCGCCCTCGCGACGAACCTCTGGCAGTTCGCCCTCGTGCACGGCGTGCTCGTCGGGGCGCTCGGCAGCTCGGTCGCCTTCGGACCGCTGATGGCCGACGTGTCGCGCTGGTTCTCGCGCCGGCGAGGGCTCGCCGTCGCGCTGTGCGCGTCCGGCAATTACCTCGCGGGCACGCTCTGGCCACCGGTGGTGGAGCGCGCGGTCCACGCGTACGGCTGGCGCGCGACGCAGGTCGGAATCGGCCTGTTCTGCCTCGTCGCCATGCTGCCCCTCGCGCTGGCGATGCGGGGCCGACCGCCACGGGCTTCGGCGACGCGCGCGGCCGGTCCGCAGGCCGTGACGACGCTGTCGCCCGCGGCGCTGCAGGGCCTCCTCGTCGTGGCCGGCACCGCGTGCTGCGTGGCGATGGCGATGCCGCAGGTCCACATCGTGGCGTACTGCAGCGATCTCGGGTACGGCGTCGCCCGCGGCGCGCAGATGCTGTCGCTGATGCTCGGTTTCGGCATCGTCAGCCGGGTCGCGTCGGGCTTCGTCGCCGACCGGATCGGCGGTCTCGCGACGCTGCTGGCCGGTACGCTGCTGCAGGCGGCGGCGCTCGCGCTCTACCTCGCGTTCGACGACCTGACCTCGCTCTACGTGATCTCGGCCCTGTTCGGCCTGTTCCAGGGCGGCATCGTGCCGGCCTACGCGATCATCGTGCGCGAGTACCTCCCGGCCGAGGAGGCCGGGGCGCGGATCGGTGCGGTGCTGATGGCGACGCTGGCCGGCATGGCGCTCGGCGGCTGGCTCACGGGGGCGATCTTCGACGCCACCGGCTCCTACCGTGCGGCGTTCGTCAACGGGCTGGCCTGGAACGCCGTCAACGTGGCGATCGTGCTGTGGCTGATCCACTGCCGTCGGGCGCGCACGAGTCCGGCCGCGCTCTGAGGGCTCCGGACCCGCCCCCCCCGGGATCTCGGGCCGTCCCGCCGGTCGCGGCTCCGCGCGCGTCTCACGCGTGCGCCTTCTCCGCGGGTCACGGCGCGGCCGATCCCGCCGCGGGCACGGGCAGCACGTCTGGCCGGAAGAACAGGCCCGCCTTCAGGCTGTCACCGATGCGGTGCGCGCGCTCGATCAGGAGGGCGGCAGGTTCGGGCGGGAAATGGGCGGAGGCCGTCTCCCCGAACAGGTCGAGCCACCGCGCGAAGTGCTCGGGCTCGAGGCGGCCCAGCGCGAGATGCTTGCCGAACGGGTTGCCCTTGTAGCGGCCTGACTTGAAGAGGACCGAGGACCAGAACGCCCGGACGGTCTCCATGTGCCGCGGCCAGTCCGGGTCGGGGATCGCGGCCGCGAAGACGGGTCCGATCAGCGCATCGCCGCGCACGCGCCCGTAGAAGGCATCGAGAAAGCGGGCGAGGCTGGCTTCGTCGAGCGCGACATCGGGCATGATCGTGAGATGCCGGCAGACCCCGCTCTCTTCAAGGGGGATCGGACGGCCGCCGGATCGGAGCCGGAGGGGACGGCGCGTCAGGCCTCGGCCGACGCCGGGCGCGGCCGCCATTGACGGCGGTATCGCGCCAGAATAAATGATGGTCATAATTATTTTGGGCGATCGGCTGCGACGGGGCTCGGTGATGGACGCGCGATGGGTGATCGGGTTCGCCGGTTTGGCACTCGCGGCATGCTCGCCGGCCGAGACCGCCGTCACGCCGGAGCCGCCGCTGGTGCAGACCGTTGCGGTCGCGCCCGCCTCGGCGGCGGTGGCGCGCTACACCGGCGTGATCCGGGCGCGCACCGAGAGCAACCTCGGCTTCCGGGTCGGCGGCAAGATCTTCGAGCGCCTCGTCGACCCGGGCGACCACGTGCGCCTCGGCCAGCCCCTGATGCGGCTCGACCGGACCGACTTCACCCTGGCGCTCAACGCGGCCCGCGCCTCGGTCGAGGCGGCCCGCGCGCAGATGATCAAGGCCAGGGCCGACGAGGAGCGCAGCCGCAAGCTCGTCGGCGACGGGTGGACCTCCAAGCAGACCTACGACCAGAACAAGGCGGCCGCCGACGCGGCCATCGCCCAGTTCGCCAACGCCGAGGCGCAGGCGAGCCAGATCGCCAACCAGGCCGGCTATTCCGAGCTCCAGGCCGATGCCGACGGGGTCGTGATGGAGGTGCCGACCGAGCCGGGCCAGGTCGTCGCCGCCGGGCAGACGGTGGTGAAGCTCGCCCGCGACGGCGCGCGCGAGGCGGAGGTGTTCCTGCCGGAGGGGAGCCGGCAACGCGCGAAGGGCACGGCGTCGGCCACCCTCTACGCCGAGGGCGAGACGACCTACCCGGCCAAGCTCCGGGAATTGTCGGCCACGGCCGATCCGGCGACCCGCACCTACCGCGCCCGCTACATCCTGTCGGGCGGGGGCGAGGCCGCGCCCCTCGGGGCGACCGTGACGCTCCAGCTGATCCCTGCCCAGGGGCAGGCGCGGGCTTCGGTGTCCGTGCCGCTGGGGGCCCTGTTCGACCAGGGCGGCGGCTCGGCCGTCTGGCGCTACGACGCCGAGACCCAGACCGTCGCGGCGCAGCCCGTCACCGTCGCGCGCCTGTCGGAGGAGACCGCGGAAGTCGCCTCGGGCCTGACGCCCGGTGACCGGATCGTCGCGCTCGGCGCCCATCTGCTGAGAGCGGGCGAGAAGGTCCGTCAGGCCGACGCCAGCGTCGTGGAGGCCGGTCGATGAACGCCTCCGGCTTCAACCTCTCGGCCCTGGCGGTGCGCGAGCGCGCCGTCACGCTGTTCCTCCTGCTCGCCGTCACCGCGGCCGGGATCTTCGCCTTCGAGAAGCTCGGGCGCGCCGAGGACCCGACCTTCACGGTCAAGACCATGGCGGTCTCGGCCGCCTGGCCCGGCGCGACCACCGACGAGATGCAGCGGCAGGTCGCCGACCCGCTGGAGAAGCGGCTCCAGGAGCTCGTCTACTACGACCGCGTCGAGACGACCGTCCGCCCCGGCCTGATGCTGATGAAGGTCTTCTTCAAGGACAGCATGCCGCCGGCCCGGCTCCAGTCGGAATTCTACCAAGCGCGCAAGAAGCTCTCCGACCAGGCCTCCGGCCTGCCGCGCGGCGTGCTCGGGCCGCTGTTCAACGACGAGTTCTCGGACGTCTACTTCGCCCTCTACGCGCTCCAGGCCCAGGGGCTGCCGCACCGGCATCTCGTGCTCCGCGCCGAGGAGATGCGCCAGCGCCTGCTGCGCGTGCCCGGCGTCGAGAAGATCAACATCCTCGGCGAGCAGGCGCAGAAGATCTTCGTCGAAGTCTCCTACCAGCGCCTCGCGACCCTGGGCATCACCGGCCAGCAGCTGCTGGCGGCGCTCGCCAACCAGAACGACGTGACGCCGGCCGGCTTCGTCGAGGCCGACGGCCCGCGGGTCTACCTGCGCCTCGACGGCGCCATCGACGGCCTCGACGCGATCCGCGACCTGCCGGTGGCGGCCGGCGACCGCAGCCTCAAGCTCGGCGACATCGCCGAGGTGAAACGCGGCTACGAGGACCCGAAGACCTTCGCGATCCGCAACGACGGCGCGCCGGCCCTGGTGCTCGGCCTCGTGATGAAGCCGGGCTTCAACGGACTCAGCCTGGGCGAGGCGCTGAACGCCGAGGAGGTCGCGATCCATCGCGATCTCCCGACCGGCATCACCTTCACGAAGATCACCGACCAGGCGAGGGTGATCGACGACGCCATCCACGAGTTCATGGTGAAGTTCTTCACAGCGCTCTCGGTGGTGATCTTCGTCAGCCTCGTGGCGCTCGGCTTCCGGGTCGGCATCGTGGTGGCGCTGGCGGTGCCGCTCACCCTCTCGGCCGTGTTCGTGGTGATGATGATCACCGGCCGCGACTTCGACCGCATCACGCTCGGCGCGCTCATCATCTCACTGGGCCTCCTCGTCGACGACGCCATCATCGCCATCGAGATGATGGTGGTGCGCATGGAGGAGGGCGCCGACCGGGTCTCGGCGGCGACCCATGCCTGGAGCGCCACCGCCGCGCCGATGCTGACCGGCACGCTCGTCACCATCGCGGGCTTCCTGCCGGTGGGCTTCGCCGCCTCCACGGCGGGCGAGTATGCCGGCAACATCTTCTGGGTGGTGGCCTTCTCGCTGATCGTCTCGTGGGTCGTGGCCGTGACCTTCACGCCCTACCTCGGCGTCAAGCTCCTGCCGAACATCGAGACGGTCGAGGGCGGCCACGCCGCGATCTACGCCACGCGGAACTACCAGCGCCTGCGCCGGGTCGTGCGGCTCTCGGTCGACCACAAGTGGATGGCCGCAGGCATCACCGTGGCGCTGTTCGCCGCGGCCGTCGTCGGCATGGGCAAGGTCGAGAAGCAGTTCTTCCCGAACTCGGAGCGCTCCGAGCTCATCGTCGAGGTGACGCTGCCGACCGGGTCCGCCTTCGCGACCACCGAGGCCAGCGTCCGGAAGGTCGAGGCGGCCGTGCGCGCGCTGCCCGAGGCGGGCGAGATCACGAGCTATATCGGCCAGGGCATGCCGCGCTTCGTGCTCTCGTTCGACCCGGAGCTGCCGGACCCCGCCTTCGCGCAGATCGTCGTCCAGACCGCCGATTCCCACGCCCGCGACGTGCTGCGCGGCAAGGTGCGCCGTCTCGTGGACGACGGCCGCTTCCCCGAGGCGCGGGTGCGGGTGCTGCAGATCGTGTTCGGGCCGCCGGTGCGCTTCCCCGTCGCCTTCCGGGTGGTCGGGCCCGACCTCACCGTCATCCGGGGCATCGCCGCGGAGGTGCGCGACGTCATGATGGCCAACCCCAACATGCGCCTCGTCCACCTCGACTGGGGCGACAGGACGCCGACCCTGCACCTCGCCCTCGACCAGGAGCGCCTGCGCCTGATCGGCCTGACGCCGAAGGAGGCCGGCCAGCAGTTGCAGAGCTACCTCAACGGCACGCCCGCGACCCAGGTCCGCGAGAACCTCCGCTCCGTGGACGTGCTCCTGCGCAGCCCCGGCCCCGAGCGCCGCTCGCTCGGCGACATCGGCGACCTGACGCTGGCCACGCGGGACGGGCGGCAGGTGCCGCTCTCCCAGGTCGCGCACCTGGAGAGCCGCAACGAGGACGCGGTGCTCAAGCGCTACAACCGCGAGACCTACATCCGCGTGCAGGGCGACGTGATCGACGGCAAGCAGCCGCCGGACATCCACGCGCAGATCGTCCCCGAACTCGCGGCCATCAAGGCGAGGCTGCCGCCCGGCTACCGCATCGACACGGCCGGCTCGGTGGAGGAGAGCGAGAAGGCGATGAAGGCGCTCGTCACGGTCTTCCCGCTGATGCTGATCGTGACCCTGACGGTCATCATGCTGCAGGTCCGCTCGTTCACCACGATGGTCATGGTGTTCGCGACCGCGCCGCTCGGCCTCGTCGGGGCGGTCCCGACGCTGCTCGTCTTCCACCAGCCCTTCGGCTTCAACGCGATCCTCGGCCTGATCGCGCTGTCCGGCATCCTGATGCGCAACACGCTGATCCTGGTGGACCAGATCCACCACGACCGGGCGGCGGGCCTGTCGGACTACGAGGCCATCGTCGAGTCGACGGTGCGGCGGGCCCGACCGGTGATCCTGACGGCCGCTGCCGCGATGCTCGCCTTCGTCCCGCTGACCCACTCGGTGTTCTGGGGGGCGCTGGCCTACGTGCTCATCGGCGGCGTCGGCGTCGGGACCCTGCTGACCCTGCTGTTCCTGCCGGCGCTCTACGCACTCTGGTTCCGGGTGGCGCGGGACGCGCGCGCGACGCGGACCGCACCCGGCCCCGCACCGGTGCCCGTTCCGGTCGAGCCCTGACCCGGCCGCCCCCCACCGATGCCCAGCTCGGGGCATCCCGCGATCGCGCGCTCGGGTCCCGGGCGCGCGGTGCGCCGACCGGCCCGCGCTTCGCCCCCTCGCGCGGGCCGGTCGGCAGCCCTGAACGGCCGCCGCGGCGCGACCGCGACGCCGCTCTCCGCCCGGCCTCGGGCATCCGCGGCTCGCCGTCCCTTCAATAAATGACATCTCGCATCTATGTGAGGAGGCGGAGCGGAGGACGGTACGATGCCGAGGGTCTCGCAGGAGCAAGCCAAGCTGAACCGCCAGCGCGTGGTCGAGGTCGCCTCGGCCCTGTTCCGGGAGCGCGGCCTGCACGGTATCGGCGTCGTCGACATCATGGCGGCCGCGGGCCTGACCCATGGCGGCTTCTACGGTCAGTTCGCCAGCAAGGATGCCCTCGCTGCGGAGGCGTTCGACGCGGCGATCAGCGCCGAGTACCGGGCCAACCTCGACGCCTTCATCGAGAATTACCTCTCCCTGGGGCATGTCCGCACGCCGGGGAGAGGCTGCCCCGTCGCGGCGCTGGTGAACGACGTCGGGCGTGAGCCGCCCGGAAGCGCCCTGCGGGCGCGGTTCACCCAGGGGGTCAAGGGGCTCGCCGGTCTCATCGCGGACAGGCTGCCCAGAGCGTCGAAGGAACGCCGCCGGCAGCGCGCCCTGATCGCGCTGTCGACCATGGTGGGGGCGGTGGTGCTGGCCCGGGGCGTCGACGACGAGGCCCTGGCCGGTGAACTGCTCGAGGCGGCGCGCTCCACGATCCCGGGCTGAGCCGGTCCGAGGCGGCACCCGGCTCGGGCCGCCTCACCGCCGGGACGGGGACGGGCGATGCGACGGCCCCAGATGCCGCGACGGCGCGCGCGGCCCGCCGGGCGGGCCGCGGGTTTCGGATCGACGGTGTCCGTCACGGCCGTCCGGCGCGTCCGGACGGAGGGTTGCGGGCCGTCAGCCCTCCGCCTTGGCGAGGAAGTCGAAGTCGCAACCCTCCGGAGCCTGCGTGACGCTGCGCCGGTAGAGCGCCTTGTAGCCCCGGGCCGGGACCGGCGGCGGCCGGTGGTCGGCGAGCCGGCGGGCGATCTCGTCCTCCGCGACCAGGAGATCGACGCGCTTGTCCCGGATCGACAGGCGGATGCGGTCGCCGTCGCGCACCGCGGCCAGCGGTCCGCCCACCGCGGCCTCCGGGGCCACGTGGAGGACGATCGACCCGAAGGCCGTGCCCGACATCCGCGCGTCGGAGATGCGCACCATGTCCTTCACGCCCGCCTGCGCCAGCTTCTTGGGGATCGGCAGGTAGCCCGCCTCCGGCATGCCGGCCGCGTGCGGGCCGGCATTCTGCAGGACGAGGATGTCACCGGGCGCCACGTCGAGCGCGGGGTCGTCGATGCGCGCCGACAGGTCCTCCAGGCCGGTGAACACCACCGCCCGGCCCTCCGACTCGAACAGGTCGGGCGTCGCCGCCGCGCGCTTGAAGATCGCCCCGTCGGGCGCGAGGCTGCCGGACAGGGCCACCAGGCCGCCGACCGGCGACACGGGATCCGCCGCGGTGCGGATGACCGCGCGGTCGACCCAGGACTCCGGCTCGTCCAGGCGCTCGGCGAGCGTCCGGCCCTCCACGTCCACGGTGTCGAGATGGAGGAGCGGGCGCAGCTCGCGCAGGAGCGCGCCCATGCCGCCGGCGGCGTGGAAATCCTCCATGTAGCCCTGCCCCACGGGCTTCAGGTCGACCAGCACCGGCGTCTCGTCGGAGATCTGGTTGAAGCGCTCGGGCGAGATCCGGATGCCGAGCCGCCCGGCGATGGCGGTGAGGTGCACGATGGCGTTGGTCGAGCCCGACACCGCCATCAGCACGCGGATCGCGTTCTCGACCGACTTCTGCGTGATCACCTGGGAGGGCCGGATCCGCGTCTCGATCAGCCGCACCGCCGCGCGGCCGGTCTCCTCGGCGGCCACCAGCCGGTCGGAATGCACCGCCGGGATCGCGGCGGTGCCCGGCAGCGACATGCCGAGCGCCTCCGCGATGCACGCCATGGTCGAGGCCGTGCCCATCACCGCGCAGGTGCCGGCCGTGACGGAGAGCCGACCCTCGACCTCGGCGATCTCCTCGGCGTCGACGGTGCCGGCCCGGTACTTGGCCCAGAAGCCCCGGCAATCCGTGCAGGCGCCGAGCCGCTGGCCCCGGTGGCGGCCGGTCGACATCGGGCCGGTGACGAGCTGGATCGCCGGCAGGTCGGCGGAGGCCGCGCCCATGAGCTGGGCCGGCACGGTCTTGTCGCAGCCGCCGATCAGCACAACCGCGTCCATGGGCTGGGCCCCGATCATCTCCTCGGTGTCCATGGCCATGAGGTTGCGGTACATCATGCTGGTCGGGTTGAGGAAAACCTCGCCGAGCGACACGGTCGGGAACGGCCGCGGCAGGGCGCCGGCCGCCAGCACGCCGCGGGAGACCGCCTCCACCAGCTCGGGCATGCCCCGGTGGCAGTTGTTGAAGCCCGACGGCGTCATGGCGATGCCGACCACCGGCTTGTTCAGCAGGCCGACCGAGATGCCCATCGAGCGCGCGAAGGAGCGGCGCAGGTACCGGGCGAAGTCGCGGTCGCCGTAATTGGTCAGGCCGCGGTCGAAGCCGTGCGGTTCGTCGGTCATGGTCGTCTCCTCGCGTGGGCGGCCCGGGTCGCCCCGGCCGTCCGGTCTGTCTCAGCGGTCGCCGGGCTCCCGGCTCCCGGAGCGCGCGTCGAGCAGGTCCTCGCGCGCGTCGTCCCACCCCTGTCGTTCGCGCCGCGTTCCCGGCGGCGCGCCGCCGGATCGGTTGCGGCCGCCGACGGCATCGGGGTGCGGACAGGCATGTCCCAGTCCGGCGCCGATGACGAGGCCTCTCAAGGCATGGCCCATCGGATAGGTGTCCGAGAAGGGGCCGCGCGGGTTCCGGAGCGCGAAAAGCGCGGCCGCGTCACCGCGCCCGGTGCCGGCCCCCACGGCGGCGCCCGCGTTCCGCACGATCCGTCCGGCGTTGCATCCGTAGCGGGACAGAGATCGCTCAGGCGGCGGGCGATCTGTAAGACGGTTCCGGCGTCGGCGGCCCCGGCGCTTCGCGGCAACGGGCTACCGGGTCACGTCATGGATTTGCGCAGAGCCGCGGTCGGGCTCACCCGTCAGGTGCGTGACGCCGTCCGCGGCCGGCCGGGCACCGTGTCACCGCGCGGCTCGACGGGGCGCGCGAGGACCGGGCTGTCGCGGCGATCGCTGGGCATCCTGCTCGTCCTCGCGGCGACGGCCGTCTGGCTGGCCGTCGCCCTCGTGCCCAACCTCCTCGGGAAGGGCGGAGCCCTGTGGGCGATCGTGCACGGCGCGTGCGTCCCCCACGCGTTGCGCGGACAGGGCCCCGCACCGTGCAGCCTCGTCGACCTGGAGGGCGGGGTCGAGAAGGGATACGCCATCCTCAAAGACCTTCGCGGGCGGGCGCAGTTCCTCCTGATCCCGACGGCGCGCATCACCGGCATCGAGAGCCCCGTGCTCCTCCAGCCCGGCACGACGAACTACTTCGCCAAGGCGTGGCGCGCCCGAACCTTCGTGGAGGAGCGTCTCGGCCATCCGCTCGACCGGCGGGACGTCAGTCTCGCGGTGAATTCGCAGCTAAGGCGGACTCAGGGGCAGCTGCACATCCACATCGACTGCGTCCGCCAGGATGTCCGCGACACCCTCCGCCGCCTCGCACCCACGATCGGGGATCGCTGGGCTCCTCTCGCGGAGCCGCTGGTCGGTCGCCCGTACAGGGCGATGCGCGTGCTCGGCGAGGATCTCGGCACCGCGGACCCGTTCGACCTGCTGGCGCGCGACGACGGGGCGCGCTCGGCCATGGGCGAGCACGCCCTGGCTGTCGTGGGCGCCGAGTTTCCGGGTGCGAAGCCGGGCTTCGTGCTCCTGGACGGTCTGGTGACCAGCCGCTTCGGCAAGGCCTCCAACGGCGAGGTCGTGCAGGACCACACCTGCGCCGTGGCGGCGGAGCCCGCGTCGAGCGGGTTTCGGCCACTGGAAGACTGACGCGGGCGGATCCGGCTTCCGCCGCGGGTCGGGTTGCGCGGTGCCGGCCGCGGGCCGCATTCCGGCCGGCCCTCGCGTGAGCAACGTCGCGGCGGCCGGCAGCGGCGCTGCCTGCGCGCAAGTCTTATAAATGACCTTAAATCTGCGCCGACGCCCGCAGCGGGGCGGGTAGCCCGAGACAAGGGCCGACTCTGACGCGTGCCAAGTCGACGATCATCCCGACGAGAGCGTCCGCGAGAGCCGGTCGAACTCCGCCCATCCGCCGCCGGTCCCCTCTCGCACGGGACATCTCGGTGCAGCCACCGGGGGCTCGGTACTCAGGTCATATATATGACACATGAATATTGACAGAGCTTCCCGGGGGCGTATCCTCGATCCGACGCCGACGAGGTCGCGGACTTCGCAAGATCGGCGCGCGGACAGGTGAGGAGCGCCATGACGGCACGGAGCATCATCCGGCTCGTCGGGACGGTCGCGGTCCTATGGGGGGCGCTCGGCGCCGCCCGGGCCGAGGTCTCGACCGTGCGGCTCGCCAAGCAGTTCGGGATCTCCTACCTGCCGCTCACCGTGATGGAGGAGGAGGGCCTGCTCGAGAAGCAGGCCAAGCAGCGCGGGCTCGACGTCAAGGCCGAGTGGCTGCGCTTCACCGGCGGCTCGGGGATGAACGAGGCCCTGCTCTCCGGGAACCTCGACCTCGCCTCCGGCGGCGTCGGCCCGTTCCTGACGATCTGGGGCCGGACGCAGGGCAATCTCAAGGTCAAGGGCGTGGCGGCGCTGAACGCGATGCCGCTCTGGCTGGTCACCATCAACCCGGCGGTGAAGGCGATCACGGATTTCGGGCCCCAGGACAAGATCGCCCTGCCGACCGCCAAGACCTCGATCCAGGCCATCACCCTGCAGATGGCCGCCGAGAAGGCCTTCGGGCCGGGCCAGCAGGCCAAGCTCGACCCGCTCACCGTCTCGATGGGGCATCCGGACGCGCAGACCGCCATGATGGGCGGCCGCTCCGAGATCACCGCCCATTTCGGCTCTCCGCCCTTCCAAGAGATGGAACTGAAGGACCCGCGCGCCCGCAAGGTGCTCGACAGCTACGACGTGATGGGCGGCCCCCACACCTTCAACCTCGTCTGGGCGACCAGCCGCTTCGTCACCGAGAACCCCAAGGTCACGGCGGCCTTCCGGGCGGCGCTGGAGGAGAGCCTCGCGCTGATCCGCGACGACCCGGCCCGGGCCGCCGCCCTGTGGATCAAGGCCGAGGGAGCGAAAATCTCGCCCGAGGAGGCCGTGGCCATCATCCGCGCGCCGCAGAACGCCTGGACCACCAAGCCCGAGCGGATGCTCGCCTACCTCGCGTACATGAACCGGGCCGGGCTGGTCTCGGCCAAGGCCGACAGCGAGAGCGAGCTGTTCTTCCCCGATCCGACCGCTGCCGGCGCCCCGAAGGAGGCCAACCGGTGACGGCTCCCGTCGGCCACGCGGCCGTCGACCCGGACGCAGGCGAGACGCTGCGGGTGCATGTCCGGCGCGGCGAGACCGTCGCGGACTACGCGGTGCCGCGCCGGGCCAACCAGACGGTGCTCGACGTCGTCACCGAGATCCAGCGCGACCAGGACCCGACCCTCGCCTACCGGTTCGCCTGCCGGGTCGGCATGTGCGGCTCCTGCGGCATGACGGTGAACGGGCGCCCGCGCTGGACCTGCCGCACCCGGGTCGCCGCCGTGGCGCCGGACGGGGTGCTGACGCTCGAGCCCCTGCGCAACCTGCCGGTGGTGAAGGACCTCGCGGTCGACATGGAGCCCTTCTTCGAGAAGTGGCGCCGGGCCCACGGCTTCTTCGAGCCGGGCGAGAACCCGCCCGAGGATTTCGCGGTCGTGGCACCGGAATCCGCCGCGCGCCGGGAGGTCGATGCCGGCATCGAGTGCATCAATTGCGGCGTCTGCTACGCGGCCTGCGATCTGGTGACGTGGAACCCCGACTACCTCGGGCCCGCGGCCCTCAACCGGGCCTGGACGCTCGTCAACGACGTGCGCGACCGCGACCGGGATCGGCTCGCCGCAGTGGCGGGCGATGCCGGCTGCCACTCCTGCCACAGCCACATGAGCTGCACCGAGCACTGTCCGAAGGGCCTGAGCCCGACCTTCTCGATCGCGGGCCTCAAGCGCGAGACCGGCAAGGCGGCGCTGCGCCGGTTCTGGAGGCGCGGATGAGCCCGCTCCTGTACCTCGCCCAGCGCGGCACAGCGGCGATCCTGGCGGTCACGGTCGCGGTCCATCTCGGCACGATCCTCTACGCGGTGCGCGGCGGGCTCACGGCCGGCGAGATCCTGGGCCGGACGCAGGGCAACCTCGCCTTCCTGCTGTTCTACGCGGTCTTCGTTCTGGCCGCCGCGATCCACGCGCCGATCGGCCTGCGCAGCGTCCTGCGCGAGTGGACCGGCTGGCGCGGCCGCTCCCTCGACGTCGCCATGATCGCCCTCTCGGCCCTGCTCGCCGGGCTGGGCCTGCGGGCGGCACTCGCGGTGTACGCGGCATGAGGACCGCCCCGGGCACGGCCGGGCGGACCGGCATCACCCGCGCGTCCCTGCGCCGGCCCGGCTTCGCCGCCGCGCTGATCCACCGGCTCTCGGGGATCGCCCTGGCGCTGTTCCTGCCGATGCACTTCATCGCGCTCGGCACCGCGCTCCAGGGTGCCGACCGGCTGGAGAGCTTCCTCGGCCTCACCCATAACGGCCTCGTCCGCACGGCCGAGTGGGGCCTCGTCTGCGCGCTGGCCGTCCACATGGCGCTCGGCCTGCGGGTGCTCGCCATCGAGTGGCTGCGCTTCCGCGAGCGCGATGCCCGCGTCGTGGCGGGCTGCCTCGCGGCCGCGTTCGCGGTCGGCCTGCTGTTCCTCCTCAGCGGGGCCTGATCCCCGTCCGTCACCAGCGGAGACCCGCCATGGATCTCGACATCCGCGAATTCGAGGAGGTCTGCCGCGACCTCTACGTCCGCGCCCTGAAGATCCTGCCGCCCGACATCAAGGCGGGCTTCGCCGACCTGCAGCGGGCCGAGACCAGCGCCACCGGCCGCGCCATCCTCGACACGATGGTGGAGAACGTCGCGGTCGCGGAGCGCACGAAGAATATCCTCTGCCAGGATACCGGCATCCCGATCTACAACGTCGTGATCGGCGCCGACGTGCGCTTCGACGGCGCCGCGCTCAAGGCCGCGATCCGGCGCGGCTGCGAGCGGGCGACCAAGGACTTCTCCCTGCGCTCCTCGGTGGTCCACCCGATCACCCGCAGGAACGAGCAGACCTCCTGCGGCATCCGCGTGCCGATCATCCACGTCGACTTCGACGATCGGCCCGAGACCGTGGCAGTGGAGATGATCCCGAAGGGCTCCGGCTCCGAGAACGGCTCGTTCCTACAGATGCTGCTGCCCTCGGACGGGATCGGCGCGGCCAAGCGCTTCGTCATCGACCGGGTGATCGAGCTCGGCGGCCGGGTCTGCCCGCCGACCATCGTGGGCGTCGGGCTCGGGGGCACCTCCGACCTGTGCATGCACCTCGCCAAGGTGGCGGCGACCCGGCCGCTGCGCTCGGTCTGCGCCGATCCCGAAGGCGCCCGGATCGAGGCCGAGCTGTCGCGGGCGGTGAACGAGCTCGGCATCGGCCCGCAGGGGCTCGGCGGCCGGTCCACGAGCTTCGCCGTCCATGTCGAGCTCGCCGCGACCCACATCACCCAGAACCCGGTCGCGGTGAACATCCAGTGCCACTCGGCCCGTCGCGCCCGCGCGACGCTCACGCCCGGCGGCATCGCGTTCGATTGAGGAGCAGACCGTGGCCCACCACGTCCTCGACATGCCGGCCACTGAGGCCGAGATCCGGGCGCTCCGGATCGGCGACACCGTCACCCTGCGGCGCTGGCTGTTCGGCATCCGCGACGCGACCCTGATCCACATGTTCGACCGGGACCGCCGCACCCGGCTCGACCTCGACGGCCACGCGGTGATCCACACCGCGCCGAACGTCCACCGCGTCCCGGTCTCCAACGAGGCGCCGGTCGGCTTCGCGCCGTTCTGCATCGGCACCACCACGTCGATGCGCATGGAGCGCTTCACCGACGCGCTGATGGAGCGCGAGGGCGTGCGCCTCATCGTCGGCAAGGGCGGCATGGGGCCGGCGACCCTCGACGCCTTCGCGCGGCGCGGCGGCGCCTACCTGGCGATCGTCGGCGGCGCGGCGGCGCTGGAGACCACCTGGATCGAGACCATCGTGGACGTCGACCTCGACGATCTCCATCCCGAGAGCCTGTGGCAGTTCGCGATCCGCGATTTCGGGCCGCTGCTGGTCGGCATGGATTCGCACGGCGGCTCGCTCTTCGCCGACGTGCAGCGCGACGTGGCCGCCCGGCGCGACGCCGTCATCGCCTCCCTCGAGGACGCCCGATGAGCCCCGAACAGGTCGAGACCGACATCCTGATCCTCGGCTCCGGCGGGGCCGGGCTGTTCGCCGCGCTTCACGCCAAGAAGATCGCGCCGGACCTCGACGTCACCGTCGCGGTGAAGGGTCTGCTGGGGAAATGCGGCTGCACCCGCATGGTCCAGGGCGGCTACAACGTGGCGCTGGCGCCGGGCGACTCGGTCGAGCGGCACTTCATGGACACGATCGAGGGCGGCAAGTGGCTGAACGACCAGGCGCTGGCCTGGACGCTCGTCACCGAGGCGCAGGTGCGGATCCGCGAGCTGGAGACCGAGCTCGGCTGCTTCTTCGACCGCAACCCGGACGGCAGCGTCCACCAGAAGGCCTTCGCCGGCCAGACCTTCGACCGGACGGTGCACAAGGGCGACCTCACCGGCATCGAGATCATCAACCGCCTGTCCGAGCAGGTCTGGCGCCGGGACGTGCGCCGCCTGGAGGACCACCGCGCCCTGGAACTGATCCCGGCCCGGGACGGATCGGGGCTGGCGGGCGTGCTGATGCTCGACATGCGCACCGGCGAGCCGAAACTGGTGCGGGCGAAGGCCGTGCTGCTCGCCACCGGCGGCGGGCCGACCATGTACAAGTACCACACGCCGTCGGGCGACAAGTCCTGCGACGGTCTCGCCATGGCTTTGCGCGCCGGACTGCCGTTGCGCGACATGGAGATGGTGCAGTTCCACCCGACCGGGCTGCTCGCCGGCGCCGGCACCCGCATGACCGGGACGGTGCTGGAGGAGGGCCTGCGCGGGGCCGGCGGCTGGCTCCTCGACTCCACCGGCCAGCGCTTCATGGAGGCCTACGATCCGCGGGCCGAGCGCGCGACCCGGGACGTGGTCAGCCGCTCGATCATGCGGCGGCTGCGCGACGGCTTCGCCACGCCGAGCGGGGGCGTGCACATCCAGATGAGCCATCTCGGCCCCGAGGACGTGCGCCGCCGGTTCAAGGGCATGGTCGAGCGCTGCGCCGATTGCGGCTTCGACCTCGCGGGCGGGCTCGTCGAGGTCATCCCCACCGCCCACTACATGATGGGCGGCCTCCAGTTCGCGGTCGACTGCACCACCGCGCTGCCGCGCCTTTACGCTGCCGGCGAGGATACCGGCGGCGTCCACGGGGCGAACCGGCTGGGCGGCAACGGCGTTGCGAACTCCACGGTGTTCGGGGGGCTCGCCGGCCAGTCCATGGCGCGGGCCGTGACGCGCGAGGGCCGCCTCGCCGAGCCGGATCCCGCCGCCATCGAGGCGGGCCTCGCCCGCGCCTACGGCCCGCTCGGCCGGCCGGCGGTGTCGCTGCCGGAGATCCGCGAGGCGCTCTAC
Organism: Methylobacterium sp. yr668; assembly: GCF_900116245.1. Classification (NCBI taxonomy): domain Bacteria; kingdom Pseudomonadati; phylum Pseudomonadota; class Alphaproteobacteria; order Hyphomicrobiales; family Methylobacteriaceae; genus Methylobacterium; species Methylobacterium sp. yr668. Next base: position 7,916 of record NZ_FOZY01000019.1, on the reverse strand, counting down.
GAGGCGATGTGGGCCGATGTCGGCATCCTGCGGGACGCGGCCGGCCTCACCCGGGCGCTCGCCACCCTCGACCGGCTCTCCGACGCGGTCGCCCAAGCCGGCGCGCCGGACGGCGACCGCCGCTACGCGCTCACCTGGATGGACCGGCTGAACCTCGAGAACCTCGTGCTGGTCTCCCAGGCGGTCGCCCGGGCGGCGCTCGCCCGCACCGACAGCCGCGGCGCCCATTTCCGCGAGGATTTCCCGGAGGCCTCGGATCTCGCGACCTCGCACTACACGGTGGTGCGCCAGCGCGGCGGGGCGCTCGACCTCGCGATGGAGCCGGTGCACTTCACGCATGTGCGGCCCGGCGGCTCCCTCCTCGACGCCGCCGCCTGAGGGAAGACCATCCATGCAGACCCTGCGCGGCGCCGACATCGTGGCCCGGACCCTGGAGGCGCTCGGCGTCACCCGGATCTTCACCCTGTCGGGCAACCACATCATGCCGGTCTTCGACGCCCTGCTGGAGACCGGGATCAGCCTCGTCCACACCCGCCAGGAGGCGGCCTGCGTCCACATGGCCGACGCCTGGGGCCGGCTGACCGGCGAGGTCGGCGTCGCCCTGGTGACCGGTGGGCAGGGCCACACCAACGGCGCGGCGGCGCTCACCACGGCGCTCGCGGCCGAGTCGCCCGTGCTGCTGCTCTCCGGCCATGCGGGCCTGTCGGAGCTCGGGCGCGGCGCCTTCCAGGAACTGGCCCAGGCCGACATCGCCCGGCCGATGACCAAGGCCGCCTGGACCGCCGGGTCGGTCGCCGCCCTCGGGCCGGACCTCGCCCGGGCCTTCCGGATCGCCCGGGAGGGGCGGCCCGGCCCGGTCCATCTGAGCCTGCCGGTCGACCTGCTAGAGACGGCCGTCCCCGCCGCCTCGGTGCGGATCCCGGACCGGGCCGCGGCCGCCATCCGGATCGCCGAGCCGGCGCCGGATCTCGTGGCCGATCTCCTCGCTGCCCTCGCGGGGGCGGAACGGCCGCTGATCGCCTGCGGCCCGGCGCTGTGCGACGCCTCCGGCCGGGCTGCCATGGCAACGCTGGAAGAAACTCTCGGCCTGCCGGTCGTCGGCATGGAGAGCCCGCGCGGGATCAACGATCCGGCGCTCGGCGCCTTCGCCGAGGTCCTGGCGCGGACCGATCTCCTCGTGCTCCTCGGCAAGCCGCTCGACTTCACCCTGCGCTTCGGCGCGGCGCCCGCCCTCGCGCCCGACTGCCGCTTCGCCGTCGTCGATCCCGATCCGGCGCTGTTGGCCCGCGCGCCGGCCGACCGCCTCGCCGTCTCGGGCCTCGCCGATCCGCGGCCGGTGCTGGCGGCGCTGACCGCGCGCGCCACCGCCCTCCCCCGCCGGGAGGCCTGGCACCGGGAGGCGCGGGCCGCCCTCGCCTACCGGCCGCCCGCCTGGGCGGATTTCCACGGGACGGGTCAGCGCCTGCACCCGGTGGAGCTGTGCCGGGCGGTCGACGCCTTCCTGGAACGCCACCCCGACGGCACGCTGATCTGCGACGGCGGCGAGATCGGGCAATGGCCGCAGGCCCTGGTCCGCGGCGGGCGCCGGCTGATCAACGGCGTCTCGGGCACGATCGGCGCGTCGATCCCCTTCGCGATCGCCGCCGCACTGGAGCGGCCCGGCGCCCCGGTGGTCGCGGTGCTGGGCGACGGCACCTTCGGCTTCCACATGGCCGAGTTCGACACCGCCGTGCGCTATCGGATCCCGTTCATCGCGGTCGTCGGCAACGACGCGCGCTGGAACGCCGAGCACCAGATCCAGCTGCGCAGCTACGGCCCCGATCGGACGCGCCACTGCGACCTGCTCCCGACCCGCTACGACACGGTCGTCCAGGCCCTCGGCGGCTTCGGGGCGCTGGTGACCGAGGCGGCCGAACTTCCGGCGGCGCTGGAGGCGGCCCAGGCCAGCGGCCTGCCGGCCTGCATCAACGTGATGATCGAGAGCGTGGCGGCGCCGGTGATCCGCCGCCCTGGCTGAGGGGGCGAGCACGATACATGACGGCGACGCCGTCTTGCCGAATGAGGCGCGGGTCCCCTCTCCCGGGCGGGAGAGGGACAGGGTGAGGGATGAGACCTATCCGGACGAGGCGCACCGCGTAGGCGGTTCGAGGGCGGGCTTAATCCTGAACCTTCTCATCCCTCACCCCAACCCTCTCCCGCTCGGGAGAGGGAGCAGGTCGCGCCCGCCACGTGCGTCGGCGCGACGGTCGCGGACCTTGGGCTCAGGGAGAAGATCTCATGCGCAGACGCGACGTTCTGGCCGGGGCCGCGGCGTTCCTGGCGAGTCCCGTCCCGGGGCGGGCCGACGAGGTCGGCGCGGTGGCGATCGCCCGCCAGCCGAGCCTCGGCCACCTGCCGCTGATGCTGATGGAGGAGCAGGGCCTGCTCCAGAAGGCCGCGGCCGCCCGCGGCGTGGCGGGGCTCCAGGTGCGCTACCTCACCCTCGCGGGCGGGGCCGCGATGAACGACGCCCTGCTCTCCGGGACGATCCAGTTCGCGGCCGGCGGCGTGCCGCCCCTCGTGCTGCTCTGGTCGAAGACCGAGGGCACCGCCATGGCGGTGAAGGGCGTGGCGGCGATGAACAGCATGCCGCTCCTGATGAACACCAGCAATCCGAAGGTGCACCGGCTCGCCGACTTCACCGACCGGGACAAGATCGCGCTCCCCGCCGTGAAGGTCTCGGTCCAGGCGATGTTCCTGCAGATGGCCGCCGAGAAGGAGCTCGGCGCAGGCCGCCGCAACGACCTCGACCGGCTCACCGTCACCCTCTCCCATCCCGACGGCATGGCGGCGCTCCTCGGGGGCAGCGAGGTGACGGCCCACTTCACCGCCGCGCCGATCCAGGAGCTGGAGCTGCGCCGGCCCGGCATCCGCACGGTGCTGAACAGCTTCGACGTGCTGGGCGAACCCTCGACCTTCAACGTCGTCTGGGCGTCCTCGGCCTTCGCGGGCGCCAATCCCCGTGTCGTCGCGGCCTTCGGCGCCGCCTTCGACGACGCGCTCGCCGCGATCACGGCCGATCCGTCGGAGGCGGCGCGCGCCTACGTGCGGCTCGCCCGCGACGGGAGCGATGTCGGGCTGATCACCGAGATCCTGAAGGACCCGCAGGTCTCCTTCACGGCGACGCCCCGGGCGGTCGGAAAGGTCGCCGACTTCATGGCCCGCACCGGCACGATCCGTCGCCGGCCGGAGAGCTGGAAGGACCTGTTCTTCGCGGGCGTCCACGACAAGGCGGGCAGCTGACGCCCCACCGGCCGCGCTCAGTTCTGCAGCAGGCCGGGCAGCGCCAGGGCGGTCGTGGTCAGGCCGATCGCGGCGAGCAGCGCGAGGACGAGCGTGCGGAAGCGGCGCTGGTCGATCCGGGCGAACAGCGAGAGCCCGGCGAGCACGCTCACCAGCACCACCGGCAGCGCCAGGGCGAGGTCGCCGACGAGTTCGGGCGGCAGCGGATCGAGATAGAGGAGGATCGTCAGGGCCCAGACCTGCATCACCAGGGTGAAGGACTGGTAGACCGCCCGCTGGGTGCGCGGATCCCAGCCGCGCACGAGGCTCCAGGCCGTCGGCAGGGCTCCGGACAGGCCCGCGATGCCGCCCAGCACGCCGCCGAGGAAGCCGATCGCGCCGTCGCTCCAGCGATTGCCGAAGCCGACCCGGTAATCGGCGCGCAGCAGGGCGACGCCGCCGCTGTAGAGGACAAGGAAGGCGCCGATCGCGACCTTGATGAAGCGCGGATCGAGATCGTGCAGCAGGTGGATGCCGATCGGCGCGCCGACGAGGCCCGGCAGGATCATCGCGAAGGCGGTGCCCCGCGGCGGCCAGGTCCGCAGGCGCAGGATCGAGATCACCTGCGAGAGGATGCTGCAGACGAGCACCAGGGCGGTCGCCTCAACGGGCGTGCGGATCGACAGCAGCGTGCCGGAGGCGATCAGCGCGAAGGCGAAGCCCGTCAGGCCCGAGATCACGCCGGCGCAGCCGACGCAGAGGACGAGGAGGAGCGTCTCGTTCACCGGGGGCGCCCGGCCCGGCTGATGCCATCCGCGCGCACACCCGCCATTCTCGTCCTCCCGGCCCGCGTCCCGCCGGGGCGGGCTCTGTTTCCATGTATCTTATATAAGACTTGTCCGACTGGGCAAGGCGCATACCTCTGCGGCGCGACAGGGCTGCCCTTCCGGATCCGGCCTGCGACCTCCCTCCGCCACTGAGGAGGATGGGGCGCTCGGTGCCGTCCCCGAACCAGTGAAATCACCCGCACCCCGCGATCACCCGTTGACGCCGGCCATCTCATTGGTCTTATATAAGACCAGTCGCCGCCGAGAAGCCGACGACGCAGATCAGGAGGACCGCATGAGCAGCCACGCCGCGTCCGGCGCGGGGCGCCGCAAGCCGCATCTTCTCGCCCATTCCCCCCAGGACAACGTCGCCGTCGCGGTGATCGAGGGCCTGAGCGCGAGCACCGACGCCTTCGGGGTGGTCACCGAGAACGACAGCACCTTCGAGGTCCATGTCCGCCACGACATCCCGATCGGCCACAAGGTCGCGCTCACCGACCTGAAGGCCGGCGACACGGCGATCAAGTACGGCCAGGACATCGGCAAGGTCATCAAGGACGTCGCCAAGGGCGAGCACGTCCACGTCCACAACGTCAAGACGAAGCGCTGGTGAGGTGACGATGTTCAAGGAAGCCGCTCAGCTCGAACACGAGATCGCCACCCCCTTCGTCGGCGGTGCGCCCGATCAGTTCGCCACCAAGGCGCTCGCGACCGGGCGCGCCTCGGAGAACTACACCTCCGCCACCTTCATGGGCTGGCGCCGGGAGAACGGCCGGGTCGGCGTGCGCAACCACGTCGTGCTCCTGCCGCTGGACGATCTGTCCAACGCCGCCTGCGAGGCGGTCGCCAACAACGTGAAGGGCACGATGGCGCTGCCCCACGCCTACGGCCGGCTCCAGTTCGGCGAGGACCTGGACCTCCACTTCCGCACCCTGATCGGCATCGGCTCGAACCCGAACGTCGCCGCCGTCGTGGTGATCGGCATCGAGGACCAGTGGACCAACCGCGTGGTCGAGGGCATCGCCAAGACCGGCAAGCCGGTCGTCGGCTTCGGCATCGAGGGCCACGGCGACATCGCGATCGTCGCCAAGGCGAGCTACCAGGCCAAGCGCTTCGTGCAGTGGGCCACCGAGCTCCAGCGCGAGGAATGCCCGATCGCCGACCTCTGGGTCTCGACCAAGTGCGGCGAGTCCGACACCACCACCGGCCTCGCCTCCTGCCCCACCGTCGGCAACATGTACGACAAGCTGATCCCGCACGGGATCTACGGGGTGTTCGGCGAGACCTCGGAGATCACCGGCGCGGAGCACCTCTGCCGCGAGCGGGCGATCAGCCCGGAAGTCTCCGACAAGTGGTACACGATGTGGAAGGCCTACCAGGACGACGTGATCGAGGCCCACAAGACCGACGATCTCTCGGACTCGCAGCCGACCAAGGGCAACATCGCGGGCGGCCTCACCACGATCGAGGAGAAGGCGCTCGGCAACCTCGAGAAGATCGGCCACGAGTGCCGCTTCATCGACGCGCTGCAGCCCGCGGAGGCGCCCGCCAAGGGGCCCGGCCTGTACTTCATGGACACGTCCTCGGCGGCGGCCGAGTGCGTCACCCTGATGGCGGCGGCCGGCTACGTGGTGCACACCTTCCCGACCGGCCAGGGCAACGTCATCGGCAACCCGATCGTCCCGGTGATCAAGATCACTGGCAATCCCCGGACCGTGCGGACCATGGGCGAGCATATCGACGTCGACGTCTCGGGTGTGCTCACCCGTGAGATGACGATCCCGCAGGCCGGCGACGCGCTCATCGACATGGTGGTGCGCACCGCCAACGGCCGGCTCACGGCGGCCGAGTCCCTCGGCCACCGGGAATTCGTGATGACGAAGCTCTACCGCAGCGCCTGACGCACAAGTCCCGCGCCCGCGGACCGCGATCCGGTCCGCGGGCGCGGCCCCGACGCCACGGGGTCAGGACCACGCCGGAGCGCACGACCGCGGGGGAAACCGCGGCGGCCTCCGTCCCGTCATTCTGGAGGAACGCATGAGGCTGCTTCGGTCGATCTACGGCCAGGTTCTGCTCGGCATCGCCCTGGGCATCGGCGTCGGCGTGGTCGCACCCGATTTCGCGGTGGGCTGCAAGATCCTCGGCGACATGTTCATCAACCTGATCAAGATGATCGTCGCCCCCGTGATCTTCTGCACGGTCGTGGTCGGCATCGCGCATGTCGGCGACATGAAGAGCGTCGGCCGGATGGGCCTGAAGACCATCCTGTACTTCGAGGTCGCCACGACGGTGGCGCTCGCCGCGGGCCTCCTGTTCGTCAACATGCTGCGGCCGGGCGACGGCGTGAACGCCACGGTCGACAGCCTCGACGCCAAGCTGGTCGCCGGCATCGCCGGCAAGGCCCACGCGCAGTCTCCGATGGAGATCGTCGCCAACATCATCCCCCACAGCGCGGTCGACGCCTTCGCCAAGGGCGACCTGATCCAGGTGATGTTCTTCTCGGTGCTGGTCGGCATGGGGCTCGCGATGCTGGGCCGGCGCGGCGAGTTCCCGCTCAAGGTGGTCCACGCCTTCGGCGACGTGCTGATGAAGGTCGTCGGCCTGATCATGCACTTCGCGCCGATCGGCGCCTTCGGGGCGATGGCCTTCACCATCGGCAAGTTCGGGCTCGGCATCCTCGCCCAGTACGGGATGCTGATCGTCTCCCTCTACCTGACCTTCATCGTGTTCATCGCGGTCTTCCTCGGCGGCGTGATGCGCTTCTACGTCGGCCTGAGCCTGTGGAAGCTGTTCCGCTACAGTCGCGAGGAGCTGTTCATCCTGCTCGGCACCACGAGCTCGGAATCGGTGCTGCCGCGGATCATGGCCAAGCTCAACGGGCTCGGCGTCGACAAGAGCGTGACCGGCCTCGTGATGCCGGCCGGCCTGTCCTTCAACATGGACGGCTCCTGCATCTACCTGACCATGGCGATCGGCTTCATCGCGCAGGCTCTCAACGTGCCGCTGACCTGGGAGCAGGAGCTCGGCATCCTCGCCATCGCGCTGGTGACCTCGAAGGGCGTGGCGGGCGTGGCCGGCGCCATCCTGTTCGTGCTCGCCGCGACGCTCCAGGCCTCGCAGCTCCTGCCGGTGGCGGGCATCGCCCTGATCATCGGGGTGGACCGCATCCTGAACGAGCTGCGCTGCGTGACCAACGCGGTCGGCAACATGGTGGCGACCCTCGTGATCGCCCGCTGGGAGGGCAAGATCGACCTCGCCCACGCCCGGGCGGTGCTCGACGGCCGCATCACCCCGAACCTCGACCTCCTCGACGACGAGGACGAGGCGGCGGACGCGATCCCAGCCCGCGAGCCGGCGGCGGCCTTGCGCCGCCCCCTCCCCGCTGCCGTGCCGGCGACCTGAGAAGGATCCTCCATGCCCAAGGTCATCATCAGCGAGTTCATGGACGAGGCCGCGATCGCGGCCGAGCTCGCCGGCCTCGACGTGCAGTACGATCCGGGCCTCGTCGACCGGCCCGGGGACCTCGCCGCCGCCGTGGCCCGGGCCGACGCCCTGATCGTGCGCAACCGGACCCAGGTCCGCGGCCCCCTGCTCGACGCCGCCCGCGACCTCAAGGTCGTCGGACGCCTCGGCGTCGGCCTCGACAACATCGACGTCCCGGCCTGCCGGGCGCGCGGCATCGCGGTCTACCCGGCCACCGGCGCCAACGACGGCGCGGTCGCCGAGTACGTGGTCGCCACCGCGCTGCTGCTCCTGCGCGGCGCCTACGGGGCCACGGCCCGCGTGGCGGCCGGGACGTGGCCGCGCAACGCCCTGATGGGCCGCGAG
>NZ_FOZY01000092.1:0-1622 GCF_900116245.1 Methylobacterium sp. yr668 | reverse complement strand
CCTGGCTGTGTCAAAACCCCGAAGGTGGTAGCTTTCCTCTGCACGACCGGAGGATGGCATGGGACGGTTCGTTGTCGGTGCCGAGCGCGATCAGACGACGCTGTTTCCGCCTTGTCTTGAGGACTGGATCGCCGAGGACAATCCTGTCCGCGTCGTCGATGCCTTTGTGGAGGCCCTGGAACTCGGCGCGCTCGGCTTTGCGGGTGTCGATGCGGCACGCACGGGTCGACCGGGCTACCATCCGGCCGCCCTGCTGAAGCTGTACGTCTACGGCTATCTCAACCGGGTCCCGTCAAGCCGACGCCTGGAGCGCGAGGCGGGCCGCAACGTCGAGGTCATGTGGCTGACCGGCCAGCTGTCGCCCGATCATAAGACCATTGCCGAGTTCCGTCGGCAGAACGGCCCCGCCATCGGGCGAGTCTGTGCCCGCTTTGTCGCCCTGTGCCGCACGATGGGCCTACTGACGGGGACGTGCGTCGCGATCGACGGCTCGAAGTTCAAGGCGGTCAACAATCGCGACCGCAACTTCACGCAAGGCAAGCTCGACCGGCGCCGCCAGCAGATCGAGGAGAGCGTGTCACGCTACCTCTTGCAGCTCGACACAGCCGATCGTCAGGACCCCACGCCGGAACTGGCAACCAAGGTGGAGCGGCTGAAGGAAAAGATCGCCCGCCTCGGACAGGAGATGGAGCGGCTGGCGGGGTTGGAAGAGCAGATGAAGGCCGCGCCCGACCGGCAGGTCTCGCTGACCGATCCCGACGCGCGGTCCATGGCCACCAGCGGTCGTGGATCGGGCGTGGTGGGTTACAACGTCCAGGTGGCGGTCGAGACCGAGCATCACCTGATCGTCGCGCACGCGGTCACCAATGCCGGCTCGGACCGGGCGCAGCTCAGCGGCATGGCCGCGCGGGCCAAAGAAGCTCTGGAAGCGGACACGCTCGATGCGGTGGCTGACCGGGGTTACTATTCCAGTGAACAGATCCTGGCCTGCGAACGCGCCGGCATCGCCGTGACGCTGCCCCGACCGATGACCTCGGGCGCGAAGGCCGTCGGGCGCTTCGGCAAGGATGATTTCCTCTACCGTCGTCAGGACAACACCTACTTGTGTCCGGCGGGTCAGACGCTGTCCCATCGGTACACCTCGGTGGAGAATGGCCTGACCCTGCATCGGTACTGGACGAATGTCTGCTCGGCCTGCGCGATGAAGGGAGCGTGCACGACAGGCAAGGAGCGCCGGGTGACCCGGTGGGAGCACGAGGACGTGCTGGAGGCCGTACAGCGCCGGTTGGACGGCGATCCGCTGGCCATGCGGGTCCGGCGCGAGACGGTCGAGCACCCCTTCGGCACGCTGAAGGCACGGATGGGGGCGACGCACTTCTTGACCAAGACCTTGCCGCGCGTCTCGACCGAGATGGCACTCCAGGTCCTGGCCTACAATCTGACGCGGGTTCTCAACATCATGGGAAGCCGGAAGCTCTTGGCAGCGATCCCCGCCTGAGTGAAGGCCTTTGATCGTTCACCGAGGGGCTGAAAAGCCGTCCAGCAGCGCCTTCAACTCAAACGGATGCGCGACCACAAAGGGTCGATCCAAACGGTGGAGCGCCTATTCTCGCAAAATTGGG
>NZ_FOZY01000017.1:0-124855 GCF_900116245.1 Methylobacterium sp. yr668 | reverse complement strand
CGACAGGCTGACGATGTTGCCCGCCACCGCCTCCGCCTGCTCGCGGATCGCGTCCATGGCCTTGGCGGTGTCGGACACCGCGCGCAGCCCCTGGCGCGAGGTCTGGGCGGTGGCCTGGGCGGTGGCGATCACCTCGGTGGCGCGCTTGGAGATCTGCGCCCCCGAATGGGTGATCTCGTCCACCGTGGCGGCCGTCTCCTGCACGGCGGCGAACTGCTGCTCGACCGAGGCGGCCTGTTCCTGCGCCGAGGCGCGGATCTCGGCCGCGGCCGCGTTCAGGTCCGCCGTCGCCGCCCGGTTCGTCCGCGCCAAGTCCGACAGACCCGAGACCATCGTGTTCAGCGTCGTGCTCAGACGGCCGATCTCGTCGCGCCCGCCGGCCGCCAGCTGGCCGGACAGGTCACCCTCGCCGACGCGGCCGACGAAGGCCATGACCGTCTCGAGCGGCCGCACCACCGCGCGGCTGATCAGCCACGTGATCAGGACCGCCAGCAGCACCGCGGCGGCCAGGGTCAGGTAGATCGAGAGGCGCGAGCGCTCGTAGACCTCCTGCGCGGCGCGCTGGCCCAGCGCCATGCCGCCGTCGAGCTGCGAGCGGAGGTTCTTGATCCCCTCGAGGAAGGGTGCCTGCAGCCGCGCGATCTCCGCGTTGCGGGCCTCGACCGCCGCGACGTCCTGCTGGGCGATGGCGGCGAACTGCGCCTCGCCCTGCGCCCTGACCTCGCGGAACGAGCCCTGGACCGCGGTCGCCGCCGCGGCGATGCGGTCCCAGGCCGCGACGCGCTCGGCGGATACGACCTGCGTCCGGTACTGGGTGGCGAGCTGGATCGTCGTGGCGAGCCGGTTCTCGACCTGGGCCGCGGTCTGGCGCCAGGTCGCCAGGGTGTCGCCGGCCTGGGTCGCGCGCCCCTGGGCCTGCATCAGCATCGTGATTACGGCCGTGCGGCGCAGGAGACCGAGGTCGCGCGCGTCGTTCCCGAGATCGTCGAGCTGGCGCAGGATCGTCATGTCCCGCCGGACGATCGCGTCGGTCGTGTCGCGCACGGCGCCGATCTGCTCCAGGGCGTAGAGGCCGAGCGCCACCACCACCACCGTGATGGCGAAGAAGCCGAGGAGGATGCGTTTTCCGATCGAGAGCGACACGGGCGGGGATGGCTCCGGTTGGGGCAGGCGGCCCGGTCAGGGCAGCGCGCGGCGCAGGAGGCGGGGGAGGTCGATGACGACGAAGTCGGGACGGCCGTCGCCCGCCGCCCCGGAGGCCGGGGCATAGACCGAGGCGGCCTCGTTGCCCAAGCGGTCGGGATCGGCCGCCCCGGCGCCGGCCGCGGCGACCGCGCCAGGGGCCCGGGCGATGCCCAGGACCCGGTCCACAGCGAGGGCGAGGGGCTGGGGGTGGACGCCGCGCAGCACGATCATGTGGCCCGCCGCCGCGTCGGCGTCGGACGCGGGATCCGGCCTGCCGAGGGCCCGGGCGAGGCTGAGCACGCCGACGATCCGCCCGGACAGGGCGACGAGACCGTCCAGCGCCGGCACCGCCCCGGGCATCGGCGTGGCGGGGCGCGACGGCAGGACCTGGGCGACGGCCGCCAGCGGCACGCCGTAGCGCTCGCCGCCGCAGGCGCAGACGAGGTGATCGACGCCCGAATCGGTCGCGGCCGCCGCGGCACCGCGCCGGGCGAGGGCGGCGGCGCGCTCGGCGCGCAGGTCCCGCTCCGGCCGCGGACGGCCGCCCTGTGCACTCGGGCCTGCGCCCATCAGGACCTCCTGCTGCCGGCGCCGCCGAGCGCGGCGCGGGCTGCGGCCGCGCTAGCCGCGATCTCGCCCGCGGAGGCGCCGTCGCCCTCGGGCAGCGCCGTGTCCGGCCCGAGGGCTTGACTCAAGGCGACGGCGTTGTCGAGGGCGCGGAGCGCCTCGTGCGGCCGTCGCAGCGCGATCAGCAGCAGGCCGAGGTGGTAGTGGGCCATCACGAAACCGCGGTCGAGGTAGAGCGCGGCCCGCAGCGCCCGCTCGGCCTCGGCGTCGCGTCCGAGGGTGCGGGCCAGGAGGCCCTCGTAGAAGCGCAGGGCGGTGTCGGTCGGATCGCGGTCGAGGGCGCCCCGCAGCGCCCGCCAGGCCGCTCCGGTCTCGCCGGAATCGGCCAGCGCGCGGATCCGGTCGAGGTCGACGGCGTCCTCCTCTTCCGGCCGGTCCTCCCGGGTCTCGGGCGCTGCGGGAGCCGGACCGGTGCCGGGTGCGGCGACCGGGTCCGGGGAGGGAACCGCCGCGGCGTCGGCCTCTGCGGCCCCGGACTGGCCCGGGCCAGGATCCGCCGGGGGCGGCTCCGTCGCCTGTCGCGCCGGAGGGACGGGGTCCGGCGCGGGCGCACCGGACAGGTCGACCGATGGCGCGACCGGCGGCGCTTCGGCGCGCGGTCGGTAGGCCACGGTCCCCGGCAGGCTGACGGCGTCGAGGAAGCTCGCGAAGGCGGGACTCGGCTCGGCGTGGCCGAGGAGCAGCCAGCCCTCCGGCCGCAACCTTCGGCCAAGCCCGCGCACCACCGCGGCGACCGTCCGGGCATCGAAGTAGATCAGCACGTTCCGGCAGAGGATCAGGTCGAAGGGCTCGCCCTGCGGCGGCCCCGGCTCGACGAGGCTCAGCAGGTTGCCGCGCTCGAACCGGACCGGCCCGCGGTATTCGTGCCGGAGGGCGTAGCCGCCCTCGCGCCGGATGCCCGGCGCGGGCGGCAGCCGGGTGAAGTAGCGGAGCCGGTCCTCCGGCGGCATGGTCCGGAGCGCCCAGCGGCCGTACTCGGCGGCGCGGGCCGTGGCGAGCGCCTCGACGCTGATGTCAGTGCCGAGGATCGCCACCCGCCACTCGGGCAGGGCGTCGCCGAGCAGCTCGTGCACCAGGATCGCCAGGGAATAGGCCTCGGCCCCGGTGGAGCAGCCCGCGCTCCAGATCCGGAGGACGCGCTCGGACGCCCGTGCCGCGATCAGCGCCGGCAGGATCGTCGCGCGCAGCGCGCTGAACTGCTCGGCGTAGCGGAAGAAGAACGTCTCGCCGACGGTGATCTCGGCCTCCAGCCGGGCCCATTCCGCCTCGCCCTCCGCGCCGCTCGACAGGAGGGCCGCGTAGGCGGCACAGTCGGCCACGGCGGCGGCGCGGAACCGGCGGTGCAGCCGCTCGATCAGCAGCTCGTCCTTGTCGGCGTAGTAGTGGTGGCCGGTGCGCGCGATGATCCGCGCCTTGAGCGGCGCGTAGGCGGGATCGGCTCCCAGGTCGGGACGGGGATTCCCCGGTCGGGCCATCGCGCGGTCAGACGGCGTGCGGCAGCGCGGCGAGACGTTCGGCGGCCGCCCGGGCCAGGGCGTCGACGCGGGCCCGTTCCTGCACGGTCAGGAGGCGCTCCGGCGCCAGAGCGTGGACGAGGCGCTCGCCGAGGACGAGCTCGGCCGCGACGCAGCCGTTGAGCGTGTCGGCCGCCTCGGCCGGCCGGACCGCGGAATCCGGGACGGTCGCGAGGTCGGCCACGCGATCGACGAGGTACGCGACGGCCTCGCCCTGCATCAGCGCGAGATGGGCGTAGAGTCCGGGCGTCGCGCCGGCCGGGCGCAGGCCGAGCAGCGCCGCGAGGTCGACGACCGGGACCGGCGTGCCGCCGAGATTGAGGAAGCCGGTGAGCCAGCTGCCGGAGGCGGGCGGCGCGTGCAGGTCCGGCAGCGGCAGAATCTCGGCGACCGCGCCACGGGGCAGGGCGCAGGCCGCACCGGCGACGTCCAGCAGGAGATAGGCCGAACCGCTGCTGGCCACCGCCACCCGCTCCCCTGTTGCTCGGTCGCGGCCGGGCCGGGACGGGTCGCGACATAGGCCGAGTTAACGCTGCCGGCAATTGTGCGCCGCACCGGCACGATGACGCGGAACCAAGTCTCGTCTGAGCCGCTTATTTTCCGACGCAGCGGCAACGCGCCTGACGAGGCGCGTGCTTTGCCTGCGCCGGTCTACGCCAGGGATTGACGATGAGGAAACTTCTGTTGGCCGCCGCGTCGCTGACGCTCCTCGCGGGCTCCGCCTACGCCCAGGGCAACTCGCCCTACAACGCCTCGGGCGCGCAGGCCGGCGGCCCGCGCGGCGGCCTGGAGCGCGCCGGCGAGGCGGCCGCGATGGAGCAGGGTGCCGCTCCAGCCGCGCGTCCGACGATGCGCAAGCGCATGAAGCACAAGCGCATGAAGCATCATCGCCGGATGCGCCACCACATGTGAGTGGCGAACACCGGGACGCGCCGCAGGCGTCGTCCGGGTGGCTCGGCCTGTCGCACCCGCGGCAGGCCTTTTTTATGCCCGGTCGCAGGCGAAGTGCCGGTCGTGCGGGCCTGAAGCATAGTGCAGTCCGGTCGACGCGTGGCGTCCGACTGTTGCCGGCCGGCGCGGCGCGGTCCAGAGTTGTGCGAAAGCCGCGACGCCCGAACATGTTCGCAAACGAACATCGTCCGGCAATCAGTACAGCGGTGCGACGGCCTCACGAAGGCGAGGGAGTATCGATGTCACGACCGCTCGACCGGAGATCCGACGACAGGATCGAGGCGACCGGTGTCGAGGGGCGGCGCAGCGCGATCGTCGCCTCGGTCCGCCAGCGCGGCTTCGTGACGATCGAGGCCCTGGCGGCACAGTTCGGCGTCACCGTCCAGACGATCCGGCGCGACCTCAACGAGCTGAGCGCCGAGGGGCGGCTGGAGCGCTACCGCGGCGGCGGCGGCCTGCCCTCCAGCGTCGAGAACATCGATTACGCCGACCGGCGGGTGACCCTGCTGCCGGAGAAGAGCCGGATCGGCCGCCTCGCGGCGAGCCGTATCCCGTCGCACTGCTCGGTCTTCATCAACATCGGCACGACACCGGAGGCCGTCGCCCGCGAGCTGACCCGACACGACGATCTCAGCATCATCACCAACAACCTCAACGTGGCGATCTCGCTCGCCGAGACGACCGAGTTCTGCATCGTCGTGGCGGGCGGCACCGTGCGGAACCGCGACGGCGCGGTGCTGGGTCAGCTCACCTGCGACACGCTCAGCCAGTTCCGGGTCGACGTGGCGGTGATCGGCATCAGCGGCATCGACGGCGACGGGGCGCTCCTCGACTACGATTACGAGGAGGTGCGGGCGACCCAGACCATCCTGGCCCATGCCCGGAAAACCTTCCTGGTGGCCGACCACACCAAGTTCACGCGGCGACCCATGGTCCAGGTCGGCCGCCTGGAGCAGGTCGACACCTTCTTCACCGACCGGGCGCCACCGGCCGAGATCGTCGCGCTCATGGAGCGACTGGGCGTCAACCTGGCGGTCGCCGACAGCGCGGACGAACCGTAACGAACATCGATTTTTCGCTTGCGAAAGCCGACCGCCGCGTCAATATAGTGCCGAAACGCCACCAAGGCGGCCCAGGAGGAACCATGGCGGCTGCACCGCGACAGCGCGAGCCGTCCGACGCCTACGATCTCCTGATCATCGGCGGCGGCATCAACGGCACGGGCATCGCCCGGGACGCGGCCGACCGGGGTCTGTCGGTCCTGCTGGCCGAGCGCGGCGATCTGGCCGGCTTCACCTCCTCGTCGTCGACGAAGCTGATCCACGGCGGCCTGCGCTACCTCGAATACTACGAGTTCCGCCTCGTGCGTGAGGCGCTCGCCGAGCGCGAGCGGCTGCTGCGGCTCGCCCCGCACGTGATCTGGCCCCTGCGCTTCGTCCTGCCCCACGACGAGGGCCTGCGCCCGGCCTGGATGCTGCGGCTCGGCCTGTTCCTCTACGATCACCTCGCGCGGCTGCGAACGCTCCCGGGCTCGCACGGGGTCGACCTGCGCAGCTCCGCCTATGGGGCGCCGCTGCAGCGGCGCCTGACGCGCGGCTTCGTCTATTCCGACTGCTGGGTCGAGGACAGCCGCCTCGTGGTGCTCAACGCCATGGACGCCCGCGAGCGCGGCGCCACGGTGATGACCCGCACCGGCGTCGTCTCGGCCCGGCGCGAGGGTGACGGCTGGGTCGCGACGCTGCGCGACGAGCGCGGCGGCACCGAGCGGACGGTCCACGCGAAGGCCGTCGTCAACGCCGCCGGCCCGTGGGTCAGCGAGACGCTCGGCGGCACGCTCGGCATCAACAGCCGCGCGGCGGTGCGGCTGATCAAGGGCAGCCACATCGTGGTCAAGCGCCTGTTCGCGGGCGATCAGGCCTACATCCTGCAGCAGCCCGACAAGCGCATCATCTTCGCGATCCCCTACGAGCGCGACTTCACGCTCATCGGCACCACCGACGTCCCCTACGAGGGCGAGCCCGGCCCGGTCTCGATCTCCGAGAGCGAGACCGACTACCTCTGCGGCTGCATCAACCGCTCCTTCGACACGACGATCACCCCGGCCGACGTGGTCTGGAGCTACTCGGGCGTGCGCCCGCTCTACGACGACGCGGCCGAGAACGCGTCGGCCGTGACCCGCGACTACGTCCTCGACGTGGAGGACCAGGGCGGGGCGGCTGCGGTGCTGTCGGTCTTCGGCGGCAAGATCACGACCTACCGGCGGCTCGCCGAGCACGCGCTCGAGAAGCTGAAGCCCTACTTCCCGCACCTCGGGAAGTCCTGGACCGGCGACGCGGTCCTGCCGGGCGGCGCCATGAAGGACGCCGACTTCGACCAGTTCCTCGCCAAGCTGCGGGCCGAGACGCCGTTCCTGCCGGAGGAGACCGCCCGCCGCCTCGCCCGCGCTTACGGCACCCGGGCCCGGGACATCGTCGGGACGGCGCAGTCCCTGGCGGATCTCGGCGAGGCTTTCGACGGGGGCCTCACGGCGGCCGAGGTCGACTACCTGCGCACTGAGGAGTGGGCGGTCACCGCCGACGACATCCTGTGGCGGCGCTCCAAGCTCGGCCTGCGCACCGGCGCGGAGAGCGCCGCGCGCCTCGCCGCCTACCTCGACCGCAGGGCCGAGGCCGCCTGACGCTTTCGAACCCGATCCGGCGACAGACCGGTCGGGCCATCTAGGGGAGGGAACGATGAGCCGTTACGTCGGGGCCATCGACCAGGGCACAACCAGCAGCCGCTTCATCGTGTTCGACCGGGAGGGCAGCGTGATCGCGCTCGCCCAGGCCGAGCACGCGCAGATCTACCCGGCTCCCGGCCACGTCGAGCACGACGCCACCGAGATCTGGACGAAGACCCAGAGCGTGATGCGCGAGGCCCTGGAGAAGGGCGGGCTCCAGCCCTCCGACCTCGCGGCAGTCGGCATCACCAACCAGCGCGAGACCACGCTGATCTGGGACCGGACGACCGGCAAGCCCCTGCACAACGCCCTGGTCTGGCAGGACACCCGCAACGACCGGCTGGTGGGCGAGTTCGCCCGCGACGGCGGCCGCGACCGGTTCCGCGATCTCACCGGCCTGCCGCTGGCGAGCTACTTCTCCGGCCTCAAGCTGCGCTGGCTGCTCGACCACGTCGAGGGCGCCCGGCAGAAGGCCGAGGCCGGGGACGTGCTGTTCGGCAACATCGACACGTGGCTCGTCTGGAACCTGACCGGCGGCACCGAGGGCGGCCTCCACGTCACCGACGTGACCAACGCCAGCCGCACGCAGCTCATGTCGCTGAAGACCCTCGACTGGGACGAGGGCATGCTGACGACCTTCGGCATCCCGAAGGCGATGCTGCCGAAGATCGTCTCGTCGAGCGAGGTCTACGGCGAGACCAAGGCACCGTTCGCGGGCGTTCCGATCGCCGGCATCCTGGGCGACCAGCAGGCGGCCCTGTTCGGCCAGACCTGCTTCGCGCCGGGCGAGGCCAAGAACACCTACGGCACCGGCTGCTTCGCGCTGATGAACACCGGCGAGGAGCCGGTCCCGTCGAAGGCCGGCCTCGTCACCACGCTGGCCTACCGCCTCGATGGCCAGAAGCCGGCCTACGCGCTCGAAGGCTCGATCGCCATCACGGGCGCCCTGGTGCAGTGGCTGCGCGACAACCTGCACATGATCAAGGATTCCGCCGAGGTCGAGACGCTCGCCACGACGGTCGAGGACAACGGCGGCGTCTACTTCGTGCCGGCCTTCTCGGGCCTCTACGCGCCGCACTGGAACGAGGGCGCCCGCGGCCTGATCATCGGCCTGACCCGCTACGTCAACCGCGGCCACATCGCCCGCTCGGTGCTGGAGGCGACCGCCTTCCAGACCCGCGAGGTGCTGCAGGCCATGGCCAAGGATTCCGGCATCCCCGTCAAGGAGTTGCGGGCCGACGGCGGCATGGTCGCCAACAACACCCTGATGCAGTTCCAGTCCGACCTGCTCGACGTGCCGGTGGTGCGCCCGAAGGTGGCCGAGACCACGGCGCTCGGCGCCGCCTACGCGGCGGGTCTCGCGGTCGGCTACTGGAAGGGCCTCGACGACCTCAAGCGCAACTGGGGCGTCGACAAGCGCTGGACGCCGAAGATGGATGCCGGCCAGCGCGAGAAGATCGCCGCCGCCTGGAGCCGGGCGGTGCAGCGCTCCTTCGACTGGAAGACCGACGAGGATTGAGACGGGCTCGGGGCGCACACGCCCCGCGCAGTCCCACTCGCGCCCGCATCCGGAGCCGCTGCGCGGCGGCCTCGAAGAAGGGCTCCAGATCGCCGCGGGATCCCCGGAGGCCTTCGAAGAGGCCTCCGGGGCGCTCCGGTACCGCAGGAGAGGGCGCCGCCCCGGATCTGCGTGACCATTCGGTGACCGCCACCGGCGTTCACGCGCTCGCCAAAGCTTTGAACTTTCACAAAAAGCAGCGAACGGGGGAGACGAGACGATGACATCACCCTTCCTGGGCGAATTCCTGGGCACGATGACCCTGATCGTGCTCGGCGACGGCGTCGTGGCCGGCGCCCTGCTCAAGCATTCCAAGGGCGAGAATGCCGGCTGGATCGCCATCACGGCGGGCTGGGCCTTCGCGGTCCTCGCGGGCGTCTTCGTGGCCAACGCCACCGGCAGCGCCGACGCCCATATCAACCCGGCCGTGACCGTGGCGGGCGCGGTCAGTTCCGGCGATTTCAGCAAGATCCCCGTCTACATCCCGGCCCAGATGCTCGGCGCCTTCGTGGGCGCCGTGCTGGTCTGGCTCCACTACCTGCCGCACTGGGGCGCGACCCAGGATCCCGGCCTCAAGCTCGCCTGCTTCTGCACCGGCCCGGCGATCCGCGACGCGAAGGCCAACTGGATCTCCGAGATCATCGCGACCTTCTTCCTGATCCTGACGATCTCCGCCCTCGTGACCACCACCCTGGGCTCGGCCGGCGCGATCCCGCGGGCCGTCGCGCCCTACATGGTCGGCATGCTGGTCTGGGGCATCGGCCTTTCGCTCGGCGGCACCACCGGCTACGCCATCAATCCGGCCCGCGACCTCGGGCCGCGCGTCGCCCACGCGGTGCTGCCGATCGCCGGCAAGGGCAGCTCCGACTGGGGTTACGCGCTGATCCCGGTGGCCGCGCCCCTGGTCGGGGCGGTGCTGGCCGGGCTCTTCGTCCGGGCGCTGGGGATCTGACGGAACGGCCGCACCCTCAACCACCGCGGGGCGGCCCGGCGTCGCGGCGGTTTGCGGCGCGCGGCCTTGGGCCTTAAGTCAGGGCGATCCCGACCGCGCCCCTGGGGCGCTTGCCCGCGGTGTGCCCCCGACCCATGGCCGTCGTCCTCGACACTCTGAAGAACGATCCGCGGCCGGTCCGCCTGCGCCACCCGGAGAAGGCGCACCGGCCCGACCAGCCCGTCCAGGCCAAGAAGCCGGACTGGATCCGCGTGAAGGCGCCCGGCTCCAGGGCCTGGTCCGAGACGCAGAAGATCGTGCGCGAGCACGGGCTGGTTACGGTCTGCGAGGAGGCGGGCTGCCCGAATATCGGCGAGTGCTGGGAGAAGCGGCACGCCACCTTCATGATCATGGGCGACACCTGCACGCGGGCCTGCGCCTTCTGCAACGTGCGCACCGGCCTGCCCGACGCCCTCGACCTGGGCGAGCCGGACAAGATCGCCGATTCGGTGGCCAAGCTCGGCCTGCACCACGTGGTCATCACCTCGGTGGACCGGGACGACCTGAAGGACGGCGGCGCCGAGCACTTCGCCCGGACCATCGCGGCCATCCGGCTCGCGAGTCCCGGCACGACCGTCGAGATCCTGACGCCCGACTTCCTGCGCAAGGACGGGGCGCTGGAGGTCGTGGTCGCCGCCAAGCCCGACGTGTTCAATCACAACCTGGAGACGGTGCCGGCCAAGTACCTGACGGTGCGGCCGGGTGCCCGCTACTTCCACTCGGTGCGCCTGCTGCAGCGGGTGAAGGAGCTCGACCCGACGATCTTCACCAAGTCCGGCATCATGGTCGGGCTCGGCGAGGAGCGGAACGAGGTGCTCCAGCTCATGGACGACCTGCGCTCGGCCGACGTCGACTTCCTCACCGTCGGACAGTACCTGCAGCCGTCGAAGAAGCACCACGAGGTCGTGCGCTTCGTCCCCCCCGACGAGTTCAAGGCCTACGAGACCACCGCCTACGCCAAGGGTTTCCTGCTGGTCTCGGCCACGCCGCTCACGCGCTCGTCGCACCATGCCGGCGAGGATTTCGCGCGTTTGCAGGCGGCGCGTCTGGCCAAACTGTCGCCCGCGCTCTCGGCCTGAGGATATCCGAAGACCATGCCGTCCTTCCGGGTCACCCGCGCGGTGAAGCACACGCCGCAGCAGATGTACGACCTCGTCGCCGACGTGGAGCGCTACCCCGAGTTCCTGCCGCTCTGCGAATCCCTGCGGGTGATCCGCCGGCAGGACATGCCCGAGGGCGGGCAGGTGCTGATCGCCGAGATGGGCGTGGGCTACAAGGCGATCCGTGAGCGCTTCACCACCCGGGTCACCCTCGATCCGGCGAGTCTCAAGATCGTCGCCGAGTACATCGACGGCCCGTTCCGGCACTTGGAGAACCGCTGGCTGTTCAAGGACGGCCCCGACGGCGGCTGCAACGTCGACTTCTTCATCACCTACGAGTTCAAGAGCCGCACCCTGGGTCTCCTCATGGGCACGATGTTCGACCGCGCCTTCCGCAAGTTCACCGACGCCTTCGAGGGGCGGGCGAACCGGATGTACGGGGCGCGGGCTTAGCCGCCGTCCTCGCGCGCGCCGTGAAGCGACCCAGGGAAATGGGACGCCTCCGAATGTGGCGTTGCCCTGGATTGCTTCGCTGCGCTCGCAAAGACGGTGCGCAGGGATGGCGTCAGGCCCGCAGCGACACGCGCACATGCTCGGGCCGCACATCCATCCCGATCCTCCGCGCCGGCAGGACCTGAAGCCGCGGCAGGGCGTCGAGGAGGCGCAGGGCGAGCGGCGCCCGGAGCGGCACGTCGGCCGCCAGCGACGCGGCGATCACGCGGGACTGCATGGGGGAGGGCGCGGAAGCGCTCGGTGAAGCCCGGCTCGTCCATCGGCCGGAGGGGTGGATGGTCTCGCCGCGGAAGTCGCGCAGGAAGTCCGCGTGCGTCTCCAGAACGGTGACGGCGAGGCTCGCGCGGACGAAGAGCAGGCCGGCCATCGTCCCGGCGGGGCCCCCGCCGACGAGGCAGAGGCGGGTCGTCACCGTACCCGTGGGCCGTCCTTCCCGTGCCGCGATCAGTCGCCGAGGGCGTCCTCCAACAGACCGAGCGCGTCGGCCACGGCGGCGCGGCGGATGCCCGCGCGCCCGAGATCGCCGTAGCGCCGCTCCAGGTGGCGCGTCTCGCCATCTCGCCGACTGAGGCCGAAATGCACCAGCCCCACCGGCTTCTCGGCGCTCCCGCCCCCCGGGCCGGCGATGCCGGTGATCGCGACAGCGACGGAGGCCCGCGACGCGGCCAGCGCCCCGGCGGCCATCGCCCGCGCCACGGGCTCGCTGACCGCGCCGTGCCGGCGGATCAGGTCGATGGGCACACCGATCGCCTCGGCCTTCGCGTCGTTCGAGTAGGTGACGAAGCCGCGCTCCAGGACGGCCGACGAGCCCGGCACCGCGGTGAGCAGCCCGGCCACGAGGCCGCCCGTGCAGGATTCGGCGGTGGCGACGGTGCGCCCGTCCGCCGCGTAGGCGTTAACCAGCGCCTCGGCCCGGGCGAGAAGCTCTGCGTCGTCGACCATCGCGAACGGGCTCCCCTCGGGCGCCGCCGCCCTATCTCCTGTTGTGACCCATGGCCGAGCCCGGCTCAAGGACCGGCGGCCGCCGACTGGAGACAGCCCTTCCATGATCTTCCCCGCGACCACGGCCTTCTACGCCGGGCTGCTCGCCCTCGTGTATCTTGGCCTCTCGGGATGGGTGATCGGGGCCCGCGTCTCCGGGAACGTGCTGCTCGGCGACGGCGGCGACGACACGGTCCTCAGGCGCGTGCGCTCGCACGCCAATTTCGCGGAATACGTGCCGCTGGCCCTGATCGTCATCGGCCTGCTGGAGGCGAGCGGCGGCAGCCACGGGCTCGTCCGGGCGCTGCTGGTCGCCCTGCTGGTCGCCCGGATCCTGCACCCGATCGGGATGTTCGCGCCCCCGAACTCGCCGCGCCAGTTCGCCTGCCGGGGCGGCGGCATCCTGCTGACGATGGCGGTCCTGGGCGTCGCGGCGATCGCGCTGCTGGTGCGGGTGGCCTGACACCGAGCGCGACGCGCCCGGTCCTGGCCGCCCAGCCCTGGCCGCCCAGCCCTGGCCGCTCAGCCCTGCCGCATCGCCGTCTCGGCCTGCGCGTCGAGGGCGGGGCCGTCCTCCTCGGGCAGCCTGACCGTCGCGGCCGCCTGGGCGGCGAGCCCCTCCGCCCGGCCGACGAAGCCGAGCTTCTCGGTGGTCGTCGCCTTGATGGAGACCGCCGAGAGCGGGACGCCCGCGATGGCGGCGATGCGCGCGCGGATCTCCTCGCGGTGCTTGCCGATGCGGGGAGCCTCGGCGAGCACGGTGATGTCGAGGTGGTCGATGCGGCCGCCGCGGGCACGGACGAGGTCGCAGGCATGGGCCAGGAACTGGTCCGAGGAAGCCCCGCGCCAGCGCTCGTCGGAGGGCGGGAAGTGGGTGCCGATATCGCCGTCCGCGATGGCCCCGAGCAGGGCGTCGGTCAGGGCGTGCAGCGCCACGTCGCCGTCCGAATGGGCGAGCACGCCGCGGTCGGCGGGGATCTTCACCCCGCCCAGCCAGACATGGTCGCCGGTGGTGAAGGCGTGCACGTCGAAGCCGGTGCCGAGGCGGGTCACGTAGGTGGTCATGGCGCGGGCTCCCGGCGCTGGCAATGCGGTGGTCTCGGTCGCGAAGGCCCGGTCCGCCTCGATCAGGTCGGCGGGCTGGGTGATCTTGCGGTTGGCGACGTCGCCCGCGAACACCACCACCGGCAGGCCGGCCCATTCGGCGAGGGCGCCGTCGTCGGTGAAACCGTCGAGGCCCTGCGCGGCGGCGTCCCGGTGGGCGCCGAGCAGCGGGCCGAACACGAAGGCCTGGGGCGTCTGGACCGCGCGCAGTTGCTCCCGCGGCGGGGTCTCGTGCACCCGGCCGATGCCGGGCGCGATGTCGACGACGCGCTTGACCGTGTCGGTGACCGGCACGCCCGGAACGGCCGCCCCGTGGTCGCGGCCGGCCGCGATCGCCCGGGCGATCAAAGCGGAATCCACGTAGGGGCGGGCGGCATCGTGGACGAGCACGATCTCGGGCGCGTCGCCGGCGGCCAGGGCCTCGAGACCGGCGCGCACGGAGAGCTGGCGCGTCGCGCCGCCCTCGACCGGCGGCGTGACCTTGGCGCGGATCGCGGGCGCGAGCTCCTCCAGGCAGTCGCGGAAGAACTCCGCCGCGTCGGCGGCGATCACAGGCTGGATCCGCGCGATCGCGTCGTCCGCCGCGAGCGCCGCCAGGGTGCGGGTGAGGACCGCCTGGCCGCCGACGCGGCGGTACTGCTTGGGGGTGCCGCCGCCGATGCGGATGCCGCGTCCGGCCGCCACCACCACCGCGGCGACGCCGGCTCCCGCGCTGGCGGGTCCGGTGGCTGGCGTGCCGGTGGCGGGCATGGGCAACGAGCTCGTGACGTCCTGAGGGGCGGAATGGCGGCCAGCGCGCGGGCCAGGCGTGCCGCCGTGACCCTGCCGCGGAGGGTGCCCGTCGTTTAAGCGGGGGAGGGCCCGAAATCAACGCGCGGTCCCGCTTGCCAGCGGACCGGCTTTGCCTCATTGTTGTGCAGAATGACGACTGACCAATATTTGAGCGCGCTGCGCCGTGCGGAAGCGACCGCGGAGGGGGCAAACGGGACCGATCCCGCCCCGCTCTGCCTGCTCGCGCCGCTCTCGGGCGTCACCGACCTGCACATGCGCCGCATCGCCCGCCGCTGCGGCGCCGACGCGGTCGTCTCCGAGATGGTGGCGGCCCGGGAACTCGCGCGCGGGTCCGGCGAGGCCGCGATGCGCGCCGAGGGCTCCGGGGTCGACCTGCACGTGGTCCAGCTCGCGGGCTGCGAGGCGGGCCCGATGGCGGAGGCCGCCCGGATCGCGGAGGCCGGGGGCGCCGACGTGATCGACGTGAACATGGGCTGCCCGGCCAAGATCGTGACGGGGATCGCCTCGGGCTCGGCCCTGATGCGCGACCTCGACCACGCCGAGCGCCTGCTCGCCGCGGTCCGGGGCGCGGTGTCGGTCCCGGTGACGGTGAAGATGCGCCTCGGCTGGGACGACGCGAGCCGCAACGCCGCGGATCTCGCCGCCCGGGCCGAGCGGCTGGGCCTGAACGCCGTGACGGTCCACGGGCGCACCCGGCAGCAATTCTACAAGGGCAGCGCCGACTGGTCGGCGATCCGGGCCGTCGTCGCGGCGGTGTCGATCCCGGTGATTGCCAACGGCGACGTGACCGACCTCGCCAGCGCCCGCGCCTGCCTGGACGCCTCCGGCGCCGCGGGCGTCATGATCGGCCGTGCGGCGACCGGCCGCCCCTGGCTGGTCGGCCAAGTCGCCGCGGCGCTCGCGGGCCGGCCGGCCGCGGAGCCGTCCCGGGCCGCGCAGGCCGCCCTGGCCGCGGAACACTACGCGGGGCTGCTGTCGCTCTACGGCCGCGACATGGGCGTGCGCCACGCCCGCAAGCACCTCGCCGCCTATGCCGAGACCGGCGGCGCGCTGGGTCCCGCGGAACGCGCGACCCTCCTCACCACCATCGACCCGGAGATCGCGCTCAACCTGCTGGCCCGGGCCTTCGCGGGCGCGGCGAACCCCGTGCAGGAGGCCGCGTGAGCGACGAGCCCCTCCCGCGCGAACCCGGCACCCGGCGCGACACGGCCGCCGAGGCCGTCCTGAACGCGCTGCCGCTGCCGGTCCTGACCATCGGCGCCGACGAGCAGATTCTCCACTGCAACCACGCCGCGGAGGCGTTCTTCGACTACTCGGCGCGGCTGATGCAGCGCCGGCGCCTGCGCGACATCATCCCGTTCGCCTCGCCGATCATCGCGCTCGTGGCCGAGGTCCGACGGCGCCGCGCGAGCGTCAGCGAGTACCGGGTCGAGCTGACCCAGCCGCGCCTCGGCCTGGAGCGCAGCGTCGACGTGTTCGCGACGCCGCTCGGCGACGACGGCGAGGCCGTGGTGATGATGCTCCAGGAGCGCACCATCGCCGACAAGATGAACCGCCAGCTCACCCATCGCGGCGCGGCGCGCTCGATGGTGGCGCTCGGCGCGATGCTGGCCCACGAGATCAAGAACCCGCTCGCCGGCATCCGCGGCGCGGCGCAGCTCCTCGAGAGCACCGGCGCCGAGGAGGACCGGCTGCTCACCCGCCTGATCTGCGACGAGTCGGACCGGATCGTGCGCATCGTCGAGCGCATGGAGCTGTTCGGCGACGAGCGCCCTTCGGATCGCGGCGCCGTCAACGTCCACGGGGTGCTCGACCAGGTGAAGCGCTCGGCGCAGTCGGGCTTCGCCCGGCACATCCGGTTCATCGAGACCTACGACCCGTCGCTGCCGCCGGTGCTCGGCAACCGCGACCAGTTGATCCAGGTGATCCTGAACCTCGTGAAGAACGCCGCCGAGGCGATCGGCCCGGACGCGGTCGAGGGCGAGATCACCCTGTCGACCGCCTTCCGCACCGGCCTGCGCCTTCAGGTTCCGGGCTCCCGCGAGCGGGTCAGCCTGCCGATCGAGGTGGCGGTGCGCGACAACGGCCCGGGCATCTCGGCCGACCTGCTGCCCGACCTGTTCGACCCGTTCGTCACCACCAAGGCGCAGGGCTCCGGCCTGGGTCTTGCTTTGGTGGCGAAGATCGTCGGCGATCACGGCGGGATCGTCGAGTGCGATCCCGCCCCGCGCCGCACGGCGTTCCGCATCCTTCTGCCGATGTCGAGTGCCCGGGACGGGCGCGAATCGGCGGTCGATCCGTGATGTCGATCCCCGAATCCGGCCCCCCGTCGGAGGTCTGAGTAGAGAGTCATGCCGAACGGCCACATCATCGTCGCCGACGACGACGCCGCCATCCGCACCGTGCTGAACCAAGCGCTGTCCCGGGCGGGCTACGAGGTCCGCTCGACGGGCAACTGCGCCACCCTCTGGCGCTGGGTCGCGCAGGGGGAGGGCGACCTCGTCATCACCGACGTGGTCATGCCCGACGAGAACGTGTTCGACCTGCTGCCGCGCATCAAGCGGGTGCGGCCGGAGCTGCCGATCATCGTCATGAGCGCGCAGAACACCTTCATGACGGCGATCCGCGCCTCGGAGCGCGGCGCCTACGAGTACCTGCCGAAGCCCTTCGACCTGAAGGAGCTGATCGCCATCGTGGGCCGGGCGCTCTCGCGCCCCCGCGGCGCGGCACCGGCCGGGGCGCCCCCCGAGAACGAGGACATCCCGCTGGTCGGCCGCTCGCCGGCCATGCAGGAGATCTACCGGGCGCTCGCCCGGCTGATGCCGACCGACCTCACCGTGATGATCACCGGCGAGTCCGGCACCGGCAAGGAGCTGGTCGCCCGGGCGCTGCACGATTACGGCCGCCGCCGCACCGGCCCGTTCGTGCCGGTCAACATGGCGGCGATCCCGCGCGACCTGATCGAGTCCGAGTTGTTCGGCCACGAGAAGGGCGCCTTCACGGGCGCGCTCCAGCGCTCCGCCGGCCGGTTCGAGCAGGCCGAGGGCGGCACGCTGTTCCTCGACGAGATCGGCGACATGCCCATGGAGGCGCAGACCCGGCTGCTGCGCGTGCTCCAGCAGGGCGAGTACACGACGGTGGGCGGGCGGGTCCCGATCCGCACCAACGTCCGGATCATCGCGGCCACCAACAAGGACCTGCGGGTCTCGATCCAGCAGGGCATCTTCCGCGAGGACCTGTTCTTCCGCCTCAACGTCGTGCCGCTGCGGCTGCCGGCCCTGCGCGAGCGCTCCGAGGACGTGCCGGACCTCGTCCGCCACTTCTTCGTGCTGGTCGAGCGCGAGGGCCTGACCCGGAAGACCCTGGACGGCGACGCCATGGAGCGGCTGAAGCGCTACCGCTGGCCCGGCAACGTCCGCGAGCTCGAGAACCTCGTCCGGCGGCTCGCCGCCCTCTACCCGCAGGAGACGATCACCGGCCCGGTGATCGAGGCCGAGCTCGACACGCTGCCGCTGGCGACACCCGCGGCGCCGGCCGCCAACGGCGCCGCCCGCAAGGCCAACGGCGAGTCGGAGACCCTGTCCAGCGCGGTGGAGCGCCACCTCTCGGACTACTTCTCCGGCTATCGCGACACGCTGCCGCCCCCCGGGCTGTATCACCGGATCCTGCGGGAGATCGAAGGCCCGCTGATCGGCGCCGCGCTCGCCGCCACCCGCGGCAACCAGATCCGGGCCGCGGAGCTGCTCGGCGTCAACCGCAACACCCTGCGCAAGAAGGTCCGCGACCTCGACCTGCAGGTCTTCCGGACGGCGCGGTAGGGCGATCCCAGGGCGATCCGGCCAAGATCCCTCATCACGAGGCGCCCGACGCGCCTCGCGATGAGGTCCGAAACGGGATAAGCGCGCTCCGGCCCGCTCTCAGCGGCCCGGCAGGATCGGATCGCCGCGCATGAGCGCGTGCAGCCGCTCCGTGTCGAACCCGTTGGGGATGCTGGGCACGGCCGGTTTCGGCGCCGGTGCGGCCTTCGCCGGAAGCGGGATCGACCCCGTCGCCGACGGCTCGGCCTGGGCAGCACGGACCACCGGCGCCGGCGCCAGATGGGCGAGCCGGTCGGCGCTGACGAGGGCGACGGTCGCCGTCGAGACGAGGACGAGGACGGCGCCGAGGAGGGAACGCAGGATACGCAAGCGACCACCCGGGACGCGACTTGAGACGGCAACAGATTTACGGCGCGGCCGTTAACGAAGCCCCACTCCAAGTCTTCGGGAGGCGATATTGACCAACGTCCAGGCCACCGCGAGCGACAGCCCGTTCATCCAGGGCCGCAACGCGCGCCTCTACGGGAAGCCCGTGAGCGAATGCCCCTACCCGGAGGGCTCCCAGGAGCGCGCCGCGTGGATGGAGGCCTACGAGGAGGCCGTGGTCTCGGATCCGCCCGAGAAGCCGTGACGGCGGAAAACGCGGCGGCCCGGCACTGCGAGCCCGCGCGTCCGGCTTGACCTCGCCGGGCGCGGCGCGCTTCGTGCGGTGCACCGCAACGCGATCTCCGAGCCTCGATGTCCCTGAAGCCCTCGCCCGACGCCACGCAGACCTTCGCGCCCGCGACGCGCCTCGTCCACGCGGGCCGCGACCCGGGCGAGCAACACGGCTTCGTGAACACGCCGATCTACCGCGGCTCCACGGTCCTCTACCCGACCTACGACGCGATCAAGAACCGGCGCGGGCGCTACAATTACGGCACCTCGGCGACGCCCACCATGGACGCGCTGACGGGGGCCTGGACGGAACTCGCCGGCGCCGCCGGCACCGTCGTGACGCCCTCGGGCCTCGCGGCGCTCACCGTGGCGCTGATGGCCGCGGTGTCGGCGGGCGACCACCTCCTCGTCACCGATTCCGCCTACCGGCCGACCCGCCAGTTCTGCGACGGCGTGCTGGCGCGCTACGGCGTCGAGATCACCTACTACGACCCGGTCATCGGCGCCGGCATCGCGGAACTGATGCGCCCGAACACCCGGGCCGTGCTGGTCGAGGCGCCCGGATCTCAGAGCTTCGAGATGCAGGACATCCCGGCCATCGCCGAGGTGGCGCACGCCCACGATGCCTGCGTGATCATGGACAACACCTGGGCGACGCCGCTGCTGTTCCCGCCGCACGCGCGCGGCGTCGATATCGCGGTCGAGGCCGGCACCAAGTACCTGAGCGGTGGCTCGGACCTGCTGATCGGCCTGACCTCCGCCAACGCGCGCTACTACCCGGCCGTGCGCCGCACCTTCGACCATTTCGCCATGTGCGCCGGCGCGGAGGACATCTTCCTGGCGCTGCGCGGCCTGCGGACGATGAACCTGCGGCTGCGCGAGCACGGCCGCGCCGGCCTTGAGATGGCCCGGTGGTTCCAGGCGCGCCCCGAGGTGCTGCGGGTGCTCCATCCCGGGCTGCCGGAGGATCCGGGCCACGCGATCTGGAAGCGCGACTTCGCGGGCGCCTCCGGTCTGTTCGGGGTGATCCTCAAGCCGGTGCCCGAGGCGGCGGTGGCGGCCATGCTCGACGGGCTGCAGCTCTTCGGGATGGGCTTCTCCTGGGGCGGCTTCGAGAGCCTCGTGATCCCCTTCGACTGCGCGGGCTACCGGACCGCGACCCGGTGGGCGCCCGGCGGACCGGCGCTCCGCTTCCACATCGGCCTCGAGGACACCGCCGACCTCAAGGCCGACCTCGACGCCGGCTTCGCGCGCCTCCGGGCGGCGTCGTAGGGCGGTCCCGTCCCCGACGGGCGGGGACCGGCGAACCTCAGGGCCGGGACGCGCGGCGGGAGCGGCGCCACATCCGCGCATCGTGATGTGCGCGCGCGCCGTGGCGACCGGCGACGGCACCGCCGTATTTGACCTCGCGCCGCGTTCCTGATTGACCGGCCCGGCATGACCACGAGCCTCTCCGCCGGCGGCGCGCCGCGCCTTGCCCCCGTCGACCGGATCGGCCGCGGGCTCGACGCGCTGAGCCTCACCCACGGCAGGGCCGCCGCCGCCCTGCTGGCGCTGTGCCTGCTCCTGTTCCTGCCGGGCCAGATCTCGCTGCAGCCGATGGACCGGGACGAGCCCCGCTTCGCCCAGGCCTCGAAGCAGATGCTGGAGAGCGGCGACCTCGTGGATATCCGCTTCCAGGGCGAGGCGCGGCACAAGAAGCCGGTGGGGATCTACTGGGCGCAGGCCGCCGCCGTGGCGGCCGGCGAGGCGCTGGGCGTGCCCGGCGCCCGCACCCAGATCGCCCTGTACCGCATCCCGTCGCTGATCGGCGCCGTCGCCTCGGTCCTGCTCGCCTACTGGGGCGCGCTCGCCTTCCTGCCCCGACGGTCGGCGCTGCTCGCCGCCGCCCTCTACGGCGCCTGCCTGATGCTCTCGGCCGAGGCCCACCTCGCCAAGACGGACGCGCTGCTCGCCGCCTGCGCCACCGCGAGCCTCGCCGCGCTCGCCCGCGCGTGGCTGGCGCCGCGGGACGGCAGGCCGGTCTCGCGGCCGACCTTCGCGGCGTTCTGGCTCGGCATGGCGGTCGGGATCCTGGTGAAGGGGCCGATGGTGCCGCTCTTCGTCGCGCTGCCGGCGCTCGGCCTGTCGCTCGTCGCGCGGTCCGGCCGCTGGCTGCTGCCCCTGCGGCCGGGGCCGGGCCTCGCCCTGACGCTCCTGCTGGTGGCGCCCTGGTTCGCGGCGATCGCCTGGAAGAGCGGCGGCGCCTTCTACGCCGAGGCGGTCGGGCACGACATGCTCGGCAAGGTCGGCGGGGTGGCCGAGCGGCACTGGGGACCGCCCGGAGCCTACGCGCTCGTGTTCTTCGCGACCTTCTGGCCCGGGGCGGCCTTCGCCGCCATGAGCCTGCCCTTCGCGTGGCGGGCGCGGCGGGAGCCCGCCGTGATCTTCCTGATCGCCGCGGTGCTGCCGGCCTGGCTGATCTTCGAGGCGGTGCCGACCAAGCTGCCCCACTACGTGCTGCCGCTGATGCCCTGGCTCGCGATCCTGACCGTGCTGGCGCTGAACCGGGGCGCGCTGGACCCGCGCCTGCGGGGCGCCCGCCTGACGGCCCTGCTGCTGCCGGCGATCCCGGTCGCCCTGACCCTCGGCCTCTGCCTCGCCGGCTGGCGCCTCGACGCCCACACGATCCCGTGGCCGGCCCTCCCGCTGCTCGCCGCCGCCTGCGCGGTCGCATTCCTGGCCTGGCTCGCCTTCGCGCACGGGTCGGCCGAGCGCGCGCTCGTCCTCGGCGTGCTGGCCTCCGCCCTGCTCGGGCCCGCGGTGCTCGGCGTGGCGCAGCGCTCGCTGCCGGCCCTGAAGGTCTCGCCGCGGCTCGCGGCCCTGCGCGAGCGGATGCCCTGCCCGAACCCGCTCGTGGCGAGCCTCGGCTACCGCGAGCCGAGCCTCGTCTTCCTCGTCGGCACCGGCCTCGCCCTGCCGCCCGACGGGGCCGCCGCCCGATCCTTCCTCGAGGGCGGCGGCTGCCGCCTGCTCTTCGTGGAATCCCGGGACCGCGACGATTTCAACGCGGCCTGGCCGGTGGGACGCGGCGCGCCCGCGCCCCTTGCGGAGGTCGAGGGCTTCAACCTCAACACCGGCCGCCGGGTCTTCGTGACGGCCTACGCGGTGGCGCCGTGAGCGGATCCCCCCATCTCAGCGTCGTCGTTCCGGTCAAGAACGAGGCCGGCAACATCGCGCCCCTGGTGGCCGAGATCGAGGCCGCCGGCGCGGGCCTCGCCTTCGAGCTGATCTACGTGGATGACGGCTCCACCGACGGCACGCCGGCGGCCCTGGCGGCGGCCCGGGCGGGGCGCCCCTGGCTGCGGGTGCTGCGCCACGCGCGGAGCGGCGGCCAGTCGGCGGCGGTGCGCAGCGGCGTCCTGGCGGCCCGCGGCGGGATCGTCGCGACCCTCGACGGCGATGGCCAGAACGATCCGGCCTTCATCCCCGCGCTGCTCGAGGCCCTTGAGGCGGCGGGACCGGGGGCCGGTCTCGCCCAGGGCCAGCGGCGCGGCCGCAAGGACGGCCGCTTCAAGATGCTCCAGTCCCGGATCGCCAACGGCGTGCGCGGCCGGATCCTCAACGATTCCACCCGCGACACCGGCTGCGGCCTGAAGGTCTTCCGCCGCGCCGTGTACCTCAGGCTGCCGTATTTCGACGCCCTGCACCGGTTCATGCCGGCCCTGGTCGCCCGCGAGGGCTTCTCCGTCGTCCACCGCGACGTGGTCGACCGGCCGCGGCTGACGGGCGTGTCCAATTACGGCCTGTTCGACCGCCTCTGGGTGGGGCTTCTGGATCTCGCCGGCGTCTGGTGGCTGATCCGGCGCAAGCGCGCGGACCCGCGGCCCGAGGAGATCGCCGGCCCCGCCGGCGCGCCGGCGGAGCCGCCGGCCGGCCAACCCGCGGACCAGGACGTCGGATGCTGATCCAGCTCGCCCACGATCTGCCGGCCTATTTCTACGACGTGTTCGTCACCCGGCTCGACTTCTGGCTGGTGTTCGGAATCGTCGCCCAGGTGGTGTTCGGATCGCGCTTCATCCTGCAATGGATCGCGAGCGAGCGGGCCGGGCGGAGCGTGATGCCGCTGTCGTTCTGGTTCCTGTCGATCCTCGGCGGGATGATGACGCTGGTCTACGGGTTCGTGCGCCGCGAGCCGGTGATCATCATCGGCCAGAGCCTCTCCACCGGCATCTACCTGCGCAACCTGGCGCTGATCTTCCGCGAGCGGCGGAGGAAGCGGGGCGCCGCATGACACGGACGCCGCTGCCCGCTTTCTACGACGACCTCGACGCCACCTTCGCGGAACTCTGGCGGCTGCTGGCGGACGGGGCCGCCCATAGCCGTGGCGGCTTCCACCTGCCGACCCTGGCGACGCTCGGGGCCGACGGCGGGCCGCGGCTGCGCACCGTGGTCCTGCGCGCCGCCGACCCGGCCGAGGGGACGCTCCGGTTCCACTGCGACCGCCGCTCCGACAAGGCCGCCGAGATCCTGACCGATCCTGCGTGCGCCCTCGCCGCCTACGACGCGGCCGCGAAGATCCAGATCCGCGTCGAGGGCCGCGCCACGCTGCACACCGACGACGCTCTGGCCGAGGCGGCCTGGACCGGGTCCCGGGCGATGAGCCGGGTCTGCTACGGGGCCGAGCCCGGCCCCGGTACGTCGCTTCCAGCGGGGGACGCCTACAGCCTTCCGGACGAGACCGCGGCCGCGACGCTCGGCCGGCCGCACTTCGCCGCCGTTCTGGTTCGGGCCGAGCGCCTTGATTTCCTCTATCTCGACCGCCGCGGGCACCGCCGGGCCGCCTGGCATCGGCAGCCCGGCGGGTGGTCCGGTGGCTGGATCGCGCCGTAGCCGGAGCGCCGTCCGCGAGCCGGGCCGCCCGGGGTCGGCTCGCCGGTCCGGATGGCAGCCCTGCACCGCCCGGCCTGTCGCGATCGGGCCGTCCGGGCTAAAGCCCGCGGACCCGGCCGCCCATCCGGGTCGACCGGGAGGACTCCGTGGGCCTCGTCTACGCGCTCGCCGCCTACCTGAGCTGGGGCCTCGTGGTCCCGGTGCATTTCCGGATGCTCGGGGCCTACACGCCGTACCACATCCTGTCGGAGCGGATCGTCTGGTCGAGCGTGTTCGCCGGCGCGCTGGCGCTGATCCTCGCGGCCCGCCACCGCCTCAACCTGCCGCTGCCGCTCCGGAAGCGCCACGCGCTGCTGGTGCTCTCGGCGGCGATGATCGGCGTGAACTGGCTGCTC
This sequence comes from Methylobacterium sp. yr668, assembly GCF_900116245.1. Classification (NCBI taxonomy): domain Bacteria; kingdom Pseudomonadati; phylum Pseudomonadota; class Alphaproteobacteria; order Hyphomicrobiales; family Methylobacteriaceae; genus Methylobacterium; species Methylobacterium sp. yr668. Next base: position 101,078 of record NZ_FOZY01000017.1, on the reverse strand, counting down.
TACCTCTACGCCGTCAGCGGGGGTCACCTGCTCGACGCGAGCCTCGGCTACTACATCAATCCCCTGGTGAGCGTGGCCTTCGGCCGGGTGGTGCTGGGCGAGCGCCTGCGGCCGGCGCAGGCCGTCGCGATCGGCATCGCCGCGACGGGCGTCGCCGTCGCGGTGGTGTGGGCCGGGGAACTGCCCCTGATGTCGCTGTCGCTGGCGGTGAGCTTCGCCCTCTACGGGCTCGCCCGGAAGATCGTCGGCGTCGACGCGCTGGTCGGCTTCCTGGCCGAAACCCTGCTGCTGCTGCCGGCGGCGATCGTCTGGCTCGTCCTGTCGCCCGAGCCGTTCCTGCCGGCCGCGCCGGGGGACCGTGCCCTGCTGATGCTCACGGGCCTGACCACCGCGCTGCCGCTGATCTGGTTCGCCGCGGCGGCGGTGCGCCTGCGGCTCACGACCCTGGGCCTCCTGCAGTACGTGGCGCCGACCTGCCTGCTCGTCCTGAGCGTCCTCGTCTACGGCGAGCGCGTCGAGCCGCATCGGGCGCTGATGCTCGCGCTGATCTGGGTGGCACTCGCGCTCTACACGATCGACGCCCTGCGTTTTCGCCGGCCGCCGGCTCCCGCGGCCCCGCGGTCGGATCCGGACGCGATGCGTGTATAAGGAATACTGGTTCAAGCCGCCGCGGGGCGGGTGACGGGACAGCGTCGGGTCGATGAGCGAGACTGAGAGCGGCCCAGGGTCCGTCACGGAGGCCGATTACCGCAACCTCGCCGAGACGCTGCCGCAGCTCGCCTGGATCGCCGAGGCCGACGGCACCATCGTCTGGTACAATCAGCGCTGGTACGACTACACGGGCACCTCCCTGGACGAGATGCGGGGCTGGGGCTGGCGCACGGTCCACCACCCGGACCACGTCGCGGCGGTGACCGAGCGCTACCGCGCCGCGATCACGCTGGGCCGGTCCTGGGAAGACACGTTCCCGCTGCGCGGCCGCGACGGGAGCTACCGCTGGTTCCTGTCGAAGGCGCTGCCCCACCGGGACGGATCCGGGCGGATCCTGCGCTGGTACGGGACCAACACCGACATCACCGTCCGCCGCGCGGTCGAGGAGCGCCTGCGCCATTCCGAGCAGCGCTTCCGGGCGCTGGTGGACGCCTCGGCGGCGGTGATCTGGAACACGGACGCGGCGGGCGAGCTGTTGCCGCCGCAGGTCCGGTGGAGCACCTATACCGGCCAGACCGAGGAGGCCTATCAGGGCTGGGGCTGGCTGGACGCCGTCCATCCCGACGACCGGGGCCACGCGGCCGATGCCTGGGCGGCCTGCGTGGAGGCACGCGCGACCTACGAGGTCGAGTACAGGCTGCGCCGGCACGACGGGGCTTGGCGCGCCATGGAGGTGCGCGGCGTGCCGGTCCTCGCCGAGGACGGCTCCCTGCGGGAATGGGTCGGTACCTGCGTCGACGTCACCGAGCGCAAGGAGGCCGAAGAGGCGGTGGAGCGCGCCCGACAGGCCGCCGAGGCGGCCAACCGGGCCAAGAGCCAGTTCATCGCCAACATGAGCCACGAGCTGCGCACCCCGCTCTCGGCGGTGATCGGCTACTCCGAGATGCTCGGCGAGGAGCTGGAGGATATCGGCCAGGCCGCCCTCCTGCCGGACCTGCGCAAGATCGAGGCGGCCGCCCGTCACCTGCTGTCGCTGATCAACGACGTCCTCGACATCTCGAAGATCGAGGCCGGCCGCATGACCGCCTCGGCCGAGACCTTCACGGTGGCCGACCTGCTCCGGGACGTCTCCGATTCCACCGGATCCCTGGTCGAGAAGAAGGGCAACCGCTTCGTCCTCGACGCCGGCGCGGCGGGCGAGGCCGGCCTGGGCTCCATGCACCAGGACCAGACCAAGATCCGCCAGTGCCTGCTGAACCTGATCGGCAACGCCGCGAAGTTCACCGAGCGGGGGACGATCACCCTGACGGTGCGGCGGCACCGCGAGGCTGGGGCCGACTGGCTGTCCTTCGCGGTCGCCGACACCGGCATCGGCCTGACCGAGGCCCAGATCGACCGCCTGTTCGAGCGCTTCGTCCAGGCCGACGATTCGACCACCCGGCAGTTCGGCGGGACGGGCCTCGGGCTCGCCATCACCCGCGCGTTCTGCCGGACGATGGGCGGCGATATCGGCGTCGCCAGCACCCCGGGCGCGGGCGCGACCTTCACGATCCGCCTGCCCGCGACCCTGCGCCCGGAGGACGCGCCGCCGACCGAGGCCGAGGCGCACGCGCCGGTGGAGCCGCACGAGGAGCACGAGACGGTGCTGCTGGTCGACGACGACCCGGCCGCCCGGGAGCTGCTCCAGCGCTTCCTGGAGCGCGAGGGCTTCCACGTCCGCAGCGCCAACGACGGCCGCGCCGGCCTGACGCTCGCCCGGGCCCTGAAGCCGCGGGCGATCCTGCTCGACGTCGAGATGCCGCGCATGGACGGCTGGGCGGTCCTGCACGCGGTCCGCAACGACCCCGACCTCGCCGGGACGCCGGTGATCATGACCTCGGTGGTGGCCGAGCAGGGGCTCGGCCAAGCGCTCGGCGCCACCGACTACTTCGTCAAGCCGATCGACTGGGACCGGCTCAAGGGCCTGATGGAGCGCTACCGGCCCGCGGCGCCGAACGAGGCGCGGGTCCTCGTGGTCGACGACGACGCGGATGCCCGGGAGCGCCTGCGCCGGTCGCTCGGCCGCGAGGGCTGGACCGTCGACGAGGCGGAGAACGGCCGGATCGCCCTGGAGCGGGTCAGCCAGGCGCGGCCGAGCCTGATCCTGCTCGACCTGATGATGCCCGAGATGGACGGGTTCGGCTTCCTGCGGGCCCTCCGGTCGCGGCCCGACGGCGACGTGCCCGTGGTGGTGCTCACCGCCAAGGAGGTCACGGCGGCCGAGAAGGAGAGCCTGAACCGGCAGGCCGACCGGGTGATCGCCAAGGGCTCGATGAGCCTCGCGGAGATCGGCCGGCAACTGCGCGTCCTCTACGCGCGTTCGGCGACCGAGCCGGTGCCGGGGCAGCTCCAGGGTTTGCTGGATCGGCTGGCCGAGAAGGACGCGGGAGAACCACGATGAGCGCGGACGGGATCGATCCGGAGAAGGCGGTGGCCATCCGGCTGCGGGCGCGGCTCGCGGTGGTGGAGCGGGCGGCATGGTTCGGCTTCGTCCACGCGATGAAGACCCGGCCGGTCGAGACCGAGGCCTACATCGCCTCGGAGCGGGCGCGCTGCACGGACGGGTTCGGCAGCGGCGCCTGGGCCAAGGACCTCACCGACGCCGAGCGGACGATGCTCGCCGAGGAGGTCGACAGCGGGCTGGCGCAGCTGCTGGAGGATGCCCGCGCCGAGCTGTGAGGCTCGGCCGGCGGCGCGGAGCTGGTCCGCGCGTCCCGATGGCAACGAAAGACGATCTCCCGCTTTGACGGCGTGACGTCGACGGGACGACGTCGCCGAGGCGCCCATGCTGTACGAACTCGCGACCCTCTCGTGCCCGCTGCTCGCGGTGGGTCAGGTCTCGGCCGGCGTCGAGGCCTGGCTGGACGATCCCGACGCCAAGGGCGAGCTGGTCGGCTGCTGGCGCACCGAGATCGGGACGCTGGGGCGCCTGATCGTGCTGCGCGGCTTCGCGGCGCCCGAGGACATGACCGCCGAGCGCCGGCGCGCCCTCCTCAGCGCCAACCCGTTCAACGCCGGGCACGTGATCACCGCGCTGGAGATGGACAGCTACGCCCCGTTCCCCTTCCTGCCGCCGATCCGGACGGGTGACCGGGGCGGGGTGTACGAGATCCGGACCTATCGCCAGAAGCCGGGGGGCCTGCCGCCGACCCTCGCGGCCTGGGAGGCCGCGATCGAGCCGGCACGCGCCTACACGCAGCACCTCGTCGTCAACCTGTACGCCCTCGACGGCGCACCGCGCATCACGCACATCTGGGGTTTCCGCAGCCTGGAGGAGCGGGCCGCACTGCGAGCCCGCGCCTACGAGGCGGGAATCTGGCCGCCGAAGGGCGGCCCGGACCAGATCGCCGAGGCGACCGCGACGATCGCGCTCCCCCAGGGGCGCTCGCCCCTGCGCTGACCGCCATCCGTCGAGAGCCGCAACCCGCGCTGGCGCCACCCCAGGGGGCGGCGCCAGCGCCGTCACTCAGCGGCGGCAGACGCCCCGCGGGCCGCGATAGAGGCCGGGCGGGCAGCCGCGGGGAGCGCCGGTGACGGCGCGGCGGATCGCACCGCGCGGGCCGCGATTCAGGCGGCAGCCGCCGTAGGCCCCGCGATGGGCGCCGAACCCGCAGCCGCCGCGGACGAGGGTGACGGCGGCGTCGCCGCCGGCCAGCGGTGCCACGGGCATCGCCTGGGCTCCGCCGGCGAACAGGGCGACGGACGCGGCGACGATCAGGCCGGTCATTCTCATGAGATTCTCTCCCGCTAAGCACAGGGCACGGCCCGGTGCGATCCGGGCCGCGTCCCGGCCTGCGGCCGCGGCCAGTAACCCCGGGCCTGCGGCATCGTTCCGCGCGCGAGCGGGGCCGCCGATCAGGCGCCGAACAGGTCGCGCCAGGCCGGTGGAAGCCCTGTACCGGCCAGGGGCAATGACGGCGCGTGCCCGGGCAGGCTCGTCGCCGAGAACACGCCGCGGGCCACCGCCCGGGCCAGGACGCGCGCGGCGACGTCGCCGAGGCGGGCGAGGTCGACCACCGGTTCGGCGAGGGGCACGGCGCCGGTCGCCGCGGCGAAGACTAGGTCGCCGTCGAGGGGCGTGTGCGCCGGCACGAGCGCGCGGGCGAGTCCGTCCTGCGCGGCCACCGCGAGGCGCCGGCACTGCGCCTTGGTCAGCGCCGCGTCGGTCGCCACCACGGCCAGCGTCGTGGCGGCGCCCGGCAGCGCCCGGGCCGGGAAGGCGAGGGCCTCCGGCGGCACCCGGACCGGCGCGCCGAGACCACCGAACTCGTCGCCCTCTTCGAAGGGCGCCGCCCAGAAATGCGGCCCGGCGCCGATCGTCGCGTTGCCGAAGGCGTTCACGGCCGCGAGCGCCCCGACGCGGAAGCCCGTTCCCGGCACCTGCGCCGATGCGGATCCGATCCCGCCCTTCAGTCGCCCGGTGCGCGCGCCTGTCCCGGCCCCGACCGAGCCCAGGGCGAAATCCTCCGCCGCGGCCGCGGCGGCCTGAAAGCCCAGCTCGCGATAGGGCGGATAGCGGCCCCAGGCCTTGTCGCCGCCGTTGGGGAGATCGAACAGGACCGCCCCGGGGACGATCGGCACCCGCATGGCACCGACCGGGAAGCCGCGCCCGGCCTCGGCGAGCCACGCCGCCACGCCCGCCCCCGCGTCGAGGCCGAAGGCCGAGCCCCCGGAGAGCACGAAGGCGTCGACCCGCTCCACGGTGCGCTCGGGGTCGAGCAGGTCGGTCTCGCGGGTGCCCGGCCCGCCGCCGCGCACGTCGACCGCGGCGATGGCCGGCTCATCGAACACGATCGCGGTGACGCCGCTGGCGAGCCGCAGGTCGGTGGCGTGGCCGACCCGCAGGCCGGGAATGTCGGTGATGCGATTCTGCGGCATGGACCGAGCTTGCCACGCCGCGTCATCGCCGCAAATCCGGCCGGGGCCGTTGACCGTCGGCCGGGGTTTCCCAGGTTGGCAGACGGCACAGCGCGTCGAGGAGCACGGCATGGACGTCGGATTCATCGGAATGGGGCGAATGGGTCGCGCCATGGCGGCCAATCTCGCGCGGGCCGGCCACGCGGTCCGCGCCTGGAACCGCTCGCCGGAGGCCGCGCGCGGCATCGACGGCGTCACCCCGGTGGCGAGCGCCGCCGAGGCCTTCGCCGGGGACGCCGTGATCACCATGCTGGCCGACGACGCGGCCCTCGAGGCCGTGATCGTGGCCGGCGGCCTCCTCGACCGGCCGGAGCGCCCCGGCCTGCATATCGGGATGAGCACGGTCTCGGTGGCCCTGGCGAAGCAGCTCGCCGCCGTCCACGCGCGGGCCGGCGTCCCCTACGTCTCGGCCCCGGTCTTCGGGCGGCCGGACGTGGCGGAGGCCGGGAAGCTCAACATCGTTGCGGCGGGAGAGGGAGCCCTGATCGACCGCGCCGGCCCGCTCCTCGACGCGATGGGCGCCAGGACCTGGCGCTTCGGCGACGACCCGACGCGGGCGAACGCCGTCAAGCTCGCCGGCAACTTCATGCTGATCTCGGCGATCGAGGCCATGGCCGAGGCCTGCGCCCTGACGGAGGGCCACGGCGTCCCGGGCGCCGAGTTCCTCGACCTGATGACCAACACGCTGTTCGCCTCGCCGGTCTACAAGGGCTACGGCGCCTCGATCGCGCAGAACCGCTACGAGCCGCCGGGCTTCATCCTCAGGCTCGGGGCCAAGGACGTGCGGCTCGCCCTGCAGGCGGCCGAGGGCGCCGGGGTGCCGATGCCCTTCGCCAGCGTGCTGCGGGACGGTCTCATCGAGGCGATCAGCCACGGCGACGGTGAGAAGGATCTGGCGGCGCTCGCCCGCGTCTCCGCCCGGCGCGCAGGGCAGGGTTGAATTCTGCGGCAATGGCTCGCCTTTCTGGCGAACCTTAACCCGTCATTTCAACCTCACGACAGAGTGTCCGGCCGGCTATAGGCACGGATACCAATATATGCGCACACATTCCTATTCGCTGCGCAGGATGACTCTGTCGACGAAAGTCATCCTGCTGGCGATGCTCGCCGTGACACTCACCGCCGGCGCCATCTGGATTACGGTCTCGCGACAGACTTGGTCGCAGATGGAGGCGCGCCAGCGCACCAACGGCGAGCGCAACCTGAGAACTCTGGCGCTCGTCCTGGCGGCGCGGGTCGAGGGCGCGGCGGCGGATCTCGACGACGCGCGCGTCGCCCGGGTGTCGACGCCGAGCCTGTCGGGCTTCGCCGATGCCCGCGTCGTGGACGACGCCGTCGCCTACTCGGGCGGCCTGGCGACGGTGTTCAGCTACGAGCCCGCCTCCGACAGCTTCGTACGGCGCCAGACCACCGTGCGCCGGGAGGACGGGACCCGCGCGGTCGGCACGGCGCTCGCCGCCGACAGCCCGGCCCAGGCCGCGATCCGCGCCGGGCAAACCTACGAGGGGCCGGCGACCCTGTTCGGGCGGCGCTACCACACGGTGTACCAGCCGACGGTCGACGCCGCCGGCAAGGTGAACGGCATCCTGTTCGTCGGCCTGCCGATCGAGATGTACTTCGACGCCCACGCCCAGACGATGACGAGCCTCAGCGTCGCCGCCCTGATCATCGCGGTGCTGGCCTGTGCCCTCGTCGGGCTGGCGGCGGCGCGGCTGTTCCGGCCCTTCTCGGCGATCGCGGCGCGGATCGAGGCCCTCGCGGCCGGCGACTTGGACTCGGCGATCCCCCACGCGGCGCGCGGCGACGAGATCGGCACGGTGGCGCGCGCCCTCGAGGTGCTGCGCGTCTCCGGCCTGCGGACCCGGGAACTCGAGAGCCTGCAGAGCGCGAGCGCAGCTGACGAGACGCGGCGGCGGGCCGCCCTCGACCGCGCCATCGAGGCGTTCCGCGGCCAGATCGTCCGCCTGAAGGACGCGCTGACCGCCAGCACCGGCGCGATGCGCGCCCGGGCCGGCGAGATGGCGGCCAGCTCCGCCGAGGCGGAGGCCGCCGTCGCCGAGACCGAGCGCGGCTCGCACGAGACCTCCGCCAGCGTCCAGACCGTCGCGAGCGCCGCCGAGGAGCTCTCCGCCTCCATCGCGGAGATCGAGACCCAGCTCGACCAGGCCGAGGCCCTGGTGGCCACGGCCGCCGCGGAGTCGGACGCCATGAACGCCGAGATCGGCGAGCTCGCCGAGGCCGCAGGGCGCATCGGCGCGGTGGTCGGGCTGATCCGCCAGATCGCCGAGCAGACCAACCTGCTGGCGCTCAACGCCACGATCGAGTCCGCCCGGGCCGGCGCCGCCGGCAAGGGCTTCGCCGTGGTGGCCGCGGAGGTGAAGGCGCTGGCGTCGCAGACCGCGCGGGCGACCGAGGAGATCGGCAGCCAGATCGCCGGCGTGCAGGCCTCGACGACGGCGGCCGTGGCGGCCATCGGCCGGATGGGCGAGCGGATGCGGGCGGTCAGCGCCACCACGGGTGGGATCGCGTCGGCGGTCTCGGCCCAGGGCGCGGCCACCGCCGAGATCTCCCGCAACGTCGCCGACACGGCCGGCGCCACCGAGGCCATCGCGGGTGGCCTGACCACGGTCGCCGGCGCCGCGCGGCGCTCGGCCCGCATGGCCGCCACGGTCACCGAGGCGGCTCAGACCGTCGACGCGGTCGCGGCCGACCTCGAGGGCGAGATCGAGCGCTTCCTCGGTCAGGTCGCGGCCTGAGCCCTCAGAGCCCGTAGCGGGCGAAGGCCGCGCGCTCCGCGAACGCGGCCATCGCCCCCTCGGCCAGGTCGATCCCGCCCGGCGCGCCGCCCCGGCGCAGGATGCGGGAGAGCAGGCCGCCGCGCGCCTCGGCGACGAGGCGCAGGTCGACCTTCTCGCCGAAGCGCGCGCGCATCGCGGTGCGCACGTCGCCCAGGGCGTCGACGAGGCCGAGGGACAGCGCCTGCCGCCCGGTCCAGACCGCGCCGGTGAACAGGTTCTCGGACGTCGACAGGCCCGGGCGCCGGGCCGTGACGAGGCCGGTGAACAGGTCTTGCACGTCGGCCTGGATGCGCTTCAGGCGCTCCACGTCGGCGGGATCCTCCGGGCGGAACGGGTCGAGCATCGACTTCGCCTCGCCCTGCGTGTGCACCCGGCGCTCGACACCGAGCTTCTCTAGGAGGCCGTGGAAGCCGAACCCGGCCGAGACCACGCCGATCGAGCCGACGATCGAGGTCGGGTCGGCGACGATCTCGTCGGCCGCGCAGGCGATCATGTAGCCGCCGGAGGCCGCGACATCCTCCACGAAGGCGATCACCGGCACGCCCTTCTCGTCGGCCAGCGCCCGGATGCGGCGGTGGATCAGGTGCGACTGCGCTGGCGAGCCGCCGGGCGAGTTGATCACCAGCGCCACCGCCTTCACACCCGGCATCCCGAAGGCGCGCTCCAGGCTGCCCGCGACGCCCCCGATCGAGAGCCCCGGCCGGAGCGGCGAGACCGCCCCGATCGTGCCCGACAGCCGGACCACCGCGACCCGAGGGCGTCGGTCCCGGAAGCGGCGCGGGAGGAGGGCACGGAATGTGTCGGGGAACGCGAACGCCATGTGGTCTTACGCGGCTCGTCGGGAAGCCGGGCGGGAGACGGCCCGGAAGCGCCTGTCGTCGGAAACTGGGCGCTTTCCGGCCCCGCGCAAGGGCGGTGCGCGAGGGTGGTGCGCGAGGGCGGCGCATCTGCGCAGTCGGAACGGATCGAACCGTTTGCCGACCTTGGCCGTTTCAGGCGACGGCGCGAGCCTCGTGCCGGCCCGGATCCGCTGGACTCGGACGGGCGCTCACACGGGAGAGAAACGATGCGACCCTGGCCGATCCTGGTCCTCCTCGCCGCGCTGCTCGGCGGGCTGGCGAGTGCGCCCGCGCGCGCGGCGCCCCTGCCGGTCCCCGCGAGCGCCGAGGCCGCCGCGCCCGCCCCCGCGGTGCAGCAGGCCCACTGGCGCCACCGCCGCCACTGGCACCGCCGCCACCACTGGCGCCGCCACTGGCACCACCGCCGCCACTACTGGCACCGTCGCCATCACTGGCACCGGCACCACCATTTCCGCCGGCACTGGCACCGCCACCACGTCTGGCATGGCCGCCCGTACGCCCGTCCGTACGGCCACCGGCACGTCACGTTCTACTGAGCGCAGCCCTGCGCGTCCCGGCCCGATCCGGCCGGGACGCATCCCTGCCGGGACGCGCGCCGGCAGACGCGCTGCGACCTTGCGGGCGGCCTCGGAAAACCTTATTTAACCGTCTGATATCACTGCTCTTCCGAGAGGCCGTTCCGGCGCATCGCGCGCCACCCGGGAACGGCCGTGAGCACCGCCCGTCCGGGCTTCAGAACGGATACCGACTTGGCCGAGAACGATCCGACTGGCGCCGCCCCGCCCGCCAGCGACATCCGCCCCGTCTCCATCACCGACGAGATGCGCCGCTCCTACCTCGATTACGCGATGAGCGTGATCGTGAGCCGGGCGCTTCCCGACGCCCGCGACGGTCTCAAGCCGGTGCACCGGCGCATCCTCTACTCCGCCTTCGAATCCGGGCACCTGCCCGAGCGGAAATACGTCAAGTCGGCGCGCATCGTCGGCGACGTGATCGGTCTCTACCACCCGCACGGCGACCAATCGATCTACGACGCCCTCGTGCGGATGGCGCAGGACTTCTCCATGCGCCTCATGCTCATCGACGGGCAGGGCAATTTCGGCTCGGTGGACGGCGATCCGCCGGCCGCCATGCGCTACACCGAATCGCGGCTGGCCAAGCCCGCGACCGCGCTGCTCACCGATATCGACAAGAACACCGTCGATTTCGGACCGAACTACGACGAGTCGCGCGAGGAGCCGACCGTCCTGCCGGCCCGCTTCCCGAACCTGCTGGTCAACGGCGCGGGCGGCATCGCGGTCGGCATGGCGACCAACATCCCGCCGCACAATCTCGGCGAGCTGATCGACGCCTGCGTGGCGCTGATCGACGATCCGGGCCTGACCATCGAGCAGCTCACCGAGATCGTGCCCGGCCCGGACTTCCCGACCGGCGGCATGATCCTCGGCCGCGCCGGCACCCGGCAGGCCTACGCGACGGGCCGCGGCTCGGTGATCATGCGCGCCAAGTCGCATGTCGAGGAGCTGCGCAAGGAGCGCGAGGCGCTGATCTTCACCGAGATCCCCTATCAGGTGAACAAGGCGACGCTCGTCGAGAAGATCGCCGAGCTGGTGAAGGAGAAGCGCGTCGAGGGCATCTCGGACCTGCGCGACGAGTCCGACCGGACGGGCATGCGCATCGTCGTCGAGATCAAGCGCGACGCGATGGCCGACGTGGTGCTGAACCAGCTCTACCGGTTCACGCCGCTGCAGAGCTCCTTCGGCTGCAACATGGTGGCGCTGAACGGCGGCCGCCCCGAGCTGATGAACCTGAAGGACCTGCTCCAGGCCTTCGTGGATTTCCGCGAGGAGGTCGTCTCCCGCCGGACCAAGTTCCTCCTCGGCAAGGCCCGCGAGCGCGCCCACGTCTTGTGCGGCCTCGCCATCGCGGTCGCCAACATCGACGAGGTGATCCGCCTGATCCGGACCTCGCCGGACCCGAACACGGCCCGCGAGGCCCTGATGGCCCGCGACTGGCCGGCCCACGACATCGCGCCGCTGATCGCGCTGGTGGACGACCCGCGCCACCGCGTCGCCGAGGACGGGACCTACCGCCTGTCCGAGACCCAGGCCCGCGCCATCCTCGACCTGCGCCTGCAGCGCCTCACGGCTCTCGGCCGCGACGAGGTCGGCGACGAGCTGAAGACGTTGGCCGACGAGATCGCCGATTACCTCGACATCCTGCGCTCGCGCGCCCGCATCCAGGGCATCGTCAAGGGCGAGCTCGCCGAGGTCCGCGAGCAGTTCGCCACCCCGCGCCGGACCGAGATCGTCGACTTCGACGGCAGCGTCGAGGACGAGGACCTGATCGCCCGCGAGGACATGGTGGTGACCGTGTCGCACGCCGGCTACGTCAAGCGCGTGCCGCTCTCGACCTATCGGGCCCAGCGCCGCGGCGGCAAGGGCCGATCCGGCATGGCGACCCGCGACGAGGATTTCGTCACCCGCCTGTTCGTGGCCAACACCCACACGCCGGTGCTGTTCTTCTCCAGCCAGGGCCAGGCCTACAAGGAGAAGGTCTGGCGCCTGCCGATGGCCGCCCCGAATGCCCGCGGCAAGGCGCTGGTGAACATCCTGCAATTGCAGGACACCTCCGAGCGCATCACCACGATCATGCCGCTGCCCGAGGACGAGGCGTCGTGGGAGACGCTCGACGTCATGTTCGCGACCGCGCGCGGCAACGTCCGGCGCAACAAGCTCTCGGACTTCACCACGGTGAACCGCAACGGCAAGATCGCCATGAAGCTCGACCCGGGCGACCACATCGTCCACGTCGAGATCTGCCGTCCGGACCAGAACGTGCTGCTGACCACGGCGCTCGGCCAGTGCATCCGCTTCCCCGTCGAGGACGTGCGCGTCTTCAAGGGCCGCGACTCCACGGGCGTGCGCGGCATCCTGCTGGCCAAGGACGACCGGGTCATCTCGATGACCATCCTGAACGCCTTCGACGCCAGCGCCGAGGAGCGGGCCGGCTACCTGAAGATGCGCCGCGCCGTGACCGGCGAGGCCGAGGAGAACGGCGACGCGGAGCCCGAGGACGGCGCCGAGGCGGCGGCGATCTCGCTCGACCGCTACAACGAGATGGGGGCGGCCGAGCAGTACGTGCTGACCCTGTCGGAGCGGGGGTTCGGCAAGCGCTCCTCGTCGTTCGAGTACCGGACCTCGGGACGCGGCGGGAAGGGCATCACGGCGATGCGGGTCAATGCCCGCAACGGCAGCCTCGTGGCGTCCTTCCCGGTCGAGGCCTCGGACCAGATCATGCTGGTCACCGACGGCGGCCAGCTGATCCGCGTCCCGGTGGACGACATCCGCATCGTCGGCCGCGCCTCGCAGGGCGTGACGGTGTTCAACACCGCCAAGGACGAGAAGGTCGTCTCGGTGGAGCACATCGAGGGCGAGGACGAGGGCGCCGAGGCCGGTCCCGAGGGCGGCGAGGAGGCCTGAGGCGCCGCCCGGTTCCGTCCGGCGCGAAAATGCTCTAGGTCGGGTCGCGATGACCCGCACTGCCCTCTACGCCGGCTCGTTCGATCCGGTCACGAACGGCCATCTCGACGTGGTCCGCCAGGCCTGCCGGCTGGTGGACCGCCTCGTGATCGCCATCGGCGTCCACCCCGGCAAGGCCCCGCTGTTCTCCGCCGAGGAGCGGGCGGCGCTGCTGAGCGAGACCTGCGGGCCGGTGGCCCAGGCCGAGGGTGCGGCGCTGGAGATCGTCACCTTCAACGATCTCGCCGTCTCGGCCGCCCGGCGCTGCGGCGCCGCGATCTTCATCCGCGGCCTGCGCGACGGCACGGATCTCGACTACGAGATGCAGCTCGCCGGCATGAACGGCGCCATGGCGCCCGAGGTGCAGACCGTGTTCCTGCCCGCCTCGACGCAGGCCCGCCCGATCACCGCGACGCTGGTGCGCCAGATCGCCGGCATGGGGGGCGACGTCTCGCCCTTCGTGCCCGCGGCGGTCGCCGCGCGGCTCCGGCAGCGCTTCGCCGCCCATTCCTGACACCGGCCCGACCCTGGAAGGACTTCGATGAACCGACGCCACGCCCTCCTCGCGCTCGCCCTGACGCTCGGCACCGCTCAGGCGGCCCGGGCCGCCGACGCCAACACGGTCTATCTCCAGACCAAGGACGGGCGGATCACCATCGAGCTGCGGCCCGACATCGCGCCCAAGCACGTCAAGCAGATCAAGACCCTTGTCTCGCAGGGCTTCTACAACGGCCTCAAGTTCCACCGCGTCATCGACGGGTTCATGGCCCAGACCGGCGACCCGAAGGGCAACGGCACCGGCGGCTCCAGCCTGCCGAACATCCCGGCCGAGTTCACGCAGTCGGCCCAGTTCCGCCGCGGCACCGTGGGCATGGCCCGCTCGCAGGATCCGAACTCGGCGAACTCGCAGTTCTTCATCTGCCTCGGCGACGCGCCGTTCCTGAACGGCCAGTACACGATCGTCGGCAACGTCACGGACGGGCTCGACGTCCTCGACAAGATCAAGAAGGCCGCCCCGGGCGCGCCGGGCGGGGCCGTCCAAGATCCCGACAAGATCGTCAGCATGACGCTCGCCGAGAAGGCCAAGTAGCGGCCGCATGCCGGGCCGGCGCGCCGCCTCGATCCTCCTGCTGAGCTTGATCCCGGCGGCCGCCGCGGCCTATGACGGCGCGCCGTTCTACGGCTACGCCGAGGAGCCGGGGGGCGGCTACCCGCTGAGCCTGCCCCAGACCCTGCGCGCCACGGTCCCGGTCCCGGTCGCCCGGATGGCGACCAAGCCCGCCGACACCCTGGCCGAGCTCTACCCGGCGCTCGCCGCCTGCTGGCAGGCACCGGGCGGCCTCGGCCGCCCGAGCGGCGGGTCCGACGACATCGAGATCACCCTGCGGCTCGCGCTGCGGCGCGACGGCAGCCTGATCGGGCCGCCCCGCGTCACCTACGCGGCGGGGGTCGCGGGCGATCGGCGGAATACCCTGGTGCGCGGGACCCTCGACGCCCTCGCGCGCTGCACCCCGGTCCACATCACGCCGGGTCTGGGCCGGGCGATCGCGGGGCGGCCGGTGGCGCTCCGCTTCGTCTACCGCCCGCCGGCCTGAGCGCCGGCGAGACCGACACGGGCGCTGGCCGGATCCGGCACGCGCCGATACAGTTCCCCCAACCGGAAGGAAAGACTATGGCCGACAACGAGACCATCGTGCTGGAGACCACCAAGGGCCGCGTCGTGATCGCGCTGCGCCCCGACCTCGCCCCGGGCCACGTCGAGCGCATCAAGACGCTCGCCGCCCAGGGCTTCTACGACGGCGTGCCGTTCCACCGGGTGATCGACGGGTTCATGGCCCAGACCGGCGACCCGACCGGCACCGGCTCGGGCGGCTCCGACCTGCCGGACCTGAAGGCCGAGTTCAACGCCGAGCCGCACGTGCGCGGCACCTGCTCGATGGCGCGGACGAACTTCCCGCACTCGGCGAACTCGCAGTTCTTCATCTGCTTCGACGACGCCCGCTTCCTCGACAAGCAGTACACGGTGTGGGGCAAGGTCGTGGAAGGCATGGACGTGGTCGACACGATCAACAAGGGCGAGCCGCCGCGCTCGCCGGACAAGATCGTGAAGGCGACCGTCGCGGCGGCCTGAGCTCGGATCAAGCCTCACAGCCGAAGCCATCTCTCGATGGCTTCGGCTGTACCGTCTTCGCGAGCGGAGCGAAGCGAGCCAGGGTCGCGCCACACCTCCAAGATGTCGCGCTGCCCTGGGTCACTTCGCTTCGCTCGTGATGACGGCGGACCGCATCACCCGCGGTCCAGGGCTTCCGCCGCCGCCAGATCCGCCGGCGAATTGATGTTGAGGAACGGGTCCACCGGCTCGACCGGCCAAGTCGCGACCGCGGCCCCATGGCACGCGATGAAGGCGCCGACGCGCCGCTCGCCGCGTTCGAGATAGTCCCGAAGCGCGTCGCTCAGAGCCGTCGGCCAGAGCGCGATCGTGTAGTGCTGCCGCTCTCCTGAGGTCGCGAGCGCGATGCCGGTCTCCGGTCCGGCCGCGCCGAGGCGCGCTACCAGATCCTCCGGCAGGAACGGCGCGTCGCCCGACACGCTCACCACCCGCGCGATACCCCGCGCGCCGGCGTGCTCCAGCCCGGCGAGGATGCCGGCGAGCGGGCCCGGCTGATCCGGCACGGGGTCCGGCAGGACCGGACCGGGAAAGCCGGAGAACCGCGCCGGGTCGCCGTTGGCGCTGAGCGCCAGTCCCGCCCCGCATTGCGGCCCGAGCCGCTCGACCACCCGCTCCAGCAGGGTCCGCCCCCCGAGCCGCAGCAGCGGCTTGTCGCCCCCGCCCATCCGCCGCGCCCGCCCGCCGGCGAGGATCAGGCCCAGGACCGGCGGCGGAAGAGGCGGGGAGGGCACAGGATCACTCGAAGACGATCTTCGGCGCCGTCCGCCCGGCCGGAGCGCCGGACAGGTTCGCCCAGAGCTGGGCGGCGATGTCCCGGTAGACCTTGGCGTGCGGCCCCTCCGGATCGGTCGCCACCACCGGCCGACCGGCATCCGAGGTCTCGCGGATGGTCATGTTCAGCGGCACCTCGCCGAGGAACGGCACGCCGAGCCGCTGCGCCTCGTTCCGCGCGCCGCCGTGCCCGAAGATGTGCGAGGCGTGGCCGCAATTCGGGCAGACGAAGGTCGCCATGTTCTCGATCACGCCGAGGATCGGCACCGCGACCTTCTTGAACATGGTCACGCCGCGCCGCGCGTCGATCAGCGCGAGATCCTGCGGGGTGGAGACGATCACGGCGCCGGACAGCGGCGTCGCCTGCGCCATGGTGAGCTGCGCGTCGCCGGTGCCGGGCGGCATGTCGACGAGCAGCACGTCGAGCTCGCCCCAGAGCACGTCGCGCAGCATCTGGGTGATGGCCGACTGCACCATCGGGCCGCGCCAGATCATCGCCGTCTCGGGCTCGATCAGGAAGCCGATCGACATGACCTTGAGGCCGTAGCCGACCATCGGCTCCATGGCCTTGTTGTCGACGACGTTGGGCTTGCCCGAGAGCCCGAACAGCTTCGGCACGGAGGGGCCGTAGATGTCGGCGTCGAGGAGGCCGACCTTCAGTCCCTGGGCCTGGAGCGCCAGGGCGAGGTTGCAGGCGGTGGTCGACTTGCCGACGCCGCCCTTGCCGGAGGCGACCGCCACGATGTGGCGCACGCCCGCGATCTGCGGGCCCTGGTTCGGCGGCGCGCCGGGCCGCGGCGGCGCGACCGGCGGCGGCGTCACGGGCCGGGGAGCGGCGCCGCTCTGGGCCGGGTGGCTCTGGTTCCGCTCGGAGGTGAGGCTCGCGAACACGCCCGAGACGCCCGGCATCTTCAGGACGCGCCCCTCGGCCTGGCGCCGCACCGGCTCGAACCGCTCGGCCTCGCTGGGATCGACGAGGATCGAGAACATCACGCGGCTGTTCGGATCGACCACGACCTGGGACAGCCGTCCCGAGCCGGGCAGGGTGGTGCCGGCGGCATCGACGGTGACGTCGGCGAGCGCCTTCAGCACGTCGTCGCGGGTGATCGCCAAAATCGTTCTCCACCGGGGCAAGCAGGTATGCCAGTGCATGTAACCGAGCGGGCCCAGAACACCAGACCCCGGGCCCGAGATCGGCGCGCGCCGGTGGCCCGCGTCCCCGCGGCCATCGCGCGCCGGAGCGGGGCGCCGCCCGGACCGTGCCGGCGTCAGTGCGGCCGGGCGATGAGGTTGCACGCCTCCATCGGGCCGCGCACCACGGTCCCGTCGCCGCGCCGGTAGAACCCGTGCCGCAGGCGACGGCAGCCGAGGGGGCCGCGCAGACGTTTCACGCGCTCGATGTGGACGCTGCCGTAGCGGCGGTTCGAGAAATCGTGGCCGCCGATGCGCACGCCCGGGCCGAAGCGCACCTCGGCGCCGGCCGGCCGAGCGCCGAGACAGAGCGCACCCAGCGCCAGCGCCGCGGCCGTACGCCCCAATCTCCGAACACCTCGCATCCGAACCTCCTCACCGCACGGGCAAGCTGAACCAACCGGAGACTGATCCGTTGTCGGGGCAGCCTTCGGGCGGGGCACCCTCCGGAGACCCCGCCGAGACCGAAACGACGCGTAGGAGACCACTTTCATGCATCAGGGCAACCACCGCGACCACGAGGGCGCGAAGAAGCTGTTCGAGCTCATCAAGGACGTGAAGATCGCCATGATGACCACCGTCGACTCCGACGGCACGCTCAACAGCCGCCCGATGTGGAACAACGACGCCGACGAGAATGGCGACCTGTGGTTCTTCACCAAGCTGCACTCGCCCAAGACGGCCGAGATCAGCAAGGACAACCAGATCAACCTCGCCTATTCCGACCCGTCGAGCCAGAACTACGTCTCGGTAGCCGGCAAGGCGGAGATCGTCCGCGACCAGTCGATCATCGACGCGAAGTGGAATGAGAGCCTGAAGACCTGGTTCCCGAACGGGAAGAACGATCCCGAAGTCGCGCTGATCCGCGTTCACCCGGAGAAGGGCGAGTACTGGGACAGCCCCAACAGCACGATGCTGCACCTCTACGGCTACGTGAAGGCCTCGCTCACCGGGGAGAGCCCGAAGACCGAGACCAAGAAGGTCGACCTCGCCTGAGGATCGGTCGTCAGGATCGGCGGTTTCGCGGGCGGTCTCCGGGCGGAGGCCGCCCGTCTTCTTGACGTGTGCGGTCCCGGCATGCGCTCTGCGCGTTCCAAGCGCGGCAGAGTGCCTGACGAATGCTCGATCTGGCAAAACGGGTCTACGATCACAGTTTCCGCATCGACCCGATCGTGCGGTCGCTCCTCGACACCGATTTCTACAAGCTCCTGATGGCGCAGACGATCCTGCGCCGGCACCCCGACATCCAGACCACCTTCGGCATCACCAACCGCACCCGCCGGATCCGGATCGCCGACGAGGTCGATGCCGGGCTGCTGCGGGAACAGCTCGACCACGCCCGAACGCTGCGCCTCAGCAAGGGCGAGATCACGTGGCTGCGGGGCAACGTGTTCCGCGGCCAGGGACGCATCCTCGGCCCCGAATTCGTCTCCTGGTTCGAGACCTTCCAGCTCCCCGAATACGAGCTCGCCGTCCATGACGGCCAGTACGAGCTGACTTTCCACGGCCCCTGGGTCGAGACCACCATGTGGGAGGTCCCGGCGCTCGCGATCCTGAACGAGCTGCGGGCGCGGGCCGTGCTGCGGGGCCTCGGCAAGCTCGACCTGCAGGTGCTCTACGCCCGCGCCATGACCCGGGTCTGGGAGAAGATCGAGCGGCTGCAGAGGCTTCCGGACCTGTCGGTGGCGGATTTCGGCACGCGTCGGCGCCACGGATTCCTGTGGCAGGACTGGTGCGTGCAGGCCATGGCGGAGGGCCTGGGCAGCGCGTTCCTCGGCACCTCCAACTGCCTGATCGCGGCCCGGCAGGAGGTCGAGCCGGTGGGGACGAACGCCCACGAACTGCCGATGGTCTACGCGGCGCTCGCCGAGGACGACGCGGCGCTCGCCGCCGCGCCCTACGCGGTGCTCGCCGACTGGCAGGAGGATTACGGCGGCAACCTGCTGGTGATCCTGCCCGATACCTACGGAACAACCGGGTTCCTGGCGAACGCCCCCGACTGGGTCAGCGACTGGACCGGCATCCGCATCGACTCGAAGGACCCGATCGAGGGCGGCGAGGAGGTCATCCGCTTCTGGCAGGATCGCGGGCACGACCCGCGGGAGAAGCTCGCGATCTTCTCGGACGGCCTCGACATCGACGAGATCGAGCGCATCCACGCCCGGTTCCACGGGCGCATGCGCATCGGCTACGGCTGGGGCACGCTGCTCACCAACGATTTCCGCGGGCTCCTGCCGGACGGCAAGCTCGACCCGGTCTCCATCGTCTGCAAGGTCACGCAGGCCGACGGCCGGCCGACCGTGAAGCTCTCCGACAATCCCACCAAGGCGCAGGGCCCGTCCGACGAGGTCGCCCGGTACCGGCGGGTGTTCGGCGTGGGCGCGCAGGAGGCGTTGCCGGTGGTGGTGTGAAGGGGGTTCGTACCGTTTCCGGTTGATCAGATCGTTCCGCCGTCCTTGCGAGCGGAGCGAAGCAATCCAGGTAGCGCCACGCCCCCTGCTGTCCCGCAGCCCTGGGTTGCTTCGCTGCGCTCGCAAAGATGGAGCGGGCCGCACCGACCGAAGCGTTCAACCGGAAACGGTATCAGACCCGCTGCGGTGAAACACGGAGGCCGCCGCCCCAGGGATGAATTCATTATCATGTCCGGCAATCGGGGCGCCTCGGGCGGCCCTGTCCGGGAGAACGCCATGTCGATGAATCGCCGCTCGCTCATCGGGGCCGCGGGCCTCGCCCTGACGGCGCCCGCCCTGCAGGGCGCGCAGGCGGCCGAGGCCGCGAAGCCGGCCGCGAAGGCAGCGCCGCCGCACGTCACGAAGATCCTCGCGCAGTGGATCCTGGGATCCTCCTACGACACCCTGCCGGAGCCCGTCCGCCGCGAGGGCGTGCGCAGCTTCCTCAACTGGGTCGGGGTGGCCATCGGCGGCTCGCACCACGAGACCGTCGACGTGGCGGTCTCGGCGCTGCAGCCCTTCTCGGGGCCGCCGCAGGCCGGGCTGTTCGGACGGACCGAGCGGTTCGACATCATGAACGCCGCCTTCCTCAACGGCGTGTCGAGCCACATCTTCGACTTCGACGACACCCACCTGAAGACGATCATCCACCCGGCCGGCCCGGTTGCCTCGGCGATCCTGGCCTACGCGGCGATGAAACCGGTCTCCGGCAAGGACTTCCTCGAAGCCCTGGTGGTCGGGATCGAGGCCGAGTGCCGGATCGGCAACGCGGTCTACCCGAACCACTACGATGCCGGGTGGCACATCACCGGCACCGCGGGCGTGTTCGGATCGGCCGCCGCCGCGGGCAAGCTGATGGGGCTCACCGAGCAGCAGATGGTCTACGCCCTCGGCCTCGCCGCCTCGCAGCCGGTGGGCCTGCGCGAGTCGTTCGGCTCGATGAACAAGAGCTTCAACCCGGGCCGGGCCGCGTCCAACGGGTTGTTCGCGGCGATCCTGGCGGCCAAGGGCTTCACCTCGTCGGACGGCATGATCGAGGCCAAGCGCGGCTGGGCCAACACGATCTCCACCAAGCAGGACTGGTCGCAGATCACCGACGGCCTCGGCACCCGCTACGAGGCGCAGCTCAACACCTACAAGCCCTTCGCCTGCGGGATCGTCATGCACCCGACGATCGACGCGGCGATCCAGATCCGCGACCAGGACCACGTCAAGCCGGAGGACATCCAGCGCGTCGACCTGAAGGTCCACCCGCTCGTCCTGGAGCTGACCGGCAAGACCGCGCCGAAGACCGGCCTGGAGGGCAAGTTCAGCATCTATCACGCGGCCGCGGTGGCCTTCGTGGAGGGCGCGGGCGGCGAGAAGCAGTTCAGCGACCGGTCTGTGAACGATCCGCGGGTGGTGGCCCTGCGCCAGAAGGTGGTCCCGGTGATCACCCCCGGCGTCGATCCCGCGCAGGTCGACATGACCGTGACGCTGAACGACGGGCGGACCTTCCACCGGCATATCGAGCACGCCATTGGAAGCGTCGAGAAGCCGATGTCGGACGCGCAGCTGGAGGCGAAATTCACCGACCTCGCCGCCGGCATCCTGCCGGACGCGCAGGCCAGGAAGGTGATGCAGCTGTGCTGGTCTCTGCCCGAGCTGAAGGATGCGGGCGACGTGGCGCGGGCCGGCGTCGCGGGGGCCTAATCTGAACGCGAAACCCTCGGGATCGATTTCGCGTCCTGTGCCGTTCCCCGTCCGCGAGGCTTCCGCCGCTCCCGGCGGCCGCCCGCGCGTGGCGTTCGGGACGTGGATCACGGTATGGGCACGAGAACCCCGGTCGGGGTCGAACCGGCAGCGCGGCCCGGGACTCCGCTGATCCCGCCGCGGCCGACCCGCGTCGCCGCCGCCGAGACGCCGCGGGCCGCCATGGCGTCGCCGGTCGTGGTCGGCGCCACCATCATCGCCGCCCTGTATTTCGGCCGCGAGATCTTCATCCCGATCGCGATCGCGCTGCTGCTGTCGTTCGTGCTGACGCCGCTGGTGAACCGCCTGCGGCGGCTGCGGCTGCCGCGGCTGGTGGCGGTGGGGGTCAGCGTGCTCCTGACCGTGGGCATCGTGGCCTCCCTGGCGACCCTGATCGGCATCCAGGCGGCCGATCTCGCGGGGGACGTCCCGCGCTACCGGGCCACGATCGAGCGCAAGATCAACGGCCTGCGCGACTCGCCCGTGGGCCACGTCACGGAATACGTCGCCAATATCGGCCGGGCGCTCCACGGCGGCGCCAAGGAGGCCGGCAGCCCGGAGGCGCAGCCGGCCGCGCCACCGCCCTCAACGGCATCGTCGCCGTCAACGTCGACGCCCTCGGCGGCTCCCGAGCCGGCCCAGGCCGCGCCCAAGCCCGTCCTCGTCGAGGTCGCCACGACCCCGCCGGGCTCCCTGGAGATGCTCTCGACCGTGCTCACGCCGGTGATGCATCCCCTGGCCACGGTCGGCATCGTCTTCGTGGTGCTGCTGTTCGTGCTGATGCAGCGCGAGGACCTGCGCGACCGCATGATCCGGCTGGCCGGATCGAGCGACCTGCACCGGACCACCGTGGCCATCGACGACGCGGCCAAGCGCCTGAGCCGCTACTTCGTGGTCCAGCTCGCCCTCAACGCCGCCTTCGGCGTGGTCATCGGCATCGGCCTCTACCTCATCGGCGTGCCGAACCCGGTGCTCTGGGCGATCTTCGCGGCCCTGATGCGCTTCGTGCCGTATCTCGGGGCGGTCCTGTCGGCGATCCTCCCGATGGCGCTCGCCGCGGCGGTCGATCCCGGCTGGAACATGATGATCGCCGTGGCGATCCTGTTCGTCGTCCTGGAGCCGCTGACCGGCCAGGTCTTCGAGCCGATCTTCTACGGGCAATCCACCGGGCTCTCGCCCTTCGCGGTCCTGGTCTCGGCCCTGTTCTGGACGTGGCTGTGGGGGCCGGTCGGCCTGCTGCTCTCGACGCCCCTGACCGTCTGCCTCGTGGTGCTCGGACGCTACGTCGAGCACCTGGAGTTCCTGGACGTGCTGTTCGGCGACCGGCCAGCGCTGACGCCGGTCCAGAACTTCTACCAGCGCATCCTGGCGGGCGATTCCGAGGAGGTGCTGGGCCATGCCGAGCTGATCCTGCAGGAATGCTCGCTCTCGTCCTACTACGACGACGTCGTGCTCAAGGCGCTGGAACTCGCGGCCCGCGACGCGGCCCGCGGGGTGCTGACCGCGCAGCAGAAGGGCGCGATGCGCGCCGCGCTCACTGAGCTGATCGCCGACCTCTCCGACCGGAGCGACGCCGTCGCGGGGGCGACGGGCGACGGCGAGGAGAGCGCCTGCAGCCCGCTCCCGATGGGGCCGCCCGCGGAGGCGCTGCCCGCCGCCTGGACGCGCGAGGGCGCGGTGCTGTGCGTGGCGGGGCGCGGCTTCCTGGACGAGGCCGCGGCCGCGATCCTCGCGCAGATCCTGGAGAAGCGCGGCCTCGGCGTCCGCACGGTCCCGTTCGCCGAGACGGCCTCCGTGCGGATCGGCCGGTTCGAGACCGGGCCGGCGCGGATCGCCTGCGTGGTCTCCCTGGCACTCGACGGCGAGCCGACGCACCTGCGCCGCCTGATCCGCCGGCTGCGCGGCCGGGTCCCGGGCGTTCCGGTCCTGCTCGGCCTGTGGCTCGCCCAGGACAGCGGGGCGAACCGCCTCGCCGGCGGGCCGGGGGGCGCCGAGGCCGACGCGCAGGTCGGATCGCTGCGCGAGGCCGTCGAGGCTATCCTGGCGGCCGCGCAGGAGGACGCGACCTGCGCGGCCGCGACGGACGCATCGACGGACGCATCGGAGGGCACGTCGGACGCCCGCGGCCAGGCGGCGCGTCTGCCCGCGCCGGCCGGGGCGTGAGTCGCGGATGCGCGGGGGCGGGGGCTTGACGGGCAGGGGCGCGCGCCGGTTTCGTCGGGACGGGCCGTTTGGCCGGGCGGCCTTCGGGCGCAACAGGGGACGGAACGGATGAGCGTCGTCGAACTCGGCCGGTTCATGGACGACCTCGCGGACGCGTCCGGGAAGGCGATCCTGCCGTTTTTCCGCGCCCAGTTCGGCCTGGACGACAAGGCCCGCGGCGGGGCGCCGTTCGATCCGGTTACCGAGGCCGACCGGGCTGCCGAGGTCGTCCTCCGGGCGATGATCGGCCAGACCTTCCCGGGCCACGGCATCCTCGGCGAGGAGTTCGGCGCGGAGCGCACCGACGCCGAGTGCGTCTGGGTCCTCGACCCGATCGACGGCACCCGCGCCTTCATCGGCGGCCTGCCGACCTGGGGCACCCTGATCGGGCTGACCCGAAACGGCGTGCCGGTGCGGGGGATGATGCACCAGCCCTATCTCGCAGAGCGGTTCACCGGGGACGGGCGCAGCGCCAAGCTCCGCGCGCCGGCGGGCGAGCGGACCCTGCGCACCCGCCGCTGCGGTGACCTCGCCCAGGCGATCCTGGCGACCACGGATCCCCGACTGTTCGCGGCCGGCGACGAGGCCGAGCGCTTCCGGGCGCTGGAAGGCCAGGTGCGGATGTCCCGCTACGGCGCGGATTGCTACGCCTACTGCATGCTGGCCGCCGGCCAGATCGACCTCGTGGTCGAGGCCGGGCTGAAGCCCTACGACATCGTCGCGCTGATCCCGATCGTCGAGGGGGCGGGGGGACGGGTCACCGCCTGGGACGGCGGCTCCGCCGCCGGCGGCGGCCGCGTGATCGCGGCCGGCGACCCGCGGCTGCACGAGGCCGCGCTCAAGGTCCTGAACCCGTGACGCGTGTCGGCATCCAGGCCGTCCGCCGCCGCGAAGGCCCGACCGCGTGCTGCTGAACGCGCTCATCCTGATCACGACCCTGGTGCCGAGCGCCGAGGCCGGCGCGGACGCCCTCGCGCGCGCCCTTCCGCCCCGCGCGACGGTCGCCGCCCCGGCGGACAGCCGGCCCCCGCGCTTCGACCCCGCGACCCGCTCCGTGTCCAACTGGCACGCCCAGACCGGCGCGCAGCTGACGCCGCGGGCGCTGGCAATCACCGCCTCGCTGGCCGACGACCCGCCCTACGTCGCCCGCTGCGTGCGGCTCAACAATGGCTGGTGCATCAAGTCCGCCCGCTGGTCCGGCGAGATCGGCGCCGACGGGGAGGGCCACACCGCCTTCGCCACCCTCGACGACGGCGCCGACGCCGCCGCGAGCCTGCTGCGGCGCTACTACCGCGACTACGGCCGTCGCACGGCGCTGGCCATCGTGCGCCGCTGGGCGCCGGCCGAGTGCCGCGTCGGTGCCGCGCCCGCGCGGCCGGGCCGGGCGGCGGCGGCGCCGGTCGTCTCGGCGGCCCTCGCGCCCCGCGGCCTCGGGCGGACCCTGCGGGCGCGCTACCTCGCCGCGCACCGCCCCGGCGGCGCGCCGCGGGGCCGGGCGGCCCTGCGGGTTCAGCCCTGGTCGCCGCTCGCCCGGATGGCCGGCCGCCCGACCCGACGCCCGGTCGCCATCCCGCGGGTGGCGATGCTCCAGCCGGTTCCCGACATCGCCGCGGGCATCTCCGCCTCCACCGGCCGCCCGGCCGGGAGCGTCGCCGACCCGTCGGCGCTGCTCGACCGGAAGCCAAGTCGCGTCCCGAGTGCCGACCGGATGGTCGCAGAATCCGCGCTGCTGCCGGCGATCACGGCCGGCCTGCCGGTCCTCGACCTGCGTCTGCCGGCCCCGCTCTGCACCGGCGACGAGGTCCGGATCCAGGCCTACGCCAACCGGATCAGCGGCAGCGTCGGCCTTAAGCCCGGCGACGACCTCGACCTGTTCGGGCCGGACGGCGCGCCGCGCGCCAATCTGGCGCCCGTGATGCTGGCGATGTCGGCGGTGGAGCTCGGCACGCTGCGGGCCGGCCCGGACCTCGTCGCCGGGGCGATCGCCCGGCTGAAGCCGCCCACGCCCGCCGCCAGCACCGCGCCGCCCTAGGGGCGGCTTCCCGGGCGGCAAGCCTTGCGGTTCCGGCCCGCCCGCGCCACCTCTGCCCGGCCCGTTCCCCTTACCACGAGCCCGCCCGTGCCCCTGATCGACCTTGCCGCGCGCGCCGGCTCGGCCGTCAAAGCCTTCGCCGAAGCCTCGCACGACCTGCTGGTCCAGCCGACCCTGCGGCTGGGCGTGACCGGGCTCGCGCGCTCGGGCAAGACCGTGTTCACCACGGCGCTGATCCACCACTTCGTGGAGACCCACGCGCTGCCGGCCTTCGCGCCCGCCCAGGAGGGTCGCCTGCGCCGCGCCAAGCTGGTGCCGCAGCCCGACGACGACGTGCCGCGCTTCCCCTTCGAGGAGCATTTCGCGACGCTCACCGAGGCGCGGCGCTGGCCGCGCTCCACCGACCGGATCAGCCAGTTCCGCCTGGAGATCGCCTACGAGCGCGCCGCCGGCTGGCGCTCCGGCCCCGCGACCCTGATGCTCGACGTGGTCGACTACCCGGGCGAATGGCTCCTCGACCTCGCGCTGATCGAGACCAGCTACACGGCGTGGTCCCGGGCCACGATCGGCGGCACCCGCCGGCCCGGCCGCGCCGCCGTGGCGGCGTCCTGGCTGGAGGCGCTGAAGGGCTTCGACCCGAACGGCCCCCTCGACGAGGTCGCGGCCGAGCGGGCGAGCGACGCCTTCAAGACCTACCTCGCGGGCCTGCGCGCCGGCCCCGAAGCCGTGGCGACGACGCCCCCGGGCCGGTTCCTGATGCCGGGCGACCTCGCGGGTTCCCCGGCGCTGACCTTCGCGCCCCTCGACCGGCTCACCGAGACGATCGCCCCCGACAGCCTCGCCGGGCTGATGGAGCGGCGCTTCGAGGCCTACAAGGCCAAGGTCGTGACGCCGTTCTTCCGCGACCATTTCCAGCGGGTCGACCGGCAGATCGTGCTGGTGGACGTCCTGTCGGCGGTCGATGCCGGGCCGACCGCCCTGGCGGAGCTGGAGGAGGCGCTGGACGCGGTGCTGCTCAGCCTCAACATCGGCCGCAACACGGTGCTGTCGCGGCTGTTCGCGCCACGGGCCGACCGCGTGCTGTTCGCCGCCACCAAGGCCGACCATCTCCACCAGACGAGCCACGACCGGCTCGACGCGCTGCTGCGGCTGCTCGTGTCGCGGGCCATGCGGCGGACCGAGGCCGCGGGCGCCCGGGTGGGCACCGTGGCGCTGGCCTCCGTGCGCGCCACCCGCGAGACCACCGTCCACGACGGGTCGGAGACGCTGCGGGCGGTGGCCGGCACCCCGGAGGCCGGCGAGGTGGTGGGCGACGAGGTCTTCGACGGCAACAGCGAGGCCGCGATCTTCCCGGGCGAGCTGCCGGCCCGCGCCGAGGCGGTGCTGGAGGGCGCGGTCGAGCCGGGCTCGCTGCGCTTCCCGCGCTTCCGGCCGCCGCTGGTGCGCCCGGACGGGCTCGGCCGCGCGGGGCACCTGCCGCAGATCCGGCTCGACCGGGCGATGCAGTTCCTGATCGGCGACCGGCTGGCGTGACGATGTGTGCGATGCGGAGCCCGCGACCATGACCTCCGGCCAGAAACCCCGCGCCTTCCGGATCAGCCCCGAGCCGGTCGGCGAGCCGAGCGTGACCACGACGCCGCTCGGGCCCCGGCCGCCGCAGGCCAGGATCGTCGAGGAACCCTTCGAGATCCTCGACGCCGCCGACGGCGTCGCCGTGCCGGTGGCGCCGCGGCGGCGCTCGCCCTGGGGCGCCCTGTTCTTCTCGGCGGTGGGCGGCCTCGTCTCCCTGGGCGTCGGCCTGTCGGTCGAGCGGATGATCAGCGACCTGTTCCAGGCCGCCCCCTGGCTCGGCTGGGTCGCGCTCGCGCTGCTGGGCCTCGCCGCGCTGGCGCTGCTGGCGATCGTGGTGCGGGAACTCGCCGGCCTTCGGCGCGAGCGCAAGATCGAGCGGCTGCGCCATTCGGCGCTGGACGCCCTCGCCACCCGCGACCACACCGGCGCGCAGGCGGTTGTGCAGGCGCTCTCGACCTTCTACGCGGACCGCGACGCCCTGTCGGCGGGCCGCGCCCGGATCGACGCCGCCGCCGACGCGATCCTCGACGTCGACGACCGGATCGGCTTGGCCGAGCACGAGCTGCTGGCCGGCCTCGACCGGCAGGCGCGCAACGCCATCGCGACGACGGCCAAGCAGGTCTCGGCGGTGACGGCGCTCAGCCCGCGGGCGATCGTCGACGTGGCGTTCGTCGTGTTCGCGGCGGTGCGACTGCTGCGCCGGATCGCGGCGATCTACGGCGGCCGGCCGGGCTTCCTGGGCTTCCTGCGACTGGGGCGCGCGGCGCTCGCGCATCTCACGGTCACCGGCGGCATGGCGGTGGGCGAGAGCGTGATGCAGCAGGTTCTGGGGCTCGGGATCGCCGCCCGGGTCTCCGCCAAGCTGGGGGAGGGCGTGCTCAACGGGCTGATGACCGCCCGGTTCGGGCTCGCGGCGCTCAACGTCTGCCGGCCGCTGCCGTTCGTGCGGGAAGCCCCGCCGCGGCTCGCCGACGTCGCCGGCGAGCTGCTGCGCTCGGCCGAGGCCGAGCCGAAATAGGGGCGGGGCTACTTGGCGCCCGCGGCGGCGCGGCGGTTGGCGATGCGCGAGAACATGTTGCCGGTGTAGTCGGCGGTCTTCGGCTTCTCGGGCTCGCCGAGCTTGGCCTCGAAGGCCTCGATCCGCTTGAGCAGCGTCACGTCGTTGAACAGCGAGCTGTTGAAGTTGCTCTGGGCCCGGGGGCCGAGGGCGGTCTGCACCGCTTCGAGTCGTTCCAGAAGCTCTTTGCGCGTCACGGTGCTCTCCAGGGGCGGCTTCGGGACGAAGGACCGCCCGTGCCGCCACTGAAGAGGGCGGTGGTAAACAGCGCGTTAATACGACCCGTGCCGGTCCCATCCCGCCGAGCCACGAGGACGCCGATCGTCCTCGCGCGCCGCAGGGCTCGCAGGCTCAGAGCCCCTTCAGGAACCCGGCGAGCCGCATCAGCCCCTCGGGCCAGGGGCCGTGCCCGCTCGCCACGTTGAGGTGACCGGATTCGCCCGCGTCGACCGTGAGCGCCCCCCAGGCATGGGCGAAGTCGTCCGCCCGCTCGTAGCGGCAGTACGGGTCGGTACGGCTGGCGACCAGCAGGGACGGGAAGGGCAGGGGATCGCGCGGCACCGGCGCGAAGGCCCGGACCGCGTCGGGCAGGCCCGGCGCTTCCTCGACGTCCGGGAGCGCCACCAGGAGGGCGCCGCGCACCACCCCCGCGGGGAAGCGCGGCACCGCCTCGACGCACGCCACCACGCCGAGGCTGTGGGCGATCAGGATGACCGGCCGCGTCGCCGCCGCGACCGCCTCGGCGATGCGGCCGCACCACGCCTCCGGAGTCGGTTCGTGCCACTGGTCCTGCTCGACCACGCGCGCGGTGGCGAGGCGGCCCGCCCAGCGGGCCTGCCAATGGTCCTCCTCGGAGCCCCCGAGCCCCGGGACGATGAGGATGTCGCAGTCGGCGGTCTTCATACCGGGATGCCTAGTGCGGACCGACGGACGCGTCGAGACCGTCCCGTCATTCGGCCGCGATCGGCGCCGCTCCCTCGAGGGCCAGGATGTGTCGGGCGATCTGCACGGAGGCGCGGTTCTTCGCCTTGGCCTCGATCTCGAAATCCGCCCAGGCGAGGTGCCGGGCGACGAGGTCGTTCACCGCCCGGTTCCACATCATGTCGGAATGGGCCGCGAGGTCCCGGACCGCGTGGCCGGCCGCGCGCAGGGCCGGGAAGTCGGGCAGGGCGTCCGGATCGCAGGCGGAGGAGACCGCCTCGCGCGATACGCTGATATGGGCCACGGGCCGGACGCCGCGCCAGGATTCCTGCACCCGGGCGATCCGGGCATCGTCCGGCTCGAGATACTCCCCGCCGCTCTCGACCCAGTGGTGGTGCAGGTCGAGCACCACGGGCACGAGGTCGGCGAGCCGCAGCACCGCGTCGAGGCCGAACACGTTCTCGTCGTTCTCGACCGTCACGAGGTCGCGCGCCACCCGGCTCGCCCGGGGCAGGGTCTCGCGGAAGCCCTCGACCCCCGGGTCGCCCGCGCCGACATGGATGTTGATATGGGCGCCGTGCGGGTGCCAGCCGCCGCCGTAGCCCATCCGGTCGAAGATCTCGGCGTGGTAGTCGAGCTCGGACAGGCCGTTGGCGATCGCCGCCGGGTTGCGGCTCGCCAGCAGGCAGAACGGTCCCGGGTGGAAGCTCAGGCGCACCCCGAGCCGGCGGGCCAGCGCGCCGGCCTCGGCGAGGCCGCGCTCGACCAGCGCCGCCATCTCGGGCTCGGCGTAGAGCGGCTGCGCGATCGGGTGGGTGTAGCCCGGAAGGACGTTGCTCGCCATGCGCAGGAGACGCTCCAGCGGCGGCCGGGCCCCGACCCAGGCGATCTGGCGGGCGAGGGCGTCGAGGTTGTGGGCGACGAGCCCGGTGAGCTTCACCCGCCGGGCGGCCGGCTCCAGCTTCGTGAGATGGGCCATGGTCACGCTGGTGAGGTTCATGTGCAGCGTGGCCTCCCGCTCCGCCTTGAGGGTGGCATGGGTGCCGGGCGGCTCGTCCAGGACGAACTTGCAGCAGAATCCGAGTCGGGGCTGATCGCGCATAACGAGCACAACGCGCGGAGGGCCGCGGCGTCCCCGCGCGACGCGCGGAACGGCCGCGGCACGACGACGTTGGGAGTCCCGAGCGCGGCAGTTCCGCGCACTGGCCCCGATCCATGCCCCCGTCACCGTCGCGTTCGACCGGCCCCTCGGAGGGCGGCTCGATCCTCTGGATCCTGATGCTCGGTTCGGCGCTGGTCGCCCTCGCGGCGGCGCCGGCGCGGCGCCGCGTGCCGGCGGCTCTCCCCGCCGACGAGCCGCCGCTCGACCGCGATCCTTCCTGCGACGATCGGGGCCTGCGGAAGGGCGTCGCCGCGGGGGCGCGCTCGATCTCGGGGCGCGCCGCGCAGCTCACCGCCGCGACCCAGCCGGAGCGCGGCCGCGCCGCCGACAGCCCCGTCGAGATGACGCGGTCCGGCTGGAAGGACATCGTCGTCCGGGTCTACCTGGAGTTCAACAAGGACCGGGTCCTGGCGGTCGCCGCCGGGGTGACGTTCTACACGCTGCTGTCGCTGTTCCCCGCAATCGCCGCGCTGGTCTCCTGCTACGGCCTCTTCGCCGACGTGACCGTCATCAACGATCACCTCGCCCAGCTGCACGCGGTCCTTCCGTCCGGCGCGGTCGAGCTCATCGGCGACCAGGTCAAGCGCATCGCCGCCAAGGGCAGCGGCTCCCTCAGCATCACGTTCTTCTCCAGCCTGCTCCTGTCGATCTGGAGCGCCAACGCGGCCATGAAGGCGATGTTCGACGCGCTGAACGTGGTCTACGAGGAGGAGGAGAAGCGGAACTTCTTCTGGCTCAACCTCCGCTCGCTCACTTTCACGGTCGGCGCCCTGCTGTTCATCATCGTCGCGCTCAACGTGATCGTCGTCGTGCCGGTGATGTTGAACTTCCTGGGCCTCGGCTCGACCGCGTGGCTGCTCGCGGCCCTGCGCTGGCCGGCGATCCTGATCGTCCTGCTCGGCGGCCTGTCGGTGCTCTACCGGTTCGGGCCGAGCCGGGAGCACGCCCGCTGGCGCTGGGTCGGGTTCGGCAGCGTCGTCGCGGGCCTGCTCTGGCTCGCCGCCTCGCTCCTGTTCTCTTGGTACGTCGCCAATTTCGGCACCTACAACGAGACCTACGGGTCGCTCGGCGCCGTGATCGGCTTCATGACGTGGATCTGGATCTCCTCGACGATCGTGCTGCTCGGAGGCGAGATCAACGCGGAGCTGGAGCACCAGACCGCCCGCGACACCACAACGGGCGCGCCGCTGCCGATGGGCGCGCGCCGGGCGCGGATGGCCGACACCGTCGGCGCCGCCGCCTGAGCGCCGCGTCTCCGATCCCGGAGACGCCCTGCGGCATCCTCCGGGACTGCCGGATAGGGCGCGCGATCCCTATATAGCGTGGCGAGAAGGGAGATCGTCATGGCCGACACGCCGACCACCAGCCCGGAGACCCGCAGCGATTCCGAGTGGCGCTCGGCGCTGACACCGGAGCAGTACCGGGTCCTGCGCGAGCACGGCACGGAGCGGGCCGGCACGAGCTGTCTGCTCGCCGAGAAGCGGGCCGGGACTTTCACCTGCGCCGGCTGCGGTCAGCCGCTGTTCGAGCAGGGCACCAAGTTCGAGTCCGGAACGGGCTGGCCGAGCTTCTTCGAGCCCCTCGACGGCGCCGTCGAGACCACGGTGGACCGCAGCCACTGGATGGTCCGCACCGAAGTGCACTGCGCCCGCTGCAAGGGCCATCTGGGCCACGTCTTCGACGACGGCCCGGCGCCGACCGGCCTGCGCTACTGCATGAACGGCGCGGCGATGAATTTCGAGCCGGCTGAATGAATCGCGGGGGCCGCTAACCTGGGTTCGGAAACGCGGCGCGAAAGCCGGGATATCGGGGACAGGGACCGCCGGGGCCGGATCCTCGGCCGGATCCGGTCTTGATTTCGTCGCGTTTTTGCTTAGCGCTCTATAGTCTCAGGATGTCGCTGTCCGGTGATTGGCGACGGAAGTGGTCAGGCTCTGGCGAATACGGCGTGGCAGTCAGCTTATACGCCGTGCGGGCCGGCTCCACGTGCCCCCTTCCGTGCGACCCGGCGGCGCTGAGGGCTGTCCGCCGGATCGGCGCGCCGCCGACCAAGCGGGAGGGGTTTTGAGTTCATGAGCACCGTTCGCCGATTTCTGGTCGCACCATCCCTGGTCCGCCTGATCCGCAAGGAGCGGGGTGGCGCCCGCATCACCGAGGGTCACTTCGCGCCCCAGGGCGGCCGGGCCTCCTACGTGCGCGTCGACGGCCAGGTCTGCCAGTTGGTCCTGGTGAACAAGGGGCCGGACGGCGTCCCGGTCGAGGAGCGCACCGACGTCCCGCGCGCCCACGGCGACGCCCTGCTGGACGTGTGCCCCGGCAAGGCCGCCTACGACCGCACCACGCTGAATGCCGGCGGGCGCGAGATTGCCATCGACCGCTACGTCACCCCCGGCAGCCTGGACCTGATCAGCGTCACCTTCGACGATGACGGCGAGGCCGCCGGCTTCCACGCCCCGAGCTGGTTCGGCCGCGAGGTCAGCAGCGAGCCGGACTTCGAGCGGGCGGCCCTGGCCATCCAGGGCGTGCCGGCGGCCGAGGAGGTGGCGCTGAGCAACGCCGCGCTGGACGCGGTGCTGGACCTGATCGAGCCGCGCTTCGGCTTCGGCCGTTACGGTAGCAGCAGCAGTCGGAGCACCGAGTCCGACGAGGGTGCGATGGGTGCTATGCGCCGGGCCGCGGCTCCCGCGGCGCTGGCCGCCGCCGCGCCGGTCGTCGCCGCCCCGCCGCCGGCTCCCGAGCCCGCCGCGGCCGCCCCGCGCCCGCCCGAGCCGGCCCCGGAGCATCACCCCGAGCCCGAGCCGCAGCCGGAGCCCGCGCCGGAAGCGGCCGCACACGCCGCGCCGGCCGCCGAGACGCCCGCCCCGCAATCCGGTAGCGGCGACGCCCTGCACGGGGATGCCCGCATCGACGACGTCATCGAGAGCCTGTCGCAGGCCCTCGGCGCGGCGATCCACCAGCAGCCCGATCCCGCCGCCGAGAACAAGGACGGGAAGAGCGAGGATCCCGCCTCGATGTTCGAGCGCTGGACCGTCCGCCCCCGCCGGACCCAGCAGCAGACCTGACCCGCGTCGCAACGACGCGAGGCACGACCGGGCCGCAGCGCAGATCGCGCTGCGGCCCGTCTGTTTTCGCGGGTCCGCGGCTCTCGGATACGAGAGATCTTCGTCCGGGAATGACAGGTTTTTGTCACGGATGGTTCCGGGCGGATAAGCGTGCAGCCGTTGAGGCGCCGGGTGATAGTCGCTAGCGTGCCGGCAAATCGGGAGGGTGCGCGGTCGTCGCACGGGATGGACATGGCACAGGCAATCCAGGCGACGGCTCCCGCCGCAGCGCCCCGCGAGCCCTGGTACAAGGTGCTCTACATCCAGGTGCTGATCGCCATCGCGCTCGGCGTGCTGCTCGGCTGGTACGACCCGGCCACCGGCAAGTCGATGAAGTGGCTCGGCGACGCCTTCATCGGCCTGATCAAGATGATGATCGCGCCGATCATCTTCTGCACGATCGTCCACGGCATCGCGTCGATCGGCGACCTGAAGAAGGTCGGCCGCGTCGGCCTGAAGGCGCTGGTCTACTTCGAGGTGGTGTCCACCATCGCGCTGCTGATCGGCGTCATCGTCGGCGAGGTGATCCGGCCCGGCGCCGGCTTCAACGCCGATCCGTCGAAGCTCGACGCCAGCAAGGTCGCGACCTACGCCAGCAAGGCGGCCGCCGATTCCACCGTCGCCCACATCCTGGCGATCATCCCGAAGAGCTTCCTCGACCCCTTCGCCACCGGCGACCTGCTGCAGGTGCTGCTGATCTCGATCCTCACCGGCGTCGTTGTGACGAATCTCGGCGAGCGCGCGGCCTCGGTGAACCACGCGATCGACACCGCCGGCCAGATCTTCTTCCGGATCATCGGCATCGTCGTGAAGCTCGCCCCCGTCGGCGCCTTCGGCGCCATGGCGTTCACGATCGGCGAGTACGGCATCCAGAAGGTCTACGACCTCGCGTGGCTGGTCGGCACCTTCTACATCACGGCGATCCTGTTCGTGCTCGTGGTGCTCGGGACGATCGCCCGGGTCGCGGGCTTCTCGATCCTGCGCTTCCTCGCCTACATCAAGGACGAGCTGCTGATCGTGGTCGGCACGTCGTCCTCCGAGACGGTGCTGCCGCAGCTCATGACCAAGATGCGCCGCCTCGGCGCCTCGGACTCGGTCGTCGGCCTCGTGGTCCCGACCGGCTACTCGTTCAACCTCGACGGCACCAACATCTACATGACGCTGGCGACGCTGTTCCTGGCGCAGGCCGTGGGCGTGGACCTGTCGATCAGCCAGTACGCGACCATCATCCTGGTGGCGATGCTGACCTCGAAGGGCGCATCGGGCGTCACGGGTGCCGGCTTCATCACCCTGGCGGCGACGCTCTCGGCGATCCCCAACAGCCCGGTGCCGGTCGCCGCCATGACCCTGGTCCTCGGCATCGACAAGTTCATGTCCGAGTGCCGCGCGCTCACCAACCTCGTGGGCAACGGCGTCGCCTGCGTGGTGGTTAGCCGCTGGGAAGGCGAGCTCGACGTCGCCAAGCTCAACGAGGTGATGGCCCACCCGGTCGCCATCGGCACCCACATCGCCGACGAGTCGCCGCAGCCGATGGGCACCGACAGCAAGGTCGCCGCCGCCGAGTGATGGGATCGCCGACGGCGGAGAACGCGGGTCGCCCGCGTCTCGGGATCGATCTCGGCGGCACCAAGATCGCCGGGATCGTGCTCGGCCGGGACGGGTCGACCCTGGCCGAGGCGCGGATGCCCGCCCCGCGGGGCGCCTACCGGGCCACCGTCGAGGCCGTGGCCGACCTCGTCCTGCGCCTCGAGGCCGAGGCCGGCGCGCCCTGCAGCGTCGGCATCGGCATGCCCGGGAGCCTGTCCCCGGCGACGGGCCTCGTGCGCAACGCCAACTCGCACTGGCTCAACGGACACCCGTTCGCGGCCGATCTCGGCGCGCGCCTTGAGCGCCCGCTCCGGATCGAGAACGACGCCAACTGTCTGGCGGTGTCGGAGGCGATCGACGGCGCCGGCGCCGGGGCCCGCGTGGTCTGGGCGGTGATCCTGGGCACCGGCGTCGGGTCCGGCATCGCCCTCGACGGACGGGTGCTCACGGGCCGCAACGGCATCGCGGGCGAGTGGGGCCACGGCCCCCTGCCGGCGCCCCGCGACGACGAGCGGCCGGGCGCAGCCTGCTATTGCGGCCGCCGGGGCTGCGTCGAGACCTGGCTGTCCGGCCCCGGGCTGGCCGCCGACCACGCGCGGCGGCACGGCGGCAACCTCACCGCCGAGGCGGTCGTCGCCGAGGCCCGGGCCGGGAGTTCGGCCGCGCGGGAGACGCTCGCCGTCCACCTCGAGCGGCTCGGGCGCGCGGCCGCCCAGGTGGTGAACCTCCTCGACCCGGACGTGATCGTGATCGGCGGCGGCCTGTCCCGCATCCCGGAGCTGATCGCGGGCCTGCCGGCGGCGATCGCCCCCCACGTCTTCTCCGACGCCTTCGACACGCCCGTGCGAGCGAGCCTGCACGGCGACGCGTCGGGCGTGCGCGGGGCGGCGTGGCTGTGGGAGGCGGAGACCGTCTGAGACCCGTCCGCGGCCGGTCCGCGGCCCGGCCTTGGTCGATCGAACTGCCGAGCTCACAGAGACGTCGGTTGCGGGACCGGAGGGGGCAGGGCAGGACGGCAGCACCGCACCGCCGAAGCCCCGATGATCGTCCGCACCCGGCCCAACCTGCTGACCCTGCTGTTCACCCTGCGCGGCTCGATCGTGCCGCGGGTGGCGCCCAAGCTCGCGGGGATCGTCGCGGTCTCGTGCGCGGTGGTGTGGGCGGAATCGCGGTGGCCCGCGCTGTTCCCGGTCAGCGCGGGGGTGACGCCGTTCACCGTGGTCGGCCTCGCCCTCTCGATCTTCCTGAGCTTTCGCAACAACGCCTGCTACGAGCGCTGGTGGGAGGCCCGGAAGCACTGGGGCAACCTGATCGGCGAGGTGCGCAACCTCGCCCGCGCCCTCCCGGCCCTGCTGCCCGAGCGGGAGGCCGCGCTCCAGCTCCGGCGCCTGTCGGCCTTCGCGCACGGCCTCCACGCCCGGCTGCGCGACCTGGACGAGGCCGCCGCCGTCGACCGGACGAGCCCCGGATCGGACCTGTCCGGCCCGAACCCCACCGACTCGGTCCTGGCCGCCATCACCCGAGACCTCGCCGCGCTGACGCGCGCGGGCCGGCTCAGCGACATCCAGTTCGGCATCCTCGAGGCCCGGATCGAGGCGCTGTCGGGCGTGCACACCGCCTGCGAGCGGCTCGCCAACACGCCGCTGCCCTTCGCCTACACGTTGCTCGTGTACCGGACGGCGTGGCTCTACTGCCTGCTCCTGCCGGTGGGCCTCACCGGCTCGCTCGGCTGGGCGACCCCGGTCGTGGTGGCGCTCGTGGCCTACACGTTCTTCGGCCTGGACGCTCTTGGGGACGAGCTCGAGGAGCCGTTCGGCACCGAGCCCAATGACCTGCCCCTCGACGCCATGGTCCGCGCCGTGGACCGCATCGTCCACCACGCCCTCGGCGAGCCGATGCCCCAGGCGTTGGCGCCCGACGGGTACTGGCTGCGCTAGCGCCTACCCGTTCCAGGCGCGCAGCACCGGCTCGGTGCGGTCGTGCTCGTAGCCGAGCACCGAGACGCTCGCGGTGCCGAGGACGAGGAGCGCGCCGCACCGCGGCTCCAGGCCGATCCAGCGCGCGGCCAGCACCCGCAGAAAATGTGCGCTGGAGAAGACGATGAGGTCGGCGTCGCGGGCGCGGGCCCGGGCGATGACCCGGTCCGCCCGGGCACCGACATCCGCCGCCGTCTCGCCGCCGGGGCAGCCGTCGCGGAACAGCCGCCAGTCCGGCCGCTCGGCCAGGATCGCCTTCGTGGTCCGGCCCTCGTAGGCGCCGTAATCCCACTCGGCGAGATCCGGGTCGGTCGCGCGGCGGTCGCCGAAGCCCGCCAGCGCGCAGGTCGTGGCCGCCCGGCCCGACGGGCTCGACCACACCTCCGCGTAGGCGCGGCGCGCCAGGCGCGGTGCGAGGGCGCGCGCCGCGTCCTCACCCTCCGGCGTCAGGGGGATGTCGCTGCGCCCGGTATGCTGACCGGACCGGCTCCAGGCGGTCTCGCCGTGGCGGACCAGCGTGATCTGCGGGAACGGGCTCTCGGCCATGCGTGCCTCCCCGGGCACGCGGTCCGCGGCCCTGTCATCGATCCAGTCATCGACCCTGCCATCAACGCCGCCGCCGCGCTTCGGTCTCATCGGTTCGGCAATGCCGTCGGGAGCCGTCACGCGCCGTCTTGGACCCGATCAAGATCGTGCTTGCGCCCGCAAGAAAACGGACATAAACATATCTTTATGTCTATCGAACGCAGGCAAGAAGCGGGGTCGATCCCCTTTCCGGAAGCCCTGGGCGTCCTGCGTGCCGCCGCGGAGGAGACGCGCCTGCGCATCCTGGCGCTGCTCGTCGAGGGGGAACTGTCGGTGTCCGACCTCACCGACATCCTGGGTCAGTCGCAGCCGCGGATCTCCCGCCACCTCAAGCTCTTGGTGGAGGCCGGGCTGGTCGAGCGCCACCGCGAGGGGGCCTGGGCGTTCTTCCGGCTGTCCGACGCCCGCGCCGGCCTGGCGGACCCGCTTCTGTCCGGTCTCGACCGGACCGCGCCGCCCTTGTCGGAGGACCGCGCGCGCCTCGACGCCGTCCGGGCGCAGCGGGCGGATGCCGCCACGACCTTCTTCGCCCGGCTGGCCCCCAAATGGGACGAGCTGCGCTCGCTGCACGTGCCCGAGGCGATCGTGGAGGCCGCGGTGCTCGACGCCCTGGGCGACCGCCCGATCGGCAGCCTGATCGATCTCGGCACCGGCACCGGCCGGATGCTCGGCCTGCTGGCGCCCCGGGCCGGCCGCGCCACCGGGCTCGATTCGAGCCACGCCATGCTGTCCGTCGCCCGGGCCAACCTGGAGCGCCAGGGCTTGGCAAGAGTGGACCTGCGGCAGGGCGACATCCACGCGCCGCCCTTCGCGCGGGCGAGCTTCGACCTCGTCGTGGTCCATCAGGTGCTGCACTATCTCGACGACCCGGCCCGGGCGCTCCGCGGGGCCGCGCGGCTCGTGGCGCCGGGCGGCCGCCTGCTGGTGGTGGACTTCGCGCCGCACGAGCTGGAATTCCTCCGCACCGGGCAGGCCCATCGGCGCCTCGGCTTCTCCGCCGAGCAGGTCTCCGGCTGGCTCGCCGAGGCCGGCCTCGCGACGGTCGCCACCCGCGATCTGACGCCGCGCGAGTCGGGCCAGCTCACCGTCACCCTCTGGCTGGCCCAGGACGGACTGGCTCAGGACGGGCTGGCCGACACCGACACAGAACAGCCTCAGCGCGCCGTCGCCTGAGACACTGACCTCCGCAGACTTCGTCTGAACCGACCGACATAGAGGACGAGACCCCGATGCGCCGCTCCACCCACCGCGCCAGCCGCGACGGCTACCACCCGATCCGCGTCTCGATCGAGTTCTTCCCCCCGAAGACCGACGAGATGGAGAAGATCCTCTGGAACTCCATCGAGCGCCTCGCGCCGCTGCAGCCGAGCTTCGTCTCGGTGACCTACGGCGCCGGCGGCTCCACCCGCGAGCGCACCCACAACACGGTCGCCCGCATGGTCCGCGAGACCGGCCTCAAGCCCGCCGCCCACCTCACCTGCGTGGACGCCTCCCGCGACGAGATCGACGCGGTGGTCCAGTCCTACTGGGACGCGGGCGTGCGCCACATCGTGGCGCTGCGCGGCGACCCGGCCGAGGGTGTCGGCCACGCCTACCGGCCGCACCCGGAGGGCTACGCCTCGACCGCAGAGCTGGTGAAGGGGATCAAGCGGATCGGCGACTTCAAGGTCTCGGTCTCGGCCTATCCCGAGAAGCACCCCGAGGCGGCCTCCCTCGACGCCGACATCGACGCCCTGAAGGCCAAGGTCGATGCCGGGGCCGACCAGGCGATCACCCAGTTCTTCTTCGAGAACGAGATCTACCTGCGCTACCTGGACAAGGTCCGGGCCGCCGGGATCACGATCCCGATCATCCCAGGCATCCTGCCGGTGCAGAACTTCAAGCAGGCGGCGAACTTCGCCCGCCGCACCGGCGCCTCGGTGCCCTACTGGCTGGCCGCCCGGTTCGAGGGGCTGGAGGACGACGTCGAGACCCGCCGGCTCGTGGCCGGCGCGGTGGCGGCCGAGCAGGTGCTCGACCTCGTGGACGAGGGCGTCAACGACTTCCACTTCTACTCGATGAACCGCTCCGACTTGGTCTACGCGATCTGCCACCTGCTCGGCCTGCGCGCCCAGGCGCCGAAGCTGGCGGCCGCGAAGGCCGCGGCTTAAATTCAGGCGGCGCCCGGTTCGGGCGCAGCAGGGGGCACCGCCATGGCTGAGCCGCAGGATTTGATCGTTCCGCTCCTCCGGGAGATGAGAGCGGAGATGAAAGCAGGTTTCGAGCGCATCGACCGCAAGCTGGAAGTAGACGGTGTGCGCTTCGATAGGCTCGAGCGCCGCTTCGACAATTTGCGTGAAGCCGTGAACGGCGAATCGGTCCTCGGCCGCTACGCCGCCGCGGAGGTCGAGGAGCGGCTCGAAGCGATCGAGAAGCGGCTTGCCGCCCTGGAAAAGGCGGGCTGACCGCACGACCCAAAACACCGATCGAGCCCACCCTCCACCTCATCCTGAGGGGCCGCGCGAGCGGCCCCGAAGGAAGGCTCCAGGGAACACCGAGATATCTGGAGGCCTCCAAGGCCTCCGCTTCGCTCCGGCACCTCAGGACGAGGTGATCTGACAGGACGCACGATGACCGATTTTGCCCCCGTCGACGGCACCGAGATCGCGAAGGCCTTGCGCCACCGCGCCGCGGAGAAGATCCTCGTCCTCGACGGGGCGATGGGCACCGTCATCCAGCGCCTGAAGTTCTCGGAAGAGGACTTTCGCGGCGACCGGTTCAGGGATCACGGGCACGATCAGAAGGGCAACAACGACCTCCTGATCCTGACCCAGCCCGACGCGATCCGGCAGATCCACCTCGACTACTTCCTGGCCGGCGCCGACGTCTGCGAGACCAACACCTTCTCGGGCACCACCATCGCCCAGGCCGATTACGGCATGGAGTCGATCATCCACGAGCTGAACGCTCAAGGAGCGCGGCTCGCCCGCGAGGCCGCCAAGCTCGCCGAGGAGAAG
Organism: Methylobacterium sp. yr668; assembly: GCF_900116245.1. Taxonomy (NCBI): domain Bacteria; kingdom Pseudomonadati; phylum Pseudomonadota; class Alphaproteobacteria; order Hyphomicrobiales; family Methylobacteriaceae; genus Methylobacterium; species Methylobacterium sp. yr668. The sequence continues at coordinate 60,788 of NZ_FOZY01000017.1, read as the reverse complement.
GACGGCCGCCGCCGCTTCGTGGCCGGCGCCATCGGCCCGACGAACCGCACCCTGTCGATCTCGCCGGACGTGAACAACCCGGGCTTCCGGGCCGTGACCTTCGACCAGGTGAAGCAGGCCTACGTGGAGCAGGTCCGCGGCCTGATCGACGGCGGCGCCGAGCTGATCCTGATCGAGACCATCTTCGACACGCTCAACGCCAAGGCTGCGGTCGCGGCGGCGTGGCAGGTCTTCGACGAGACCGGCATCCGCCTGCCGATCCAGATCTCCGGCACGATCACGGATCTCTCGGGCCGCACCCTGTCGGGCCAGACCCCGGCGGCCTTCTGGCACTCCCTGCGCCATTCCGAGCCGCTGACCTTCGGCCTCAACTGCGCGCTCGGCGCCCGCGAGATGCGCGGCCACATCGCCGAGCTGTCGCGGATCTGCGACACGCTGGTCTGCGCCTATCCGAATGCCGGCTTGCCGAACGAGTTCGGCCTCTACGACGAGAGCCCGGAGGCCATGGGCAAGCTGGTCGGCGAGTTCGCCGAATCCGGCCTCGTCAACATGGTCGGCGGCTGCTGCGGCACCACCCCGGACCATATCCGCGCCATCGCGGAGGCCGTCGCCGGCAAGGCGCCGCGGCCGATCCCCGAGGTGCCGCGCCTGATGCGTCTGTCGGGCCTCGAGCCCTTCGTGCTCACGCCGGAAATCCCGTTCGTGAACGTGGGCGAGCGCACGAACGTCACCGGCTCGGCCAAGTTCCGCAAGCTCATCACCAACGGCGACTACGCGGCGGCGCTGGACGTCGCCCGCGATCAGGTGGCGGCCGGCGCCCAGGTGATCGACGTCAACATGGACGAGGGCCTGCTCGACTCGCAGAAGGCGATGGTCGAGTTCCTGAACCTCGTCGCCGCCGAGCCCGACATCGCCCGGGTGCCCGTGATGGTCGATTCCTCGAAGTTCGAGGTGATCGAGGCCGGCCTCAAGTGCATCCAGGGCAAGCCGATCGTGAACTCGATCTCCATGAAGGAGGGCGAGGAGAAGTTCATCGAAGCCGCCAAGATCTGCCGCTCCTACGGGGCCGCCGTGGTGGTGATGGCCTTCGACGAGCAGGGGCAGGCGGATTCCTACGAACGCAAGGTCGAGATCTGCACCAAGGCCTACCGGATCCTGACCGAGCAGGTCGGCTTCCCGCCCGAGGACATCATCTTCGATCCGAACATCTTTGCCGTCGCCACGGGTATCGAGGAACACAACCCGTACGGCGTGGCCTTCATCGAGGCGACCCGCACGATCCGCGAGACCCTGCCGCACGCCCACATCTCGGGCGGCGTCTCGAACCTCAGCTTCGCCTTCCGCGGCAACGAGCCGGTGCGCGAGGCCATGCACGCGGTGTTCCTGTTCCACTGCATCAAGGCCGGCATGGACATGGGCATCGTCAATGCCGGCCAGCTCGCCGTCTACGACGAGATCCCGGCGGAGCTGCGCGAGCTCTGCGAGGACGTCGTCCTCAACCGCCGCGAGGATTCGACCGAGCGCCTGCTGGAGGCCGCCGAGCGCTTCAAGACCGGCGCATCGGCCCAGGCCAAGACCGCCGACCTGACCTGGCGCGAGGCTCCGGTCGGGAAGCGGATCGAGCACGCGCTGGTCAACGGCATCACCGAGTACATCGTGGCCGACACCGAGGAGGCGCGGGCCTCAGCCGAGCGCCCGCTCCACGTCATCGAGGGCCCGCTGATGGCCGGCATGAACGTGGTCGGCGACCTGTTCGGCTCCGGCAAGATGTTCCTGCCGCAGGTGGTGAAGTCGGCCCGCGTGATGAAGCAGGCGGTCGCCTATCTCGAGCCGTTCATGGAGGAGGAGAAGCGCGCCAACGGCGGCGACGGCAAGCGCCAGGCCGCCGGCAAGGTGCTGATGGCGACCGTGAAGGGCGACGTCCACGACATCGGCAAGAACATCGTCGGCGTCGTGCTGGCCTGCAACAACTACGAGATCATCGATCTCGGGGTGATGGTGCCGGCCGCCAAGATCCTGGAGACCGCCAAGACCGAGAAGGTCGACATCGTCGGCCTGTCGGGCCTGATCACCCCGTCGCTGGACGAGATGGTCCACGTGGCCGGCGAGATGGAGCGCGAGGGCCTCGACGTGCCGCTGCTGATCGGCGGCGCCACCACCAGCCGCGTCCACACGGCGGTGAAGATCCACCCAGCCTACGCCAAGGGGCAGGCGGTCTACGTCACCGACGCGAGCCGCGCGGTCGGCGTGGTGTCGAGCCTGATCTCGAAGGAGACTCGTGGGCCGACGATCGAGAAGGTCCGGGCCGAGTACGCCAAGGTGGCGGACGCCCACAGGCGCTCGGAGGCCGACAAGCAGCGGCTGCCGCTCGCGAAGGCGCGGACCAACGCCTTCAGGATCGACTGGTCGGGCTACAAGCCGGCCAAGCCGACCTTCACCGGCACGAGGGTCTACGGCTCCTACGAGGTCGCCGACCTCGTGCCCTACATCGACTGGACGCCGTTCCTGCAGACCTACGAGTTCAAGGGCCGCTTCCCGGCGATCCTGGACGATCCCGAGCAGGGCCCGGCCGCCCGCGCCCTCTACGAGGACGCGCAGGCGATGCTGAAGCAGATCGTTGAGGAGCGCTGGTTCAACCCGAAGGCAGTGATCGGCTTCTGGCCGGCCAACAGCGTCGGTGACGACATCGCGCTCTACACCGGCGAGAGCCGGTCGGAGCGGCTCGCCACCTTCCACGGCCTGCGCCAGCAGCTCTCGAAGCGCGACGGGCGGTCGAACACCTGCCTGTCGGACTTCGTCGCCCCGGCCGAGACCGGCATCGCCGACTATGTCGGCGGCTTCGTGGTCACGGCGGGCCTGGAGGAAGTGCGGATCGCCGAGCGGTTCGAGCGGGCGAACGACGATTACCGGGCGATCCTCGTGAAGGCGCTCGCCGACCGCATCGCCGAGGCCTTCGCCGAGCGGATGCACGAGCGGGTGCGCAAGGAGTTCTGGGGCTACGCGTCCGACGAGGCCTACGGGCCCGAGGAACTCGTTCTGGAGAAGTACGACGGCATCCGCCCGGCCCCGGGCTATCCGGCCCAGCCCGACCACACCGAGAAGACCACCGTGTTCGACCTGCTGAAGGCGGAGAGCCGGATCGGCGTGAAGCTCACCGAGTCCTACGCGATGTGGCCGGGTTCCTCGGTATCGGGGATCTACATTGCCCACCCGGAGGCGCACTATTTCGGCGTCGCCAAGGTGGAGCGGGATCAGGTCGAGGATTACGCCGCCCGCAAGGGGATGGATGTCCGCGACGTCGAGCGCTGGCTCGGCCCGATCCTGAACTACGATCCGGCGCGGTACATGCCGCAGGCGGCGGAGTAGGGACGGGGCACCACCGTCATCGCGAGCGCAGCGAAGCGACCCAGGGCATCGCGACATCGGTCGGCGTGACGCCCCTGGATTGCTTCGCTCCGCAAGGACGGCAGGGCGGCGCGAGCCGCCCATCCAACCTCAGCAGGTCCCCGCACCCCGCGTGTTCACGTACAGTGAATAGACCGAGTGCGTGGACGTCATCAGCAGCAGGTTGCGGTTGAGTCCGCCGAAGCACAGGTTGGCGCAGCGCTCCGGCAAGCGGATCCGGCCGATCAGCTTGGCCTGAGGCGAGAGCACGATGACCCCGTCCTCCGCCTCGCTCATCCCCCAGCCGCACCAGAGATTGCCGTCGACGTCGACCTTAAAGCCGTCCGGCGTGCCGGTCCCGGCATCGTAGAAGACGCGGCCGTTCGCGGTCCTGGTGCCGTTCTCGACCACGTCGTAGACGCGGATCAGGCGGTTCGGCTTCGCCCGCGCCTCGATGAGGTAGAGCTTGGACTCGTCCGGCGAGAAGCAGAGCCCGTTCGGACCCGCCACGCCCTCGACCGCGACGCTGGCCTGTCCCGTCCTCGGATCGATCCGGTAGACGTTGCCGGGAAGCTCCGGCGCGGCCATCGACTCGTGCGGGTTCGGCCCGAAGGCCGGGTCGGTGAACCAGACCGCACCGTCGGAATGGCAGACCACGTCGTTCGGCGAGTTCAGCGGCTTGCCGTCGAACCGGTCCATCAGCGTGGTGATGCTGCCGTCGTGCTCGGTCCGGGTGACGCTGCGGGTCCTGTGCTGGCAGGTGACCAGCCGGCCCTGCCGGTCGCGGGTGTTGCCGTTGGCGTAGTTCGACGGCTTGCGGAACACCGAGAGCGCGCCGGACGCCTCCTCCCACTTCATGATCCGGTCGTTGACGACGTCGCTGAACAGCAGCGATCCCATGTCGCCGAACCAGACCGGCCCCTCGGCCCAGCGGAAGCCGGTGGCGACCCGCTCCACCGTTGCCGAGGCGAGCCGGTACTTGGCGAAGGCCGGGTCGAGGATCTCGACGGCCGGGTCCGGCACCCGCTGCGACGGCTCCCAGCCGGCCCCGACCGCCCGCGCGGCGCCGAGCAGGGCCGCTCCGGCGAGCAGGCCCCTGCGCGCGATCGTCACCATGTTACCTCCCTGTGGTTGGGCCCGCCGCCTGTTGCCGACGGCTCGGGCCGGTCAGTGGATCTCGGGTTCCGGGATCCCCCCGGCGCCCTCCAGAAAGTCGAAATCGCAGCCCTCGTTGGCCTGCCGCACGTGCTGGGCGAACAGCCGGTTGTAGCCCCGCGGATAAGACCGGTCCGGCGGCCGGAACGCCTTCACCCGCGCCGCGATCTCGGCGTCGTCGAGGTGCAGGTGGATCCGGCGCCCGGGCACGTCCACGGAGATGAGGTCGCCGTCGCGCACGGCCGCGAGCGGACCGCCCGCTGCCGATTCCGGCGCCACGTGCAGGATGCAGGCGCCGTAGCTCGTGCCGCTCATCCGCGCGTCCGAGATGCGGACCATGTCGCGCACGCCCTGCCGGAGCAGCACCTTGGGGATCGGCAGCATGCCCCATTCCGGCATGCCGGGGCCGCCGATCGGGCCGGCATTGCGCAGGATCATCACGTGGTCGGGCGTGACGTCGAGGTCGAGGTCGTTCACCGCCGCGCTCATCGCGTCGTAGCTGTCGAAGACCAGCGCGGGACCGGTGTGCTGCAGCAGCCGCGGGTCGGCGGCCGGCGGCTTGATCACGCAGCCGTCGGGAGCGAGGTTGCCGTACAGGATCGCGGTCCCGCCCATGGCGACGATCGGCCGGTCGAGCGGCCGGATCACGTCGTCGTTGAACACCCGCATGCCGGCCACCCCGTCGCCGATCGTGCCGCCGGTGACCGAGCGGGCGTCGAGGTGGAGGAGGGGGGACAGGCGCGCCATCAGGGCGCGGATGCCGCCCGCGATGTGGAAATCCTCCATGAGCCACTGACCCGAGGGCCGGAGGTTGGCGATGACCGGCACCTTCTGGGCGAACTCGTCGAACTCGGTGAGCTTGACCGGGATACCGGCCCGACCGGCCATGGCCACGAGGTGGATCATCGCGTTGGTGGAGCCGGCGAGCGCGTTGTGGACCACCAGCGCGTTGTCGACCGAGCGGCGGTCGAGGATGTCGGACGGCTTCAGGTCTTCCCAGATCATCTCGACGATGCGCCGGCCACAGGCGCCGGCCATGCGCGGATGGTCGGCGTCGGCCGCCGGGATCGAGGCCGAACCGGGCAGCGATAAACCCAGGGCCTCGGTGATCGCCGTCATGGTGGAGGCCGTGCCCATGGTCATGCAGGTTCCGGCGGAGCGGGCGATGCCCGCCTCCATGTCGTTCCATTCCTGCGTGGTGATGTTCCCGGCCTCCTTCTCGGCCCAGTACTTCCAGACATCCGAGCCCGAGCCCAGGATCGTCCCGCCGAAATGGCCGCGCATCATCGGTCCCGCCGGCAGGAACACCATCGGCAGGTCCATGGAGATCCCGCCCATCACCGTGCCGGGTGTGGTCTTGTCGCAGCCGCCCATCAGCACCGCGCCGTCCACGGGGTGCTGGCGCAGCAGTTCTTCCACCTCCATGGCCAGGAGGTTGCGGTAGAGCATCGTGGTCGGCTTGACGAAGTTCTCCGACAGCGACAGCGCCGGCAGCTCGATCGGGAAGCCGCCCGCCTGCCAGACGCCGCGCTTCACGTGCTCGACGCGCTCGCGGAAATGCTGGTGGCAGGGGTTGATGTCGCTCCAGGTGTTGATGATGCCGACGATCGGCTTGCCGGTGAAATCCGCCCGCTCGTAGCCCATCTGCAGCATGCGGGAGCGGTGGCCGAAGCTGCGCAGGTCGGTGGCGCCGAACCAGCGCTGGCTGCGCAGATCCTCCAGGGTCTTCTTGCGCGCGGTCATCGCTCTGTCTCCGGTCTCACGCGTTCGACCCGGCCGGGCGGCCCGCGACGAGCGTGATCGCCGCGGCGGCGAGCGCGCAAGCCGCCAGGAAATAGAGGCCGGCCTCGTAGGTCCCGGTATAATCCTTCAGCCAGCCCAGGACGTAGGGGCCGACGAAGCCGCCGAGATTGCCGATCGCGTTGATCAGCGCGATCCCCCCGGCGGCCGCGGGCCCGGCCAGGAACTCCCCCGGCATCGCCCAGAAGGCGGGCTTGCTCCCGTAGAGCCCGATCGTGGCCACCGACATCGCCGCGAGCGCCCAGAGGCTGCCGAGCATGGGGCCGGAGACGACGAGGCCGAGGGCGGCGACCAGCGCGGCGATCGCGAAGTGCCAGCGGCGCTCGTCGCGCCGGTCCGACGACCAGCTCCAGGCGATCATGCCCAGGGTCCCGACGCCGTAGGGCACCGCCGTCGCGACCCCCGTCTCCCAGTCGGTGAGGTGCAGGCTCTTCAGGATCGGCGGCAGGAAGAAGGTGATGCCGTAGGTGGCGGTACCGATGCTGAAGTACATCGCGCCCAGCGCGAGCACGCGCCGGTCGGTCAGGACCTGCCCCAGGGTGAAGGGCCCGTGGGCCCGGACCGTGCCGTCCCGCTCCGCCGCGATCGCGGTCCCGAGCCACAACCGCTCCTCGGACGTGAGCCACGCGGCCTGTTCGGGCCGGTCGGTCATCAGCGCCAGGACCGCGAAGGCCAGCAGGATCGAGGGCGCCGCCTCGAGGAGGAACAGCCACTGCCAGCCGTGCAGGCCGAGCGCCCCGTCGAGCTGGAGCAGCGCCCCCGAGATCACCGCCGTGAGGGCGTTCGAGCCCGGGACCGCGAGGAACAGCGCGGCGACCACGCGCGCCCGGTACCGCTTCGGGAACCAGTAGGTGAAGTACAGGATCACGCCGGGGAAGAAGCCGGCCTCGGCCACGCCCAGCAGGAAGCGCAGGGCGAGGAAGCTCGTCGGGCCGGTGATGAGCGCCATGCTGCCCGCCACCAGCCCCCAGGTGACCATGATCCGGGCGATCCAGAGCCGCGCCCCGGCGCGCTCCAGGAGGACGTTGCTCGGCACTTCGAAGATGACGTAGCCGAGGAAGAAGATGCCGGCCGCCCAGCCGTAGACCGTGGCGGAGAACCCGAATTCCCGGCTCAGCCCGAACGCCGCGAAGCCGACGTTGGTCCGGTCCATGTAGGCGACGAAGTAGATGAGGACGATCAGCGGCAGCAGACGCCGCGACACCTTGGCGACCGTCCGCCGCTCGATCTCCGGCGCCGCATCGCCCCCGCGCAACCCCGCCGCCATGGCGTCCCCCCGAGCCGAATCCGACGCGTCCCGGCCCTTTGCCGATCGCGGGCCGGGCCGGAGCGGGCCGGTGCGGCACGCTCAGCGGCCGGTCCGCGTCCGCCAGGCGGCGAAATCGGCGAGGCTCTGCTCGTCGGTGGCAGGGTAGAGGCCGAGGATTGTGCGGCCCTTGCGTACCTCCTCGGTGACGAAATCCTCGTAGGCGGTCATCTCCACGGCCTCGTCGGCGACCGCGTCAGCGAGGTGGGCCGGGATCACCGCCACCCCGTCGCCGTCGCCGACGATCACGTCGCCGGGGAAGACGGGCGCGTCGCCGCAGCCGATCGGCACGTTGATGTCGATCGCCTGGTGGACCGTGAGATTCGTCGGCGCCGACGGGCGCGCGTGGTAGCTCGGCATCTCCAGCCGGGCGATCTCGTCGGCATCGCGGAAGCCGCCGTCGGTGACGAGCCCGGCGCAGCCGCGCACCATCAGCCGGGTCGCCAGGATCGAGCCCGCGGAGGCGGCCCGGGCGTCCTTCCGGCTGTCGATCACCATCACGGCGCCGGGCGGGCACTCCTCCACGGCCTTGCGCTGCGGGTGCGCGCGGTCGCGGAACACCGTGATCGGGTTCAGGTCCTCCCGGGCCGGGATGTAGCGCAGGGTGTAGGCCTCGCCGACCATCGTCGGGCCGCCGGCCTTCAGGGGCAGCACGCCCTGGATCATCTGGTTGCGGAAGCCGCGCTTGTAGAGGGCGGTCATCAGCGTGGCCGTGCTGACGGTCTTCAGCTTGGCGCGCGTCTCAGGGGACAACCCGGACATTCGCTTCTCCTCCCCGGGCCTCGGTCTCGGCACCCGCGGACGGTGACAATCACGCGTCGCTTGCGCCGGCCTTGGCTCCCGTCCGCGCTGGGCGCAGACTGATATCCCAGCTCTTGAGTAACACGGGGCGCCGCGCCATTGTCAACCGGCGCGGGTCGCGACCGACCCGAGCGGAGATCGACGGGGAAGCCCTTGGCCGAATTGGACTTTGCGGGCGGCAGCGCCTCGGCGGCGGAGGCGCGCAGGCCGCGCTCGCTCGCCGAGACCGCCTACGATGCCATCGAGCAGATGATCATCAGCCGCCGCCTCGCGCCGGGCGCGATGGTCTCCGAAGGCGAACTCGGCGCGGAGCTGGGCCTCGGCCGGACCCCGGTCCGCGAGGCCCTGGCACGGCTGAAGACGATCGGGTTCGTGGAGGTCCACCCGCGCCGCGGCGTCCTCGTCACCCAGGTCGACATCATCAGGCACCTCGAGCTGCTGGAGGTGCGGCGGCCCCTCGACGAGACCGTGGCCCGCTGCGCCATCGCGCGGGGCACCGAGGACGACATGGCGCGGCTGCTGGATCGCGTCGGCGGGCTGCGCCGCACCGCCGAGGCCCGCGACCGGGAAGCGTATTTCCGGCACAAGCGCGCCCTGCACGAGGGGCTAGTCGGCGCCGCCTACAACCCGACGCTCGCCGGCACCATGGCGGCGCTGCACGCGCAGTCGCGACGGTTCTGGTACACCTACGAGCCGACCGCGAGCTTCCCGGACTGCGCGGCGATCCACGCGGCGATCGTGTCGGGCATCGCGGCGCGCGACGCGGGGGCGGCCCTTGCCGGGATCGGGACGCTGTTCGACTTTCTCGACCGGATGACACGCCGGGCCCTCGACCGGCGCCCCCTGGTCTGACAGGTTGACCGCCCCGAACCCGCCCCTATTCTGAGACTGGGATATCAGACGCATCTCAGCGGCGGGCGGATCCACGGCCGATCCCGGCGCCATGTCCCGGACGCGGCCCGAGCGCCAGGGAGGAACGGCTTGAGCGGATTGCCCCCACGCACCGGCGCGCAGGTGCTCGTCGACCAGCTCCGCGCGCAGGGCGTCGAGCGCGTGACCTGCGTCCCCGGCGAGAGCTATCTCGCGGTGCTCGACGCCCTGCGCGACAGCGGCATCGACGTGCTGGTCTGCCGGCAGGAGGGCGGCGCGGCGATCATGGCCGAGGCCGCCGGCAAGCTCGCGGGCCGCCCTGGCATCTGCTTCGTGACCCGGGGGCCCGGCGCCACCAACGCCTCCGCCGGCGTGCACATTGCCCGCCAGGATTCGACGCCGATGATCCTGTTCGTCGGCCAGATCGCCCGGCGCATGCGCGACCGCGAGGCCTTCCAGGAGGTCGACTACCGCCAGATGTTCGGCGGCGTCGCCAAGTGGGCGGTGGAGATCGACGACGCGGCGCGCATCCCGGAGATCCTCGCCCGGGCCTTCCGGGTCGCGCTGCAGGGCCGCCCGGGCCCCGTCGTGGTCGCCCTGCCGGAGGACATGCTCGACGACGTCGTGGCCGTGCCGGACGCGCCGCGCGTCGTCCCGGCCGCGCCGGCCCCGTCGGGGGACGATCTCGCGCGCCTGCGGGCCATGCTGGCGGAGGCGCGGCGGCCGGTGGTGCTGCTCGGCGGCTCCCGCTGGACGGAAGGCGCCGTCGCCGCCCTGGCCGCCTGGGCCGAGCGCCACGACCTGCCGGTGGCGGTCTCGTTCCGGCGGGCCCAGCTCTTCCCCGCCGACCACCCGAACTTCGCGGGCGAGCTCGGGATCGGGCCGAACCCGGCGCTGCTCGCCCGGATCCGAGAGGCCGACCTGCTGCTGATGGTGGGCGGGCGCCTCTCCGAGATGCCGGCGCAATCCTACGGCCTTCTCGGCATCCCCGATCCCGGCCTGCCGCTGGTCCACGTCCACGCCGACGCGGCGGAACTCGGCCGGGTCTACCAGCCGGCGCTGGCGATCGAGGCGGCGCCCGAGACCTTCTGCGCGGTCCTGCCGGAGTTCGAGGCCACCGGCACCGGCCGCGCCGCCGAGGCCCATGCCGCCTACCGCGCGTGGTCCGAGACGCCTGAGCCGAAGCCCGGCGCGTTCCAGTACGGCGCGGCGATCGCGTGGCTGCGCCAGCGGCTGCCGCCGGACGCGGTGATCTGCAACGGCGCCGGCAACTTCGCCACCTGGGTCCACCGCTATTACCGGTTCCGCGCCTTCGGCACGCAGCTCGCACCGACCTCCGGCTCGATGGGCTACGGCCTGCCCGCCGCCGTGATGGCGAAGCGCAGCCGCCCGGAGCGGATCGTCGTGGCGCTGGCCGGCGACGGCGACGTGATGATGACCGTGCAGGAATTCGCGACCGCGGTTCAGTACGGGATCGCCGTCGTGGTGGTGGTGCTCGACAACGGCATGTACGGCACGATCCGGATGCACCAGGAGCGCGAGTATCCCGGCCGCGTCTCGGCGACCGAGCTGCGCAACCCCGACTTCGCGGCGCTGGCCCGCGCCTTCGGCGGCCACGGCGAACGGGTGGAGCGCACCGAGGAGTTCGCCCCCGCCTTCGAGCGCGGCATCGCCTCCGGGCTGCCGGCCATGATCCACTGCCTCGTCGATCCCGAGGCGCTCACCCCGACCATGACCCTCGCGGCCATCCGCGAGAAGGCCCTGGCGGCGCAGCGGGGCTGACCGCCCGCGCGCGCCGTCCCGGTGCGGCCCGCCCGCACCCCCACCGAGAGGAGCAGCTCATGACCCTGCGCGGCGAGAACCTGATCGGCGCCGAGGCGCGGCGCGGCACCGAGGCGGCCTTCCGGGCCGTCGAGGCGGCCACCGGACAGGCCCTGGAGCCGGATTTCCCGGGCGCGAGCCGGGGCGACCTCGACCGGGCCTGCGCGCTCGCCGAGGCCGCCTTCGACACCTTCCGCGAGACCGACCCGGAGGCGCGGGCCGGCTTCCTGGAAGCGATCGCCGCGAACATCCTGGAGATCGGGGACGACCTCGTCACTCGCTGCATGGCCGAGACGGGGCTGCCCCGGCCGCGGATCGAGGGCGAGCGCGCCCGGACGGTCGGCCAGCTGCGCCTGTTCGCCGGCGTCGTCCGCGAGGGCAGCTACGTCGAGGCGCGGATCGACCCGGCCCTTCCGGACCGCAAGCCGCTGCCCCGTCCGGACCTGCGCCTGCGCCGGATCGCCGTCGGCCCGGTGGCGGTGTTCGGCGCCTCGAACTTCCCGCTGGCCTTCTCGGTGGCGGGGGGCGACACCGCCTCGGCCCTGGCGGCGGGTTGCCCGGTGGTGGTCAAGGCCCATCCCGCCCATCCCGGCACCTCGGAACTGGTCGGCCGCGCCGTCCAGAAGGCGGTTGCGTCCTGCGGCCTGCCGGAGGGGACCTTCTCGCTGCTGTTCGATGCCGGCCAGTCGATCGGGCAGGGGCTGGTGGCCGATCCCCGGATCGCGGCCGTCGGCTTCACGGGCTCGCGCCGGGGCGGCACCGCCCTGATGGCGATCGCGGCCGGGCGCCCGTCGCCGATCCCGGTCTACGCCGAGATGAGCAGCATCAACCCGGTGCTGCTGTTCCCCGGCGCGCTCGCCGCGCGGGGTGCCGCGATCGGCAAGGCCTTCGCGGCCTCGCTGACGCTCGGCGCCGGACAGTTCTGCACCAATCCCGGCCTGATCCTGGCGCTGCCGGGTCCGGGTCTCGACGCCTTCCTCGAGGCGGCCGGCGCGGCCCTGCGCGAGAGCCCGGCCGCGACCATGCTGACGCCCGGCATCCAGCGCGCGTACCGCGAGGCCGTGGCGCGGGTGGCCGGCCACGCCGCCGTCACCCGCATCGCCGAGGGCACGGAGGGCGGGGCGACCCAGGGCCGGGCGACCCTGTTCGCCGCGGACTCGGACGTGTTCCTGGCGGATCCCGAGCTGCAGGAGGAGATGTTCGGCGCCTCGGGGCTCGTGGTGCGCTGCGCGGACTTCGCCGCGATGCGGGCGGTCCTGGAGCGTCTGGAGGGTCAGCTCACGGCCTCGCTGCACCTCGCGCCGGAGGATCACGCGGCCGCCCGGGACCTGCTGCCGCTCTTGGAGCGCCGCGTCGGCCGGATCCTGGTGGACGGGTTCGGAACCGGTGTCGAGGTGGCGCACGCCATGGTGCATGGCGGGCCTTACCCGGCAACCTCGGACGGGCGCACGACCTCGGTGGGCAGCCTCGCAATCGACCGATTCCTGCGGCCTGTCAGCTATCAGGACGTCCCCGACGCCCTGCTGCCGGCGGCGCTCCAGGCCGCCAACCCGCTGGGCCTGCCCCGCCGGATCGACGGCACGCCCGAGCGCCGCTGAGCCGCTTCGGGCAGGGGCCGGACGGCCGCGATCCGCCGCTTGCCAGGGGCGGGCGCGGCGTCTAGACAGCCTCCGCTCACCTTGGGGCGTCGCCAAGTGGTAAGGCAGCGGTTTTTGGTACCGCCATTCCCAGGTTCGAATCCTGGCGCCCCAGCCAAAAACCTGAGGAAAAACAAAGCCCTCAGGACCGGGACATAACGGACACCCCGGAACAGAAGGTGTTTTTCCGGCGCACATACCCCGGCACAAGTTGGCATGCCAGTTCGGCCAGCTCTCGATAGGTGGGTGATGGCAACGATCTATCAGCGCGGACGCACTTGGTGGGGACGGGTGACCGTCAACGGTCGAGAGCACCGAGGATCGCTCGGCACGCATCACGAGGCGATCGCTCGCGAACGGTTCCGGGACTGGGCTTTGTCGGTCGGCTCACGCAGCCATGAGCACGCTGTTCGCGGCAGCCTCGGACCGATGTCTTCCACCCCGAGCAGGCCGCGCGGCTCGATCTACGCCATCGGGTACGGCGATAAGGTCAAGATCGGATGGGCCGTCTCGTCGCCTCTGGAGCGGCTTGCCGCCCTGCAGATTAGGTGTCCAGAAGATCTAACGCTGTTCGGCAGCTGCCCTGGCTCGATCAGCGAGGAGCGCGCCCTCCATCGCAAATTCGCTCAGCATCGCATCAGGGGCGAGTGGTTTTGGATGAGGGACGAAGTCGCCGAGTGGGTCGAGCAGCACCGCACAGCCGGCCTCCGCGCAGCTTGATAGGCACAGTCCCGAATGGCCAAGGAACCGCCGACCGTCTCCGAGCTTCGCAAGGCCGCCGAGGTCACCGACCAGGAGATCGACGCCGCGGTCGACGCGGTGCTCGCGGATCTGTCGACCGAAGCCTACCCGCTCGCGAAGGGCTGGACCCTCGACCTCGTCGAGACGATCCGCACGAACGCCCGCGCGGCCGAGGCGCTGACCACCGACAAGCCGGCCTGGAAGCGCAACATGGTCCGGACCGCGATCTTGCTGGCGCATCCGGTGAAGGGATGAGCGAGGATGAACCCAACTGCTCTCGGATGGATGATCGCGATCCTGGTGGCCGGACTGGCGCTCGGCTTCGAGGCCTTCAGGCTCGGAGCATGGGCTGGGCTTGGCCTGTACATCCTGGCGCTGGTTGTCCTCGTTAACCCGCGCTTCTGGTGGCCGAGCCGGCGTCGCCTCAGTCGGTGAAGGGATGAGCGAGACCGATCCGATCACGAAGGCCGCAGAGGCGCTGATCGCTGCCGGTCACTCGGTCGAGCCGATGGGCGCTGGCTTCGCGTTCTGGATCGTCGATGGCAAGGGATTGAGCGGCAGGGAGCTGCTCGCGATGGCAGCGCGGCTCGGCCTCATCGACTCGCCGAGCGACCGGCAATAGGTCTGCTCGATGTCAGCAGAGACCGATCCCCCGCCGCCGATAGATCCGGTCGAGGCGCTCAAGCACATCAGGGCGCTCATCGAGGGCTCGTGCGAGACGACTTACGGGACACGGGCCGAGCCGATCATCCAGATGATCCAACAAATCGTCGATAAGGCCCTGCCGCCGAAGCGGCGACGCCGGGTGACAAAGCCTTGAGCGACGAAGCCGAGCTTCTACGTCATCAGGCCACTACCCAGCGCATGATGCGCCGGCTCGGCGGGTTCGCCCGTGGGCTCGGCCTCGACGAGGCCGCCACGTGGGAGATCGTCGAGCAGATCGCTGCTGATCTGCCGGACCAGGACGATGGGGACCGGCTCGACGCGGCCCGCCAGCGCATGATCGTAGCATCAGCGTAGCCCAGCCGGTGCCGAAAGCCCCATCGCCTCGAGGCGCCCGGCCTCGTCACGACATTCGCCGTCGCGTCTTGGCGGCGCTGACGTCCGAGCCGTCGACCGCCACCGAACTCGCCGAGCGCGCCGGAATCCCCGGCCGGGAGCGCGCCATGCGCGCCGCTGGCGCACTGGTGCGCCTGGAGGCTGAAGGCCTTGCGGTCAGCGAGTTGCGCCGGAACGTCACGCGGTGGCGCTCCGCGGCGGCCGCTCCCGCCTCTCGATGATCCGCGCTCGATCTCGCAGGGTGACCTCGTGCATCGGCCATTCCAGGCATGCGGCATCGAACGCCGCCTTGGCCATCGACAGCGGGTAGATGGTCGCGAGGTGAAGCTCGACGTTGCCGCCGGTCTCGCGCCAGATCTCGACCGTGTAGGGTACGCCGGGCGGCACCGGCGGGATCTGCTTGGCGGCCGGCGGCAGCGTGATCGCGGCGAGGCAGAGGCGCTCGTACTTCCGCGCGGGTGGCGCCCCGGGCGCGCGCTGGAAGCGGCACGAGGCCGTGAGGTGCCGGAGCAGGTCGAGCGACGAGATGTCTGCCCCGTAGCGATCGATCAGGCTGGCGACGGTGTAGCGGCCCGAGCGCTTGCAGGTCGCGCAGTCGACGTACACCCGACCGGGCCCCGCATCCCCCAGGCGCCCCATTCTGGTGGCCCTCCGCTCGCGAACGAATACGGAACAAGCCCGAGGCGGCGGCGCGCTTCAACCGGCGGCGGCCGAGGCGCACGAGATCATGGTGGAGCGGTGTGGATGACGTTCGGAAAGCCGAGACCGGTCAGGCGCTTCGGCTGACCCGCGCCGCGAACTCCCAGACCGGCGGCCCCCAGGTCTGACCGGGCTTCGTGCGGTAACCGGAGAAGCGGTCGAACACGATCCGGTCCGGCTCGACGCCGACGACCTTGCTGTCGTTGACCATCAGCGCGCCGGCATACTCCACGCGCAGGAAGCCGTGCTGCGGATGGACGCCGAAGAGCTGCGGCGCGGTCCAGCCGAGCCGGTGCGCCTCGGCGCCGTGCTCGTCGATGAAGGCCAGAGCGTTCGCCCGCATCGCCGCCCATCGTGTCGGGGTGAGGTATCGGCACGGCGAGGCGTGCTCGGACAAGCGCTCGATCTGGTCGCGCCAGGAGGCGACGGCGGGCGGGAGGCCAGACATGGCGGGGGCGTAGGCCCGTTGCCTTAACGAGGCGTCACCCTACCGGGCTACGAGCGACGAGGGCGCACGAACAGGCGCTCGACGGCATTGTCGGCAAGCGCATCGCGTATCAGACTGTGAGATGCAAAGAGCTAGTGTTCGGTCGCCCAACGAGCAAGTCGTGCTTTTTGGAAATCTAACCAAGCCTCGATGTCTTTGAGGCTGGCTTGACTAAATCGTTCTGGAAAACTCAGAACTACTTCGCCTTCCGGAATGTTACATATATCGGCGCGTGATCCTGCGGCCGCGACATGCGCGCCCGGTCGCTGCGCCATGTGAGCCTGTTGCGGTTCCTGCATCGCCGCCTCCATTCGTGGGGCTGAGCCGCCTCCGCTTGGCTGAGCCTGATCCCACTCTGCATCTTCGTCGGCCTCGCCTGCCGACCGCGAAGAAACGCTATCAGAAGCAGCTAGGTCGGCAAACAGGAGATTGTCGGAATAGATAGCAAGCAACTCATTTGCTGCATTCTCGGAGTACCCAAAATCGAGCTTGAGCGTGCTCCGCGCGATAGGCTCAGAAGGAGGCTTCGCCTTCCAGTGCGCCCAAAGCGCCGCAAGTGCCTTGGGTTTCAAGGCAAAGTATCGATGCGCTTCTGCGTGCTTCTCCGGGCGCTCATCGAGGAAGTAACGTCTAGTTTCTTCGGTGAGCCTGATCTTTCTCGCCTCGTTTGCGCCAATATCCTGCACAATTCCATAATATTTTAGGGCAGCAACAGTCTGGGACCCGCCACTAGCTTTTGGGCTATAGCCCCAAACGGCAAATGCATCGGTGGTCACTACTGGATGATCGCCAGCCTTATCCCATAGTTGCTTCGCTCGATCCAAAGCTTTCCGCAAGGGAATAAACGGGTAGCGTTCTGGTCCGGCCGCCATCGTTTTTCTCCGTCAGTTCTCCCGCAGGATACCGTCCGCGGGAGAAAGGGCAAGAGAAATAACAGGAGAAGCGATGGAGAAGTGTTGACGGCGGCGCCTTGGGCGTTATCATCAACGGCGGGAGGTCGCGATGACCACACCTGTCTGGCCCCTAGTGCTCCGATCCTCGGTGCGATGGGGCTGAAACGACGAAGGCCGGCCCCGCGCCAACGGGAAACCGGCCTTCTAGAGGACCAGCAACCGGGCGGTCGGCCCGACTCCTAGGTGCTCGTACAGTTCCTAGAGTCGCACGTCGGCCGCCCACCCCGCAAGCCTTTTCAGATGGAAAGGTAACGGCCGTGGTGTGGGTTCAGCCCTACGTCCGCTGGCGGTTCGGTCAGATCGAACACGTCTGCGGCCACTTCCGCTCGCTGCCGCAATAGGCGCAGCACAGCTGCGTGCAGGCGAGCGTGATGCGGTCTGTGAGTAGCACTTGATCACCGTGTGATCCTGGCCGTCGGAATGTCTCCGGCGGTCACACGTGTAGTGGCTCTAGGAATGACTATGGATCTCTCACTCTTGGTGGCGAACGCGCTACCGATCATCTGCATCGTCTGCGCGACGGTGCTCGCACTTCGTACCCGCGAAGGTTGGGGCTGGATGGTGCTCCTCGCCTTCATCACCGCAGCGGTGCCAAAGGCCCCCGATAAGGCGTCGACCTCCGTGCCACACGTGGTCACGCCGGATCAGCCTCCGGCCGCAACTCCGTGAACTGGCAAGGGCGTCTCAGCGAGAACTGGGACGCTCTTTGACTTCGGGCGCAGATCACCCGCTCGGCCCCGCCCCGATCTGCTCAGGGGGCGGGGGAGCGTCCGATCTCACCAGCGTGTGAGCCGAGCCGGTACGCAACTTGGCTGGGCGTCAGGATGGCCGGCAGCGGTTACCGCGCCGTGCGGGCGCCGGCCGCGCGAGCGTCCCGCGCCGGGATTCTGCGCATGAAAAAGCCCGCGCCGGCGGCAGGCCGGGCGGGCGGTGATCGTCGTGGGGCCGGCCTCAGATCAGGTACATGGTGCCGGTGGTCTTGAAGGCCTTCGGGCAGTTGCTTTCGTCGACCAGCTTCTGGGCCTCAGCGAGGGTCAGGTGCCGATCGGCGGCTACTTCAGCCAGAGTCATCCACCTGCTCTGCATCGTGCGCTCCTGCTTTCGCGGTCAACGCGAAGGTCGACGGATCGTTCACCCGCACGAAAAAGCCCGCGCCGGCGAACCGGGCGGGCTGATCCAGATCCAGGCCAGTGGGGGCAAGGGCTTGGATCCAACGCTAGGATGCCGGCCTCAAGTTAACGAAAAAGCCCCGCGTGAAGATCTGCGTCCCATGTCGGTTGCGGTCCGTATGAGAAGCCATTTCGGACTGGTATGCCGGCGGAATGGCAAAGCCGCTTTCGTCTACGCCGCCGCTCCTCTCATTGCGTCCGATCCCCGCGGTTCGGCGGCGCCTTCTCTTCTACTTTCCTGGCTACGACCCCGATGCGGAGCGGCGCTATCGGACGCTTTTTGTGCGCGAGTTTCGGCGGTACGCGAGGCTTTTCAAAGTTGGCCGACCCCACGTCTCTACTGCGAGTTCAAGTATAGATAAGCAGGTGCAAACCTGGACCGTCAGAGTAGGCGAAAGTAAACAGACCGAAACAATCTATGCGGTGATGCTTTGGGACGACATCGTGCGTGCAGACATGGATCGCTCGCTATTCATCAGCGCCCTCTTCAATGCATTTGCGCTCCTGCGCGTCGTTGCCAACGGGACCTTCTTCCGTATCTTCAAGGCAAGTTGGAAGTGCGGGTGCCTCATTCTGTACCCGTTCGTAATGACGCTCCTTCTCGCCGGCGTTGTGCTCCTACTGGCGGCACTGAGTTACCGGGTGCTGACCACCGCTTTCGGCTGGCCTTCATGGATATCACTGGCCCTCGGGGCCGCGGCTGGATTTGCGACACTGCACCGGATGATGCCTTGGCTTGAGCGCGCATTCCTGTGGCAGCTGATGAATGACTGGGTCTTTAATTGGCAGCACGCCAATGGCCGCCGTCCGGACTACACTGCGAGGCTGGAGGCATTCACCGATCACATTCAATCGCAGATTTCCGGAGCTGAAATCGACGAGATCCTGCTGGTCGGTCATTCGACAGGCGCGCTCACGGCTGCGGAAGTTGCGGCGCGCCTCTTGGCTAGAGATAAGCAACTCGGTCGTGATGGGCCAGCTCTGTCTCTTCTAACCCTCGGTTCGAGCTTGCCGATCGTAGCGATGCAGCCAGGCGCACATCCAATACGCGCTGAGATCGAGAGCTTAGTGGCATCCAACTCCCTTGTTTGGGCCGATTACCAAGCGCCGCAGGATTGGATGAATTTTCCTGGTTTCAATCCGTCGAGGGATCTACATCTTCGCGTGTCGCAAGCGGAGGCCGCTAATCCCGTTATACGCTCTGCTGAATTCCGCCGGATCATGTCGCCGCAGGTCTACCGTAGAGTCAACACAAGCCCGTTCAAGACGCACTTTCAGTTTCTTATGGCCAATCATACGCCGGGGATTTACGACGTTTTTGCCTTAACTCTCGGCCCGCTATGCCTCCGCGATCGGGTGCTCGACGAGAACGCGAGCACGCTCGGCAATTCGTATTCCATACAGGGATACATAGATGAAGTAAGCCACACTTCTATCCGCGGCTGGGGTTATGATTCCAGCGCCGGAAGCTCGGGAATAGAAATTGGGATTTTCGTGAATGATTGCCCGGCCCAAATTGCTGTCGCGGACCAATTCCGTCAAGATCTCATGACTGCCAGAATTGGAAATTCACACCATGGGTTTGAGTGTAAATTCGATCCACCCCTAAGCACAGCCGAAGATCAGAACATTTTAGTCCGAAGATTGGCCGACAATTTCGTAATTGGGGCCGTGGTCTTACGTGCGACCGGCTGAAAGTAGGGAGATCGCCCTGACAGAGAAAAACCCCGCGCGGCGGTGCCGGCGGGGCTAAAACGACGAAAGGCGCCCTGGCCGAAGCCAGGGCGCCACGTCGAGATGATCGGCGCGCTCTGCGCCGGTGTTGCAAAACTCAGCGCCGAGCGGGAGCCCGTGCATCCCGCTCCAGCTCGTCGATCCGGCGCTGCATGCCCTGGATGGTGTCGCGCGGTGTGTTGAGGTCGTAGAGCCCCTGCCGGTTCTGGTCGGACTGGCGCTGCAAATCCGCATCGCGGGCGCGTTGGGCGGCCCACATCTGCTCGTGCTCGCCGCGCGGGACAAGCTGCTTGGTGATCGTGTCGAGGTCGCGCTCAACCCGCTCGACCCGGGCATCGGTCAGGCGCTGGAGATCGTCCCGGCGCTGCGACACCACGGCGAAGCGGGTGTCGAGGTCCTGGCGCGGCACGTAAGCCTCGGTACGCGCCTCCACCTTGGCGATCGCGCCCTCGAGGCGGCCGTTGTTCGAATTGACCCAAGTGAAGAACATGCCGCCGGCGACTGTGCACACGGCGAGCATGATGTTCACCGGCGCCCAGTTGATCGAGCTGCGGGTCTTCAGATCGCTCCGGATGTCCTGCATCACCGAGCGGATGTCGGAGACGGCAGTCTCCAGGATGCCGAGCCGCGTATCCGTGTCCCGCGGCTGCATCTGCATCTGCTGGGTCTGCTGGAGCTGCTGCGTCATGATCCTGGCCCCCAAGGCCGGAGTGCCGCGCGCCGGTGCTCCGGTCGTGCGGAGAGAGGCTTGTCCCGCGAGCGCGAGGGGCCGGATGTCGGGTGGGGAAGCCCGTGAAACTTTCACGGGCTTGAAGGGCTACGGCGCGGCTGTTTCCGGCGCTGGCGCGGGATGCTTCATCGCGTCGGCGAGCGTTCCGTACCGGTCCGCGGCATCGGCGAGGCCGTCCGCGTTGGCGTCGCCGTAGTCCAGGGCGCGGCGCGCGTAGAGACGCGCATCCTCGCCGCGTTTCGGCACCGGCCGCGGCGTCGGCGCCGGGACGATGTCAGCGACCGGGGGCAGCGTGCGAACGCCGGGCGCCGCGCTGGACAGCCCACGCGTTGTCCCGCAGGCGGCCGATGTCAGCGTCAGACAGCCCGCAAGCGCCCATCGGGCCGAGCGAGCGCAGAAGCTTCGCGTATTCAACATTGCGTTTCTCCGCCGCCGCCTGGGCGCTCGCGTTGCGGGCCTCGCCGGCCCGGGCGGCCTGTTCGGCGGCCCGGGCGGCAGCCGCGTCGACGCGCGCCTCGGCGGCGTCGCGGGCGAGGCGGTTGATCTCGGCCTGCCGGTCGGCTTGCCGGTAGCCGGCCGCCTTGCCGATGAGGAAGGACAGCCCGGCGCTGGGGAGCGAGCCCAGCGTCAGGCCGGAGAGCAGGGCGAAGGCGACGGCGCCGACGCCCAGGAGGGCGGCCCCGCGCTCGGCGAGGCCCTTGATGCGATCCAGGAGGGCGCGCATGTCAGGCCGCCTCCGACGCGATCGCAGGCGGCGCGGCGGCGGTCACCTCCGGAGCGACGGGATCGTCGACCGCGACCGCGGGCAGGTCCTCGTCGGCGTTCATGTCCACCACCAGGGTGGCGGAACCCGCCTGCACCTTGTCGGCCGCCGTGTGCCCGTACTTCACGATGATGCCGGCGACGCCGGCGACGACCGCGAGTCCGCCGAGGACGTAGGGCATCCACGCGAACCAATCGCGCATCACCTCGAGCTGCTGCCCGAGCTCGGACACGGGTGCGGCGACCGCGGAGGCCGAGGTCACCACCGTGGTCGAGGCCGTCGAGATCAGCGGCCGGGCTATCGTCTCCGGGGACACCACCGCCTTGCGATGGCCGCCGACCTGGTCGACGGCGACCGGCGCGGGCCCGACGCTGCCCGAGGCCCAGCCCTGGCCGATCTTCTGCGCGTTGGCGATCCGGGCCGACCAGCCCTTGCCGTAGGTCCGCCAGGTCTTGAGGCCCCGCAGGGTCCCGAGGCGGGCCGCGCAGTAGCGCGCGATCAGGGCGTCGTTGTCCTCATCCTGGCCGACCGCGTGCAGCGTGACGTCGCCGATCGCGCCGTCGACCGCGCCCGGGTAGCCGACGAGGCTGCGCTGCAGCCAGCGGATCGACTGCCCGACACCGCTGTTCACCCCTCCGTCGAAGACGACGAAGTCGACGCCGGCCGGCAGCTCGTCGCAGGCCGCCTTGTCCCAGTAGAGCGCGCGGTAGATCGCGGCGATCTGCGCGTCGGTCGCGGTCCAGACGTCCGCGTTCGGCAGGCCCTGGCGGCGCAGCCACGCGGTGTAGACGCGCTGCGTGACGCCGCGCGAGGTACGGCCGCCGGGATCTCGCGGATCGTCGACGTTGCCGCCCTCGTAGACGCGCACGCGCGCATAGGCTCGTGCGAAACCGTCCTTCGCCATCGGTCAGGTCCTCAGAAGGGGATGGAGAGGCGCAGGCGCAGCGGCGCGAGCTCGTCGAGCTCAAGGGTGCGCAGACGGCCGGCATCGTGGATGAGCAGGCCGTTCGGCGCGATCGGCGCCGCGGCCAGGAGGCTCGCGGCGCCCGGCCGGGCCGGCAGGTGCGGGCGGGCGGTGGCTGCGGCCGGCACGCCGAAGACTAGGACGGCGGCGATCGCCGCCAGGACCTGAGCCCGCATCAGCGCGCGTCCGCCACGCGCCGTCCGGACGACACGACCTCGACCCGCACCCGGGCGAGGCCGCACGCGCCCAGCGCCCGGCAGGAGCCGGTCGACAGGTCGATCAGCCGGCGGAGCCGACGATGCGGGCCGCGGTCGTTGATCCGGACGACGATGCTCCGGCCGGTCGCGAGGTGCGTCACCCGAAGGCGGGTGTTGAACGGGACGTCCCACATCGCCGCCGTCAGCCCCATCGGCCTGAACCGCTCGCCGTTGGCCGTCAGCCCCTTTGGGTTGATGCGGAAGACCTCGTGCCCGTAGGTCGACGCGATGCCTTCCATGGCTCGGACGTGGCCGGGCACGAGCAGCAGCGCGCAGGCGATCGCCGCCCGCAGCGCGAGGCGCTGGAGGATCATGGTGGTCTCCGGAGATGTGGTGGGACCTGCGGGCGGCCCGTCAGGGGCATCCGGTCCCCGCGCGCGGGGCGGCTCCGATCCGAAAGGGCGGAGGTCGGCGGCCCGCCACCGTTCCCGAAGATTTCGGGAACGGTCGGGGCTCAGTCGCTCTCTTCGGCGGACAGGTGCAGCGTGACGCCTGTGGTCGCGGCCTGGAACGGGTCGTAGTTCGCGAGGCTGCTCAGGAGCGAGATAACCGCCGGCATGGTGCGGGACTCGCGGATCACGCCGGCGATGGCCACCGACTTGTCGGCGTTGAGCGTCAGGGCGGAGCAGCGGAACACGTAATCCCGCGCGCCTGTGGCCTGGATCGTGTGGCGCAGGACCGGAAGCGCCGTGAAGATCCCGGCCGGGATGGTGACCGACACCGCGCCGCCGACGGCGACCGGGACAGCCTTGGCCCAGGTGGCGACGGGCTGTTCGCTCAGCCCGGACGAGCCGAGCCCGAGAGGCTTGCGGCGGGGCATGGCGCCGGCCTCCTCAGGCGCGGACGACCGGGACCTGCGGTGCGAACTGCAGGTGCCCGGCCTGGGTGGCGACGCCGACCTGCTGGAAAGTGCGCCCGGCCGCGGTGGCGCCTGCCGCTGCGACGCCGCCGAGCGCGGTATCGGACAGGAAGGCGAGGCCCGGGCTCAGGCCCTGGACCGCGGTGTTGAGCCCGGACAGGTAGACCGTGGCCTGCCCGCCAGCCGCGACAGCCGCGAGCACGAAGCCGTCGGCCTGCTTGCCGGTGGTCGAGCCGTCGGCGTTCCGCGCGGTCGGCGCGCCGCTGTTCGCATAGACGTTGACCAGGGCGCCGGCCGAGAGCGCCTCGGAGGCGACCATCTGCTCCGTGTCCGGACCGACGCCGGTCGGCATCATGGTCACGTCGAGTTGGCCGGCCGCGTTGAGCGCCACAACCTGGAAGGCGTTGGCGACACCGCCCACGATCACGGGCACGTATTCGACGAGCGACTTCACGCCCTGCGCCAGAAGGCGCTGGACGGCGGTCAGAGCAGCCATGGGGATCTCTCAGGGTGCGAGGAGGACGGCGGGCCCGATCGCGAGCACGAGGCGCGTGGGCGTGACGAAGCGGCCGATCGGCAGAAGCAGGCCGCCCGAGGGCGGCACCTGGGTGATGGTACCGTCGATCCCGAGGAAGGCCGGGCCTGGCTCGAACGCCCAGGACGGCTCCTCGACCGGACCGCGGGTGACGACGTCAACCAGCGCGCCGGCTGCGGCCGCCCCAAGGGTCAGGCCGAGCGTCGCCGCCGCGCCATCGGGATCGTCGCAGGAGGCGTAGGCGACGGAGCCGTCGCCCAACGGGCGCACGAGGCGCTGGCCGCCGAGATCGGTCGCGGCGATCGGCGTCTCGACCGCGTCGCCGGCGGGGCGCTGCGCCAGCGTCCGGACGAGGTAGGCGAGGCAGGAGGCAGCGTCCGCGAAGGTCGTCCCGTCGAGGCCGGCGATCGCCGTGTAGGGCGCGCACACCAATGCCTCACCGGTGGTTGCTCGGGCCACGGTGATCATCGGCCCGGCGGCGGTCGCGACCAGGGCTCGGGGCTGAAACAGCTCCGCGACGCCCTCAACACGAACCCGCGCGAGGATGGCGTCGAAGCCCAGCGCGTTCACGGCGTCCTCGGCACGAAGGTGCTCTGCGGGGCCACCACCACGCTCTCCTTAAAGATCGAGGCCGGGACGTCCGAGGTCAGCATCAGCTTGGCGCCGTTGGCCTGGACGTAGGTCAGCGTCTCGAACTTCACCGTCAGGGTGACCCGCTCATTCACGCCGGCCGGCTTCAGGAGGTCGGCGTTGTCCGACGTGATCGGCCCGAACGGCGAGCCGGCGTCGACCTCGAGGCTGATCGTGCCGCCCGCGCGCTGGGAACGGACGATCAGGTTGACCTGGACCTCGAGGCGGTCTGCCGATGGCCGCCCGACCACCTTGGTGCCGTCCCAGAAGCTCTGCCCGATGAAGGGCGGGTTGAGATGGTCGAGGGTCAGGTTCGGATCCGGCGCGAACACGAGCTGCAGCGGCACGTTCGCGTCGAGCGGGCTGCCCATTACGGCCGGGTCGACGCTGTTCGGGTCGGCCACCTGATGCGAATAGGTGATGACGCCGAGGCCCGTGGTGATGCCGGTCGGACCCGTGGCGCCGGCCGGCCCCGCCGGCCCCGGGATGCCCGGGGTCTCCAGGCGCACGACGCTGGGTGCTGCTGGCGCAGGGATCCGGACGATGCTGGGTCCCGTCGAAGGCGCTGGCACGCGCACGACGCTCGGGTAGGCGAGGCCGCCGCTCACGCCGCGCCCCGCACCTTCAGCGGCCCGTAGACCCAGACCTGCGTATGGCCACCGGCGAGGCACCGGAGCGCGTACCGGGCGACGGCGCCGAGCGGGATGCCGGCGCTCTGGTCGACCGTGTAGGACCAGGTCACGGTGCCGCTCGGCTGATCGACCGCGAGCCCGCCATCCGGCGAGGTCGCGGTGATCGAGCCGTCGGCCGCTAGGCCGGCGAAGGCTGGGCCCGGGCCCAGCACGCGCCAGGTGATCTCCAGACGGAACTCGGCGCCAGCCGGGATCTCGGAGGCACCGATCGCACCGAAGCCCCAAACAAGCGGGGGTGTATCGTCACCGCGCCAGATCGCCTGCGGGACTTGCGCGGGTCCGGACATGGCCGCTCCGATGTGTTTGCGCTTGACGAAGGGGCGCTGGGCTGGCCAGCCGCCCGGCATCGGGTCGGCACCCCGCGGGTGAGATCCGCAGGGCGCCGTGGGCGTCAGGTCAGCGAGGGTCGACCCAGCCGTAGGTCTGGATGCCGAAGGAGGCGGTCGCCGCCCCGCGAGCCCGAACCCGACCGCTCGTGTCGGTTCGGACGCGTGCCTCAACGCCAGCGTTGATCCCGCTCGCGTTCATCAGTGAGATGTTCGGGAACGTGGGAGCCAGATCCGCTTCATCCGGGGACGAGATGACGGTCGCAACCGCGTTGGAAGCGGATCCGACAGATGCCCGGAACGTCGCTTCGACCTGCACGCCAGTCGGAACCGTGAGCGGGATCAGCGCGGCCGTCGTCGTCACCGACCCATTCAGATCCGTAACGCTCGTGCCCCAGATGAACCGGTCACCGAGTTGCTTGAAGGCTCGGACGTTGCTGCTCGCATCTGTGCGGATGGCGCCGATGCGACGGGTCAGAGAGTAGCCGGACGGCAGCGCCGGAGCGGTCGCCGAAGTCGACACGATCACATCGGTCGCCCCGGTCGCCGGGTTGCCGATCAGATAGACGTGATACCACGTCGAGGCGGCGAGCGTGCCCGTGTCGAGAGCGCCGCCGCCCGAGCCCGCCGACCAAGCCGAGCCGACCGACTTGCTCAAGGCAGTCTTGAGAACAATAGGAGCAGCGCCGTTCGACGAGGTCGCGGACCCAGGCGCGATGCCGATGACGCTGGCGGGCGTCGTCGCATCGTTCGACAGCGTCAGCCCGGAGATCGCGCTGGGCGCGACAAGCACGGCACCGGTGGCACCGGCAGGGATCGACCCGCCGCCCGTATTGTTCCCCGCGATCAGCCAGTTCGCCCACGCGCGCCCCGGCGGGTCCGAGATAGCCACGCCCGAAGCCCAGCGGATCAGGTTGTCTTGGACGGAGAAATTGCCGTTGGCCGCACCGATCACGACACCCGCAGTCGGGGTCCCGGGAGAACCGACAGAGGTCATCATATTGCCGTTGACCTGAAAATTACCA
This sequence comes from Methylobacterium sp. yr668, assembly GCF_900116245.1. Lineage (NCBI taxonomy): Bacteria > Pseudomonadati > Pseudomonadota > Alphaproteobacteria > Hyphomicrobiales > Methylobacteriaceae > Methylobacterium > Methylobacterium sp. yr668. The sequence goes on along the minus strand of NZ_FOZY01000017.1, from coordinate 34,391 downwards.
CCTGATCCGCCAACTGTGACGCCGGCATACAGAATGGTGATCAGGTTGTTCCCGGTGATCGATGCCACGTAATCAGCCGTCGCCGATTGATCGAGCTTGATCCCGTTCAAGGCGCCATTGACGATATTTGCGCTGACCGTTGAGAACTGTGTGTCATACAGAAAAATGCCGGTGTCGTACTGATTGGCCCCAGATTGAGCGATGGCGTTGCCAGTGATGGCGATATTAGGCGACCCCTGCGCGTAGATCGCCGCCGCGCGCGCCACGCCCAGGCTATCGCGAAGCGTGTTTGCGGCAACCGTAACACCACCCGCATTCACGAGACGGATATCGATCGGGGTCGCCCCCTTGCTTCCATCGAAGGTCGCAGAGCCCGTCCGCCAGATCACATTTCCGGTGATTGCACCGTTCGCAACAAACCCCGGAGCGTGCCCATCGTAGTTGATCGCGACGTTCTTTGTGTTGCGAAACACGTTGTTAGCAATCGCCCAGTTGACCGGGCCGGCTCGCCCCGCATAGGCAAACCAACCCATGTTTACGCCATAGCTGCAACCCTCCAGCGTGTTGTTGGCGAAGATCATTGATTGGATCTGATCGGCGTCTCCGCTTCCTCCCTCGGGTCCGGCGCCGAAGCCGAGCGTGCAACGGACGAGCGTATTTCCGACCACGACGCCGCGCGCGCCATTGTTAAAGGCAATGCCTCCATCGCCAGAGTATCCGACGAAGTTAGACGTAACGTGGGCGTACCCGCCATTGAAATTGTACGTGTCGCCGCCCGTGCCCTCGGCATAGTTGCCGGAAACGACGGCCGTCGCGCCGTTCAAAATGAGAGCGTGATTATTGGCCGGATAGACGGCCAGCGCCTTGAAGCGGTTGTTCCGGATCACGACCCGGCCGCCGCCGCCGCCCACCGCCTGCGCGATGGCCGAAGTCGCCGCGTCGCCCGACGCCGTCCCAATGGACGTGTGGTCGAACAGCAATCCCTCGATCAGAACGTTGTCGGCCCCAGCGGCGAGCGACAGGATCGGGCCGACAGCGCCGGCGAGCTTGAACCCGCCGGACTGGACGGCGTCGATCTGAGCGGAACTCGGCACGCTGAGCGTCCGCGTCGAGCATGTCCCGGTGAGCCGCAGCCGCAGGCCAGCCGCCGTCGCACCCGTGATCGCGGCCTGACAGGCGCCCGTGTCGTCGGTGACGCCGTCGCACGCCGCCCCCCACCACTGCGGCCGGGCCGGCGCGTCGAGCCACTTCGCCAGCGTGAGCTTTGCGGAGAGCGTCGGGACATAGGTCAGCGCGCCGGACAGATCGCCGAGCCAATCGGCCAACGACTTGGACTGCGCGCCGCCGCTCGGCGTGACGTGGCCCGGCGAGAAATCGCCGTCCTTTGCCTGCGCCCCGATGTCGTCGAGGCTCAAGGCGCCAACTCTGCCGGCGAGCGTCGTGACGCCGCCCGGCTCGCCCTTCTGCGCGGCGATGAAGTCGGCGAGCTGCTTGCCAGCGTTGCCCGGCAGCGTGAGCCACGCCGAGAACGTGCTCTGCCCAGGTAGGCCGGCCGGTCCGCCGACCGGCACGTAGGCCCGGGCGAGCGAAGAGCTTCGGATCGCCATGGTCTCAGGCTCCCTGTCCGATCTGCGCGGGGACGGCGGTGTGGTGGATGAGGCCATAGAAGGCAGGGACCCGGAGGCCCGTGGCCGGGTCGGTCGCGGTGATGCCGTAGGGGTAGCCCTCGGCCTTCACCGGCAGCCGGGCCATGGTCGCGCGGGCGACTGCCATGGCGATCACGCCGAGCGGTCCGCCATTGGCGATGGCCGGGCTCAGGCCGCCGGAGGTCGCCTGGAGCGCGATCGTCGCCTCACCGACAGACTGGCGGGCATCGAGGTCGAACACGAGGCCGGTGAGGTCGACCGGCTGCGGCACGACCGCGATCGCGAAGCTGTCGCCGACTGCGAAGGCCGTCGCGCCCGGCGTGAGCAGCAGGTTGATGCCGGCCGCGTAGAGCGGCACGCCGACCACGCCCTGCCCGGTGGCGATCCCGTTCGGGTCGGTCGCGCTGATGTACGCGAGACCCCCCGCGACCGCGGTCACCGCGACGACGTGGGCCCCGTAGGTCGTGCCGGCGGCAATGCTCGCCACCGTCAGGGCGCCGTTGCCGATGTTGGCCGCCCCCGCCACCATGCCGCCGAGCCCGGGCGTGCCGATCATCGGCAGGCCGTCGAGCCAGTCGGTCGCCTGGGTCGTGTCGAAATCGACGCGCTGCGGCTGGATCAGGGCGAGGTTCGACATGGCAGCGAGCCTCAGGCGGGCATGAAAAAGCCGCCCGGAGGCGGCGCGGGGCGGTCAGGCGCAGGCGGGCGCGATCAGGCGGCAGCGAGGCTCGCGAACGCGGCGTCGACTTCGGCGAAGCTCGTGATCGTGGGCGGGCTGGCGTTGATGCCGGCATCGCACCCGTCCTCGGCGGCAAAGCACGCCTGGACGTGGGCGAACACGGCGAGCGCGATCGCCTTGATCTGGTCGGCGGAGAGCTCGATCCAGCCCGAGGTCGCCTTGAACTTGACGCTCGCCGCGCCGGACGCCTGCATGCCGGCATAGGCGTTGGCGATCATCGACTGGCTGTCGCGGTCGGTCGCGATCGTCAGGCCGTTGACCGAGAGGCCGCCGGTCTCGACCGCGAAGCGCCGCGCGGCCGCGTAGGCCACGAGCTGCGCCGCGGTGATCGCCGGCTCGGGCGGCGGCGCGAAGTTGCCCGCCGCGTCCTGGACGTAGCCGACCTGGACGCCGGCCACGAACGGCACCAGCGTCTTCGCGAAGGCCTCCGTGAAGATGTGCTCGCCCGGGACGAGGTCGTCCGGCACCTCGACGAGTTCGCGCACGACGGCACCGGCCCCTGTGCCGGTGAGGCTCATGAACTGCTGCATGGCGAACGCCTCAGTAATCGATGATGATCAGGCCGGCCGCACCGGCGCCGCCGTTGGCGTTGGCCGACGAGCCGTTGCCGCCGGAGCCGGGATAGATGCCGGGAATGCCACCGGCCTGGACGTTCGGGCCCGAGTTCGACACGCCGAACGCTGGGGCGCCCAGGCCGCCGCCGAAGCCGCTGCCGACCGGGTACCCGATGCCGGCGCCCGCGATCGGAGCGATGAACCCGCTGAGCGAGGCCGACTGCGTCGCCGGCGACCCGAGACCGGGGTTCGGATTGACACCGCCGTTGGCGGCGTTGCCGCCGCTCGCCCCCGGGCAGGTGACGTAGGAGCCGAAGGCCGTCGTGCCGCCGGGGCCGCCATTCGTCGGGCTCGTGCCGCCGAGTCCGGCCGCACCGGCGGCGCCGATCGTGTAGGCGATCTGCTGGCCCGGCGTGACCGGGATCGCGCCCTCCCAGTAGGCGCCAGGGCCGCCAGCGGCACCAGCGGAACTCGTGCTCGAGGCGCCGCCGCCGCCTCCGCCGCCGCCCCACATCCGCACGCGGCGAAGGAGGTAGACGCCAGCCGGGACAGGCCACAAGCCGGATCCGACCGTGCTGAGGATCTTGGTCTGCGCCGCCGGGATCGCGCCGGTCTGGTTGATGGCCGCGACCGTCTCGCTGGTCACCGGGCCGACCATGCGGAAGGCGTTACCGTCCCACCGGAACTCGAACAGCTGGTTCACCGGCAGGTCGCCGGGCTGCAGGGCGTTGCCGCTTCGGGTCAACAGCGCGGCCTGGACCGATCCGGATGGGAGGCCGATCCCGGTGATCGCGAAGGTCGCGCCCGCCGTGTTCGTGGTCGCGACGAGACCGGTGAAACGCGTCCCGGCCAGGAGCGCAGAGAAGACGACGTTGTTCGGGATCGCGGCCGCCAGCGCGTTGGCCGAACCGGTGAGCTGCCCCAGGAAGATCCCGCGGGCGATCGCCTGGACGAGCTGCGCGAGATCGGTGCCGCTTCGGCTCTGGCCCGAGGCGTCGATCGCCGCGAGGATCTCGGCCTCCGCATCCGTGACGATGGCGTGCCCCGGATAGGAGCCTTGGACGCCGGTCGAGGGCACGCCGTCGAGCCAGGGCAGCTGCCCCGCATCCTCGGCGCCGTTGCTGTTGAGCGGATAGTGCTGGCGCACGGGATCTCTCTCCGGTGGAGGGCCGGTGGGCGGGCCGCGCGAGCGGCCGGTTCGGGGCGGGCGATGGACGAGCGGGGCCGTCAGGCCTGGGTCAGGCGCAGCAGCGGGTCGTGGCCGAAGGAGGAGGCGCCGAAATCGAAGCGGCGCTGGACGAGCGGCGCGGCCGGCGGCGCGTAGTTGAAGAACAGCTGGGTGTGGGCGGGCTTGATGCGCCCGAAGATGCACTCCAGGTCCTCGGCCCGACGGATGTCGAGGAACGGGTCGCGCCCGAAGGACGACACGCCGAACTGGAACCGGGTCAGGCGCCGGTTGGCGACATTGACCGTCCAGCAGTAGCGGAAGCCCGGCGGGTTGAAGCGGCCGTGGCCGCCCCCAAAGGACGAGAGCCCGAACTGGAACGGCACGTACTCGGTGATCGTGATCGCGTAGCCGAGCGAGGCCGCGATCCCGATGAAGAAGGCCCGGGACTGGCCGCCCTGCATGGCGATCTTCTGGGCGAGCCGCTGGCGGCGCTCCGGCAGCGTCTGCACCACGGGCACGCACGGATCCGGCAGGCCGTAGGCCCGCTCCCAGTCCGTGAGCAGCTCCAGGGTGAAGCGCGGATCCGTCTCGATCTCCAGGAGGTCGGCCGCGCGCGGGTCGACCACCGCGCCCCAGATCTCGGCCTGCCCGCGCACGAGCTGCATCAGGGTCGAGGCGGGATCGCGCGACCACGCCTCGCCCGTCGGCAACAGCCGCGCGAAGGCCTCGGCGTAGTCCTCGCCGTCGCGCCGGATGAAGGCGTCGCTCATGTGAACGCGATCCCGCCGTCGAACTGCGGCCGGAGCGACGCGATCGAGCCGGCGTTAGCCATCACGAAGTCCCCGGTGGCGAGGTCGAAGGTCGCGTCGCCGACGGCTTCCGTGATCGCGTCCGAGATCCAGCAGGCGAAGATCGTCTGCCCGGGCGCGGCCTTCTCCAGGAGCATCTGCTGGAGCGCCGCCGCGATCGCGAGCCGGGTCGAGGGCGTGTCGTTCGACAGGTTCAGGATCCGCGGCACGATCCCCTGGGGGATCGCGGCGAGCACGAACAGGTCGGCCACCGTCACAGGCCGGACCGTGTCGAGGTAGGCCTTGGCCAGCGCGCAATCGTCGGGCGTCGGCAGCCCGTCGTTGGAGGCGCGGAGCTGATCGCAGGCGAAGCGCACCGTGACGGTGCCGATGCCCATCTCCATGGGCGCGACCCAGACGCGGGACACGCCGGGCAGGGACAGGGTCCACTGCTCGTAATCGGGGCCGCTCCCGCCCATCGGCGGGTTGCGGATCCGCAGGAGGATGCGGACGCGCAGATCGTCGTCGCTCTCGGTGTCGGCACCGCCGTCGATCAGGACGACGGTCGCCTGCGCGTTGACGCTGGAGACCGCGACCGTGAGCGAAAGCAGCGCGCCCGGGTCGCGGTTGCCGATCGCGCCGGCGGTGAGGCAGGTCACAGCGACCGGCGTGGCGGCGGCCGAGAGGATGACGTCGGCCGCGGTCTGGTACTGGATGCCGTCCGAGGTCGCCAGGATCGAGCCGGCCGGGAGCTTCACCCCTTGCGTGCCGGTGACCGTGATCGTGCCGGAGGCGAAGGTCGCCGCCTTCCGGCCGCCGAACAGGATGTTGGCCCAGCGATCGAGCCAGCCCTTCTCCGCCAAGTCCGGCAGGAAGTTCTTGGCGAGCCACTGGAGGTATTTCAGGTTCAGGAAAGCGCCGCCGGCGTTCTGGTCCGAGAGCACGCGCAGCGCGCTGTTCGGGACGCTCGCGTCGGCGCCCTCCAGGAAGGCGGCCAAGAAATCGCGGTTCTGCCGCCTGACGGTCGGCAGGTCCGGCAGGGCGAAGGGCATGGGACAGCCTCAGGCGCGCCGCGGCGGCGGCTTCCAGCGGGTCGGCTCGGGCGGTGGCGTTGGGCGGACGGTCAGCCGGTCGGCGCGGAGACGACGATCCCGCGCCAGAGGTTGGCGAATTGCAGCGATAGGAGCAGCTCGTCACCGCGGTACATCACGATGCGCGCCTCGATCCGCTCGACGCCGGCGCGCACCACAGTGACGTCGAGGCGGGTCGCGATCTTCCGGTCGAGGAAGGGCTGGAGGGCCTCGCGGATGTAGTCCTCGACCTGGACGGTGGTGGCGCCCTTTCGGGCGGCCGCCCCGGTGATCGTGGTCCGGGACAGGAGCCAGAGCTTCGAGCCGATCGGCCAGCCGTCCCAGATCTCTTCCGCGTCGACGTCGCCCCACCAGCCGCGGCGGTCGGTGTCGCGCGAGTCCGGCAGCGCGTCGTCCGCGCCGGCGAGCGCATCCGTCATCAGGGCCACGACGACGGCCGTGGCCAGCTCGTCCGAGGTGTCGAGCTGGCCCGCCGGCGTGAGCAGCAGATCGAGGTCGACGGCCTGGAAGGGTTGGCCCGCGGGCGACCCGCGCTGTCCGATCCGGACGTCGGTCACGCGCGGCTCTCGCCGACCGCGTATTCGCCGGCGCGGGCGCAGTCGAACTCGTACTCGCCGCAGCGGTCGGTACCAATCACGCCCGGCCAGATCGCAGCCTTCACCTTCTTGCCGTCGGCCGGGCGCGGGGCGTGGCGGCGGCAGGCGCCGAACTCGGCCGGGTGCGGGTTGAGCGCGAAGTGGCGGCAGCTCGCGCACGAGGGCGCGGGCGGGGTGTAGCGCAGGCCCATGGTCGGCTCCGATGTTCTGGGTGTCAGCCCGGGCCGCCGAAGCGCATCGACTTCGTCTGGCCCTGCACGAGCCGCTTCTGCGGCTCCAGGAAGTTCATGGCCGGCCCGGCCTGGTCGGCGAGCTGCTGGAGGCGGCCGCGCAGGTTCGCGATCTGGCCGATCACCGGGTTGGCACCGGTCAGCTGCTCGATCCGGCCGGTCAGTTCGGCGGCCTTCGCGGCGATTGCCGCCTCGGGGCCGCCGCTGGCGTTCAACGCCGCGAGCTCGTCGACGAGGTCGTCCACCATCCCGATCACCGGGTTGTTGGCGATCAGGCCGGCGACCTGCGCCTCGAGGCCCGAGATCAGGCCCTCGAGGTTGCCCGAGAGCAGGCTCGTCATGCCCATCAGCCGGCCCGGGTCCAGGAAGGCCTTCAGGCCGCGCTGGAGCGCGTTCTGGAGGTAGCCGGTGAGCTTTCCCTCCGCGAGCGCCTTCATGGCGTCCAGGCCCGTCGGCGCGCCGCTGAGTGCGTTCGTGACCTGTGTGGTGGCGTTGACCGGGATGAGAGCCGGGACGACCTGCTCTGCGTTCTGGCGGAACTTGGACACCACGTCGAAGAGAGCGTGATGCGAGTCCTCGACCTGTGACAGGCGGGCAGCCAGGCCCTTGAGCTGCTCGTTGAGCTCGAAATTCTCGGTGGCGGGTTTCACCGCCCGGCCAGAGCCGTCGTCTCCGCCCGTAATCGTGACCTTCTTGCCGGTCTGGTTGACGCCGTCCCGGGTCAGGTGCGTGTGCTGGCGCTGATCGTCGTGGTGCGAGCTCTCGCCGGGCTTGAGGTTCTTCGGGCGGTGGCGGCGGTCGGCGGTGGCGATCACGACCGGGTGGTCGGGGTTGCCGCCCACTGCGGCGACCAGGACCTCGGCCTGCCTCTGCTGCTGGTCGGTCGGCTTCAGCGGGACGCTGCTGAAGCCGTATGGGTGCCAGTGCTCGACGTTGGTGTAGAGGTCACCGAACCATGCCCGGACCGTGTGCTCCTGCAGCTTGGTCGAGTCGTCGACTGCAACGAGGGTCCCGCGGGCGATACCGAGGTAGGCGCGGCGATCGTCATCCTCTCCTTCAGCGCGCAAGGTGCTCATGCGGCGCCTCCAGTTATGTGCGCGCCTCGGGCTGCGCCTGCGTCACGGGTTGGTTGTAGAAGCCGTCGGAGGCCTGCCCGTCGGGGTTCTTCTGCTGGAACGCCTTGGCGTTCACGAGCTCGATGGCCGTCGTGGTCTGACCCTCCGGCGTCTGGCCATGGGTGTAGGCCCAGAGCTTCAGGTCCATCTGTGGGTCGGCCAGCGGGAACAGAATGCCCGAGCGGACGGACACGAAGTCGGACAGCGCCCAGAGCTCGCCGTTCGGGTTGAGCCAGCCCTGGTAGGCCAGCGTCACCCGCAGGAGGTCGGCCTCGATCGCCTGCGCCTCCATGTTGGTGCGCAGCTGAAGCTCCTTCTGGCCGAGCGGCATCTCGGCCAGGACCTTGCGAGCAAGGCCGGGCACGCCGTTGCTCATCTGGGCCTTGGCGGAGATCTCCGCGGCTTGGCGCCCGAACAGGCTGTCGGAGCCGGCGACCTGCGAGCGCGCGACGATCTCCTGAACCGACGGCATGTCGATCGAGCAGTTGGCCGAGAGGATGTTGACCCCCTGCTCGAACATCGCCCCTTTGCCGTCCTGGCGCGCGCCGGCGACGAAGTCCCCGTTGGCGTCGGCCCGCAGCCAGAGGCCGCGCTGCCGGCATCCGCGCGAGATCGCGTCGAAGGGCGTCTCGCCGTGCCGGATCGTGAAATTCGGGAACGGGGTGTCCCAACCGTCCGGACCGCCCTCGACCCGAAACTTGAGCCCGTGCGGCTTCAGCAGCCGGTTGGCGATCGCGTCGAGCTTGTAGCCGCGGAACTGCCCCGTGCCGCCGTCGGCCGACGCCTTGCGGGTGAGCTCGGCCTTCGAGAAGCCCGACACCTGGACGCCGTGCCGATTGGCGTCGAAGGCGGTCTGCCGGTTGCCGATGTAGCCCTCTTGGATCACGACCTCGCCCGCGAGCGCGATGTCCACGCGCATGCCGGGCAGGAGGCGCTGGGCCGCGATCTGAGCGGCCTCGCCCCACGAGGAGCCCGAGGTCGTCTGGCGGCGGCTGTTGGGATCCTCCGGCTCGGCGCAGGTGAGGCGGAAGGTGCGCTGCCACGCGGCGTCGAAGGACTGAGACACTTGGACGGTCAGCCAGTCCTGATAGACGCCGCCCTCGGTGCGGACTTCGCAGATCAGGTCGGGGTTGGGCACCGGTCGCTCTCAGCCAGAGAAGGCGTTGCCGGAGGCCGGCATGAACAGGGGATGGACCACGTCGCGGTTCTCCGTGAGCAGCTGCTCGGCGCGGCTCGCATCGCCGAACAGCCGGTTGGCGAGTGTGAGGAGCGGCATGCGGGTGCCGAAGCTATAGGACACGAGCCGCGGCAGCGGCCTGCCCCGGGCGGTGAGATCTCGAACGCAGGCCGCGTGCAACGCGGTGAGCGCGCGCCACGCGGTGTTGTCGAAGCGACCGGCCGCGAAGTCCTCGGCCGGGGCGAACGCGAGGTTCACCCGCGCCAGCGCCGCATCAACGTCCTGCCGGGACGTGAAGACGGTCCCGGCCAGGATGTTCACCATCTCGGTGAGCGCGATGCGCGCCGCGATCTGGGCGACGCGCTGCACCGGCAGATCCGGAGCCGAGACGGCCTGTGCCGTCTGCCGCACCTGATCCATGCCCACGAAGGTGGCGCCGGCCGCGGTGGCGGCCGAGAAGCACGCGCGCAGCGGCGGCCCGAAGGTGCCGGCCTGGACCTGGCCGACGGCGTCGGCTGCGAGCGCACCGCAGAGCTGCCGGAGCGTCGCCCCATCCTGGCTCGCGGCATCGACGCCGGAGACGAGCAGCGCGTCGAGGACGGCCTTCAGCGCCGCGACGGCGACGCGGCGCTGGGCGAAGGTCATCCGGTCCTAGCTCCAGTCGTCGTCGCTGCCGGCGGACAGTTCGGCCGCGGTCGCGTTCTGCGCGGCCGCCGCACGCGCGGCGGCTTGAGTGTTCTCTCGCCCGGACGGGGCGGCGACCCCGACCTGAGAGCGCACGAAGGCCATCTCGAAGCGGGCCAAGCCGCCCTGGTCCTTCGTCTCGATCCGCTGGTAGGTCTCGCAGCGCATCGTCGCCTGTCCCATCGTGGACAGGACGAGGAGGCCCGCACCTTCCCGCTGAAGCGCCGCTTCCAGGTCGTCGGCCTGATCGAGGTAATCCGGGCCGATGACGTAGGCGGAGATCGCCACACGCGTGACGCGGCGCCCGAGGTCCTCGTCCGAGCTGCGCTCGGACTTGGCGAACTCGTAGGTGAAGCCGCGTCGCCCACCGAAGCGGGTGTTCGCCTCGATGTGGAACAGCACGCCGCGGAACGACGGCGGGCGAAGCTCGTCGCGCCAGGACATGCAATTGACCTCGGATTGTCGCTCGGCCCTACGCCCGGCTCACCATGTCCATCTGCCGCGCCTTGGAGACGGTCGTCTCGCGGAACAGGCCGCCCGTATCGGCCCGGTGCGTCATCCCGGGAGGGGCGTTGTCGAACTTGATGTGCAGGGTGCCCTTGGGGTCGACCGGCGCACCCGGCATCTGCATGCCCGGACCGCCGCCCGGGGTGCCCCGCCCGTAAAAACGGTCCATCAAAGCGTCCCCGACCGGGGCCTTCGCAGGGGCGGTGCTCGCCTCCCTGGCTGCGTTGGCCCGATCGAGCGTGCCGTCGCGGTGGGCGCGCCGCACCCAATCGGGTGCATTCGCGGATCGCCCGCCGGCGCCCCACGCCATCGACGGACCGCCGCCAATGTGGATGCCGTGCTCGCCCATGTAGCCCGGGCCCGCCCCGACGCCGGTCGCGCCGTTGCGGACAGTCCCGCGGATGAAGCCTTCCATGACCTTGCGGTCGGCGGGATCGTTCATCGAGAGGTAGCGCCGCTGGCCGTCAGGCCCGGTGGTGTAGAGCCGGACGTCCGCCGAGCGGCCGCCGTCGTGGCGGTGGCTGCCTATCCGATGCCGCCCGTGCTCATCCTGGCCGCCAGAGTAGATCTCCGCGTTCACGGCCGCATCCTTGGCGGCCTTGGCCAGCTGGTCGCGCAACTCGTCCGTGATGGCCTGACGGCGGATGCCGCCACCTTGGCGCTGGTCGACGCCGCCGACACCGTCGACCGGCGCCACGTCCGCACCGCTGCGCGACATCGGGCCAGAGCCCGCCCCGCCGCCGCGGCCGAGCGCAGCCTCGGCCGCCCTCTGCAGCGTGTCGTCCCGGTAGAGCAGGTTCGACGGTCCGTGCTCCTGCCACAGGAGGCCGCGGAGGAACTTCTGCATCTGCGCCGGGTCGCGCAGATCGAGCCTGTCGTTCGGGCCGATCCCCATCGTCTTCGCGATGTTGGCCGGTGCGGTCGGGTGTCCCGGCGTCCAGCCGTTGGCGCCGGCGATGATCTTCTGGAGCGTGTCGGCCCCGCCGTCGAACTTCGATAGGGCGAGGCGGGCCGCGGCGCGCATGCCGGCCTCGGGACTGTTGAACACGATCTGGGGCGAGCCCTGGTCCGTGTTCTGCGACGGCCCGACCATGCCCGGGAAGTTGCGGCGCTGCCAGTCCGAGCCCGAGTACTTCAGGTTCCCGGGGTTGTTGTTGCGCATGCCGGCCGGCAGGCGAGAAACGTCGACGTCCTGCCCGAAGTATTCCTTCGGCTCCTGCGCCTGCGGAGCTTCGCCCATCGGCCCGGTACCGGGCGTGATCGGGCCGCTTCCGCGCTGGATGGCTCCCGTGTGCGGGACGGGAGCGCGTGGCGAGGCCCCGCCTGAGAAGCCGCCGCCCCCAGCGCCGGATCCGCCACCACCGAAACCACCACCTCCGCCGCCGCCGAGACCGCCGCCGAGACCGCCGCCGCCCCAGCTGGCCTTCTGGATCAGCGAGCCGCCGCCGCCCAAGGAGCCACCGAAGCTCGACGGGCTGACGCTCGCCCCGCCGTTCTCCCGGACCTTCTGCAACTCGTCGGCGACGCGCTTCAGCTCCTCGATCATGCGATCGTGCTTGCGCTGGTAGTCCGCCCCTCGCGGGCCGGCCTCCAGGAGCTTGAGTTGGCTCTCGACCTGCGCGCGGCGGCCCTCCAGCTTCTCCCGCGGGGTCGCCTCGGGCCCTCCGAACGGGGAGATCTGATTGCGGAGCGCCTGCTCGCCCTCGTTGCCGCGCAGGCCGTTCTTTTCGGCGTCCTCGATGAGGTCGGCCGTGCCCTTGAGCATCGGGCCCAGGACCTTCAGCTTCAGCCGCTCGGCCGCGGCGCCGATGCGGCCCATGCTCTGCTCGAAGCGGGCCGCGGCCTCCTCGGTCTGCTTGTCGAGGTGCCCGACTTCCTTCTGGACCTGCGCCAGCGCCTCGCTGGCTTTGCCCGATATGGAGCCTACCACCCGCGCGATGTCGTCGGTCCCGAAGAACAATCGGGATACACGGCGGCGCACCTCCGGCTCCGGGATCGCCTGGACGCCGTCGATCGCGCGCTTGAGCGCCTCGTCCATGTTGGGCGCGCCGATGACATCCTCGGCGAGCTTGCCGAGGTTCATCGCCTGGAGGCTGGAGTAGGCCTCGCCCCAGCGCCGACGCAGGTCGAACATCACGGTCGCGAAGGATCCGACCGAGCTCTTCATGCTGTCGGCCGACACGCCGAACCGCTCACCGAGCGCTCCGAACGCGCGCAGCTTGTCGACCGCCACGCCCGTCTCGCGGGACAGCATCGACAGCTGCTGCGTCGAGCCAGAGAAGCCGCGCAGCGCCGAGACCATGCCGGTGATCGACATGGCCGCGCCGAAGCCCGTCACACCGACGGCCGCGAAGATCGGGTCGAAGCCGCGCAGGACGCCCTGGAACTTGGTGGCCTCCTCGCGGACGCCGGCCCAATCCTTCTTCCAGGTCGCCCCCTGCTTGGACGTCTCGTCGCCGACACCCTTCAGCCCCTTCTGGAGCTTGGTCAGCGGCCCCGTGAACTGATCCTCGACGGTGGCGACGATCCTGAGCTTGTCGTCAGCCATCCTGGTCCTCGCGTGGAGCGTGCCGCGGCATCAGCGCCAGGGTGTGGGCCATCAGGTGAGCCACGGTCGCCGGCGGATAGGTGCCGATCGGCCGCGAGAACGGCCACGCGTGGAAAGCGAGGCCTAGGCGGAGGCTGTCGTGGACGGCGCCGGCGGCAGGGCCGCCCACACGAAAAAACGGCTGAGGACGGTCCCCAGCGAGAGGATGTCGCGCGCGCCGATCTTCTTCAGCGTCGACGTCGGCACGCTCGCGAGCTTGCTCACCAGCGGGAAGAACTGGTCGGCCGACAGGCCCTCGAGGAGCCCAAATTCCAGGACCTCCTCACCGGTCGGCTCGCGCAGCACGAGCACCTTGACCATCTCGTCGTGCGCGCGCACCGCTGCCGCCAGCGGGTGCTCGTACGGCCACGTGATCTCGCGCGGGTCCCGTGCCGGGGCCTCGTTGGTCTCAGCCATGATCAGATCTCGTCGCAGGTGAGGCCCATCCAGTTCACCGAAACCTTGCCGGCGCCGGTGTCGATCTCGTGGGCGGACTCGGTCCAAGCGCCCGACAGGACGTAGGTCTTGCCGTTCGCGAGCTCGGCGGTGACGGTGATGTCCGTCATCGCGTCGAGCTCAGCGATGGTCAGGCCGGCCGTGGTCGAGAGGTCGCCCTTGATGAAGGGCACGCGCGGCGTCTCGATGTAGCCGTGCACGCCGTCCTGGCCAGCGACGCCCTCGCGCTTCGACGGCGAGGGCGACACGACGAACGAGCCGCGCAGGTCGTACTGCTTATTGCCGGCCTTCACGAAGGCGGTGCCGGCGATCCTCTGGCCCATGGCCGGTGCTCCAAAGAAAAACCCGCCTCAGAGGGCGGGTTGGATTGCGGAAAGGCGTGGAGGACCGATCAGGTGCCGGAGGCGCTGAGCGGGAACTGCAGGCGGAACTGCGCCAGGATGTTCAGCCGGCGCAGCTGATTGACGATGTCAGGCGGGTCGAGGATCTCGACGGTGTTCGGCTCCGTATTGGAGCGCGTCACCGAGAGGTTCGCGATGTAGAGCGCGGCGTTCTCGACGAGACCGTCGTACTCCATGTCCCGGTACTCCGAGACCATCTCCGCCTTGATCATAAGCGGCGTGACAATCGGCTTGCCGGTGGCGAACTTGGTCCCGTCGTTGGCGAGCGCCATCCGCGGGAAGGCGTTGGTGAGCCGCTGCCGCACCCGGGTGTAACGCTCGTCGAGGGTGGCGAGCGTGGTCACCAGCTCGAAGGCGTTGTCGGCCTGCCCGTAGGCGTTCTTCTGGTAAGAGGTCTGCTCGCGCAGGATGATCGGCTGGTTCGTCGTGCCGCCGTAGAGGTCCGTGCCCTGGATCGCGAGGCCGACCTGCGCGAGGGCGTTCAGCTGGGTCTTGTTCCAGCGGTAGGCCTTCTGCGCCGGCAGCACACCGACCAGCGGCAGCGTCTGCAGCGGCTGGGCCGCGTAGGCGTTGATCGAGAACGCGGCGGCCGCGGTGTAGGCGGCGGCCCACTCCCAGACCGGCGACGGGCTCTGCGGCTCGAAGGCCATCGGAGAGATGACCGGCGAGTTGTTCGACGGGCCCCAGGTGGCCTGATCGGCGTAAGCGCCGCGGCGGGCCGAGAAGATCTGGCCGTAGCTCTGGCGGTACGGACCCCAGCGACCGCTGTCCGTAAAGCCGTACTCGGCGTCCCAGACGCTGTAGGAGCCCGAGTCGTTCACCGGCAGGGCGACGAACTTGTAGGGCGCGTCGCCCAGGCCTGCGATCGCCGAGGTGAAGTCCGGCGTGCCGGTGCCGCCCGAGAGCTGATTGCCGGTCGGGTAGGTGACCGCGAGGCCCGCCGGCAGCTGCTCGCCGCCGTAGCGGCCGAGGTAGCAGTCCTGGACGTTGATGTCGTTGCCGGTCAGCCCCTTCCACTTGGCCGTCAGGGTGACGACGGCGGCCGCCGCGGAGGCGGTGACCGGCAGGTCGGGTGTCGCGGTGATCGCGGCCGCGATCTTGGCAGCGACCGTCGACGTGGTGTCCGCCGAGACGATGGCGATCGGCACGAGCTGGCCCGCGATGTAGAGCGGATAGGTGCCCGCGACGGTCGGGGCAGCCGTCACGGTGATCGCGCCGGTCGCCGCGACGCCGGCGGCTGGCTCCGGCACCGGCAGGCAGTAGATCGGCACGCTGGTGACGCCCTTGAAGAACGTCTTGAACATGCGCGCGAGCATCGAGCCCGGGCCGAACAGGGCGTCGGCGTCCGCGTTCGTGCCGCAGGCGACGACCTGGTTCGGCGTGGCCGAGCCGGCCGACGTCAGGATGCCGGCGAGCAGCGCCCACTTCAGCGAGGTCGGGGTGCCGGCCTGCGAGGGGTCGATCTGGGTGTTGGGGCCCGGGATCTTGTAGTTGTCCGGAACGCGCGTGATGCCCATCGCGGCTTACTCCTGCGAGGCGGCGGCGGGCGCGACGGCGCTCGCGCGGGTGGCGGGCTGGGCGGAGGTCGGCGCGGTGGCGGGGCCGCCGGCGTCGTGCAGATCCTCCAGGAGCTCGATGGCGCCCTCGTCCCGCAGGCGGAACGTGAACTGGTCGGCCGGCCAGCGGGCGGTGCCGTCCGCCTCGAAGCCGGTCTGCGACGGCATGTGCTTGAGCGCGCGATAGCGCTCCTCGGTCACCTTGACGGCGACCGTGGCTGATCCGGCCATAGCGATGTCCTCTGGATGGGAGCGGCGCGGGCCGGCTCAGGTCGTGGGAAGGTCGATCGTGAGCCCGATCGGGGGCGTGCCCGGGCCGGCGCCGGCCGGGCGGGCGGTGATGACGACGTGCTCGAGGACGTCCGGGATCACCGGGTCGTAGTTCGTGCGCGCCAGGAAGGTGATCTCCAGTCGCCCTTCCGCGAAGTAGGTCTCCCCCTCCTGCGGGAAGAGGCGGCCGCGACGGACCTTGCTCACCGCCTCGAACAGCGGGTAGCGCTCCGGATCGTCCTCGTCCTTGGCCGGGTCGACCCCGCGCACGAAGGTCGGGTCGGTCAGGAGATGCGAGCGGATCCGGTCGACGATGTCGTCGAGATCGGCGTCGAGCTGCTCGGGCGGCTGCTGGCCGATCACCACCGAGATACCGACCGTCACCTCGCTGATGAAGCGCGGCGGCCCAGTGTTGGCCTCGTCCTCTGGCGTCTCCAACTCGTCGACGAGGATGACCAGGAGCGCGGGCAGGTTGTTGGGCTGGATCTGCGGCCGCGGCTGCCGGCGAACGGCCTTCACCGGGAGCCAGTCCTGACCCTGGAGGCGCTCGATGATCGCCTCGCGGATCAGCGTCGACGATGACGGCATCACAGCTCCGGCGGCTTCCCGCGCTTCAGGGTCAGGGTGGCACCGCCCTGGCCGTCCGGATCGATGTCGTCGATCCAGAGCGAGCCCTCGTCCGGGTAGAAGCCGGCGGCCGGGATGCGCACGACCGAGAACTGCTCGGGGCGGTACTTCCAGTCCGCAAGGCGGATCCCGAGCGTGAGCACCGTGGTGTTCATGCTCTGGTCGCCCTCGAGCTGGATGCTGGTGTTCTTCACCGTCCAGACGCCGGTGGCAGCGAACGGCAGGCGGACCGGCGACGAGGCCAGCGGCGTCACTGTGACCGGGCGCCCGAATGCGGCGATGCCGGGCCCGAGCGCCAGGGCGGCGAAGTCGATCACAGCCGGCTACTTGGCCTTGCCGTCGCCGGCGGGCGCCTGGATCTCGGGGGCCTTCTTCTCCTCGAAGAGGGTGGCGCGACCGAGCGCGATCAGGGCGTCGGCCTCGTCGGCATCGAGGTCGAGGACGTCGCCGGGGGCGAACTCGACGATCTTGTAGTTCCCGCCGGAGCGGTTCCCCATCGTGTCGAAGTCGTACGGCTTGAAGTCCTTGTGGGGGACATGCAGCGTCGCGCCGGCGACGATCTTCTTAGTGGCCATAGTCGGGCCCTCGCATTCTAGGATTGGCGGAAGCGGCGCCGCGCGGGCGCCGCGGGATCAGCGGCGCGAAGGCGTCAGGCGACGATCGCGGAGAAGGTCGCGTCGACCCAGCCGAGCAGCGGCAGGGGGGCCGACTGCATCATGGAGAACCACGCGGAGGGGTTGTTCTCCTTCCAGACCTTCGGGAAGCGCGCCAGCGGCGCGAGGCCGGCATCGGCGTCCTGCACGGCGCCGTAGGTGCGGATGCCCTGGCAGCCGACCGGGTTGCCCATGATGACCGAGTTGTCGGGCATGAACTGCTGCACGACGCCGTTGTCGTCCATGTACAGCTGCTGGTACTGGAAGACGTCGAACTCGCCGATGTTGCCGAGGTACTTCACTTCCTCGCCCAGTCCGCCGCCGGTGACCTTGCCGGCCAGATCGACGTTGCCTGAGGTCTGGCGGTAGGTGTTCATCACACGGGTGACGCCGGGCGACTGCAGGAACGCGTCGGCGGCCAGCGGATCGAACACGATGGTGCCCGGGTGGAAGCCCGAGTTGCGCTGCACCGTCTTCGCCCAGGTCCGGACGTTCTGGTACGGGTCGACGCCGGTCTGACCCCAGCGCAGGGCGCCGGTCAGCGCGACGGTGTGGTTCGGGTTCCGGTTCAGATCGACCAGCACCGGCGGGTGATCGTCGCCCTGGCAGGTCATGGCACCCGTCAGCAGCAGCTGGGAGGCCATCCACTCCTCACGGCGGGTGATCTGGTCGTCCTCCAGGACCATGTTGTCGAACAGCGCGAGGTTGAAGCGCTGCATCGGGGTCATGGTGCCGAGCAGCTGCTCGCCGACCCGGCGCTTCAGCATCTTCTGCGGCTCGATGCTGTGCATCGGCTTCACGTACGGAGGCCGGAAGCCCATCGTGGTGTAGCCGCGCGAGCGCTGCGGCTTGCCCTCGACGGTCGGCACCACGAAGGGCGCCAGCTTCCGGGCGCGCTGCACGCGGTCGAAGTAGACCTCCTCGGTGTCGAACACCTGCTCCATGGGGAAGAACAGGTTCAGGAGGACGGGCTTGGCCTTGTCGAGGACGCCGAAGGCGCCGAGCAGCTGGGCGGTGGAATTGTAGTCGATCGCCATGATCGCGGGCTCCAAAAGAAAAGGGCCCGCGACGGGGCCCTGCGATCTACCGGGATGGGTGGAAGCCGATCAGCCGAGGGTGCCGACCGAGCGCACGTACAGGTGCGAGTTGGCCTGACGCAGAGCGGCCTGCACGGCGGCGATGCTCCAGGAGGCGTCGATCTGCATGATCTCGCCCGCGAACTCGCCCTCGAAGTAGGCCGGCGTCTTCACGTCGGCCGCGCTTGCATCGGTGTCGGCGGCGAGGATCGCGGCCGGGACCTGCGAGCCGTCCGACGCGGTGGCGACGGACAGGATGTACTTGTCGGTCGCGGTGACGCGTCCGAGGAGCGCTCCGCGCTTCAGCGGCGCGCCGGCGAGGTTGGCGCCGGAGGCCAGCGTGACCACGCGCTGGCGGACCGGGAATGCGCCCGCGAAGAGCGCGGTCGGGTCGTAGGACGCGACGACGTTGTTGGTGCCCATCGTGAGGGAATCCTTGGCTGTGCGCTGCGGCGCCGATTACTTCTTGCCGAGCAGGGCGCGCGCCTCGGCGGCACCCTTCTCGACGTCACGGGCCGGCGGGGTCGCGCCACGGTACTCCTCGCCGACGCCCGCGGTGGACGCCGCTGCGAAGGTGGTGGAGCCGCGCTTGGCCTGGCGCGCGGCGAGGCGCTCGAGGACGAGGTCCTTGAATGCCCGGACCGAGGTCTCGCCGTTGGCGTGGCGCTCGCCGAGGTTCGGGAAGCCGAACTGCTTGGCGATCTCGCGGATCTTGGCGCCGCGGACTCGATCGGCACGCACCGCGGCCTCGGCGGCCCTGCGGACCTCCGCCGGGGTCAGGGCCTTGCGCTTGGCCGGCTTCGGGGCGGCGCGCTCGCCTTCTCCATCGTCCTCGTCGTCGCCGTCACGATCCTCGTCGTCCTCGGCATCGTCGTCGCCGTCACGCTCGTCGTCCGAGCCGACGTCGCCATCCTCGGCATCGTCGCCATCGCGCTCCTCGTCCTGATCCTCGTCGCGCTCGGCGTCGCCATCCGCGTCCTCGTCGGTGTCGGACTCGTCCTCGCGCGCGGCGCGCTGCTCGGCGGCGCGGCGGCGGGCCTCGGCGAGGCGCTTCTTCTCGGCTTCGAGCTCGGCCGGGGACTTGGCGCGCTGGGACTTCGGCTTGGCGGGCTTGGTGGCCATGGGGCTTTCTCCTCGGGCCTTCGGGGACGGCCCGGAGGCCGGGGTGCGGGTGACGACCAGGCAAGCGCGGAGCTTCGGGCCGTCGCCTTCGGCCTGGTCGGAACGGATCTGAGAGGCGGCGTCGGCCGGGATCGGGACCGCCGAGATCTCCAGCGGCTCCCAGTCGACCACGTCCCAGCGGGCGACCGTGCCGTCGTCAGCCTCGGTCTTCTCCACCTTGTGGACCCAGTAGCCCACGCTGACGTTGCGGATGACGCCTTCGCGGATCTTCTGGACCGTGTCGGCGACGCCCGGCGCCTTCGAGAGCTGGATGCGGGCGAGCCCGCGACCGTCCTCGATCTTGGCCGAGCCGGGCACGACCGCGCCGATGACGTTGTCGCAGCCGTAGGAGCAGTGGCTGTCGAGGAAGGGAGCGCCGAGGTTGAGGCGCTCCAGCCGGATCGCCTTAGGGTCGACCGACAGGACCTCGTCGTACTCGGTCCCGTCCCACCAATCGTAGCGCCGGACGCTCGCGCCCGTCGTCCAGACGATCTCGATGGTGTTGCTGTCCGCGTCGAAGCTCTCCGCGCGCACGGCCGCCAGGCGGTCGAACTGCGGGAGTTGCACGACCCCTTCGGCCGCGGGCGGCGCTCCGGTTCGGGCGGGAGAGCTCGGGCTCCTCGCCGCCGTCCTCCTCCTGCTCCGGTTGCTGGACGCCCTTGGCGTTGGTGCGCCGCGGGTCCGAGTCGAGGATGATCTCAAGGTCGTCGACCTTCACGTTGAAGGCGCGGATGCCATCGAGCACGTCGTCGGGGTTGCGCCCCTTCTCGGCCACGACGTCCTGCCAGGTGCGGAAACCGTTGCGGACTTCGAGCGCAGCGGTCTGGGCATCGGCCAGCGGGTCGACCCAAGCGAACTCGGGCGGCGACCACTCGACCGGGATGTACGGGGCGTCGATCACGCCCGCGAGGTAGGCGGCCTCGCACCACCATTCCCAGATCGGCTGGAGGGCCATCTGGATCAGGATCTGCCATTGGATCGTGCCGACGAGGCGCCGGAACTCGACCAAGCCGCCGCGCATCGAGGAGAAGTTCACCTCGGACAGGTCGTTGGAGATCAGCTCGGCCGGCATCCGCCAGCCGGCCGCTATCTCCTGCAGCTTCTTGATCTTGTACTCGCCGTAGCCGCCCACGGCCGAGGGCGCATTGAAACGGACGTCCTTCGCGCCGTGGAGGCGCGGGATCATGCCGGGCTCGAAGCGCTCGACCTCGTTGCCGTCGGCGTCCTGGACCTTGATGCCGACCGAGTCCTCGTCGGCGTTCTCGGCACCGACCACGAAGCCGACGATGCACGCCTCGGTCTTCTTCCGGACGATCTCCGCGAGCTCGTAGTCCGCCTGCAGGTTCGTCGGCTCAATCGCCGGCGTACCCCACGGGACGCCGCGCGTCTGGGTCCGCTGCATCTCGAAGACGTGCAGGACCTCGTCGGCCGGCACCGGCGCCGACACCATCGGCTCGCCGCCGTAGAAGTACGGCAGGTTGCCGGGGTGGTAGGGGTAGAGCCAGTAGGCGCGCCGCTTCTGGCTCGCCATGTCGATCTCGACGCCCTGGATCGTCAGCGCGCCTTCGTTCAGCACGCCGTTGCGCATCGGGTCGAGGAAGTCGGCCTCGAGGAGCTGCAGCTCCAGCGGCACGTCGCCCTTGCCGCGCTTCTTGACGTACCGGCGTCGGATCAGGGCGTCGCCGCCCTCGACCATCTCTCGGAACATCAGCGCCTGAAGGCCGTAGAAATCGAGCCGCCCGGCGTGGTCGCAGCGGAATGACCAGCGCTGGAACGCCTCCCAGATCTTGCGATCCTTCGAGGGAGAGCCGGTCACTGGCCGGGGGACGATGCCTTCGCCGACCACATTCGACACGAGGCTCGCCGTCGCCTTCGCGGCGAAGGGGTTGTTGCGCACGAGCCAGCGCGACTTGTCGCGCAGGGTACGGGCCTCGTTGTAGATCTCCGCGTCTGCCGACCGGACCGGGCCGAGCCAGGCGTCGCCATTCCGGCTGCGCTGGGCCGCTTCGTAGGAGCGCTTGCGCGGTCGAGCGGCGGCGGCCTCCGCGCCCTCGATCTTGACCTCGCCGGCCATCAGCAGCCGTGCCCGCGGCGATGGTAGCCGCGATCGAAGCTCGCCAGGCCGACGGTCGGCACGCGCTGGCCGTTCGCCCGAGCCTGCTGTCGCTCCAGGTAGGCGATGATCTGGATCATCTCTTGGAAGGAGCGATACGAAGCCGATTTTCCCTCATAGGAAACCGACATCACACCCTGCGCGAGGGCAGCCTGCATCGCGGCAATCTGGGCGCTGTAGTCTACAGCCATTTCGATTGCCTCTTTCGGGGTGGCTCCCAATCGGGTGCCTTGGCGGGCTGGGCGCGCGTGGCTACGACCTGGCGCTCGACCGCTTGCGGTTTCGCATCGGCCTCAGAGGCCGCTTGAGCTTCCGAGGGCTCGGCCGGATCGTCGGGCCCATCCTCGCGCTCGGGCAGCTTGCCCAGCGCCACGTATCGGCCGCTCATCGCCTGCAGGCCGCAGACGGCGACGTAGGCGTAGACGAAGCACACGCCGGCCTCGTGGGCCGCCTTGGGTTTCTGCCACTCGGTGAAGCCGAGCCGCTGGTGCACCACCAGCTTCTCGCGGGTGAGCTGCTCGAAGTACTCGGCGTCGATCGAGCGCGATCCGCGGGCCGGCTCGATCGGAAAGCGCACGTGACGTGGGCCCGGGTCGGTGACCGTGAGCGAGCCGTAGGCGAAGTCGCGGGCGGCGTTGCCGCCGATCATGTACCAGGACGCGCCGAGCTTCGAGGACGGCAGCCGCGGCCACACCTTGGTGCGGGAGCCCCGCGCCTCGGACTTACCCTTGATCGCCCAGACCCGCCGCTTCCGGCGCTCGGTGCAGAAGGCATAGGTCTCGGCCGTGTGGTGGCCGCCGGAGTCGATGGCGGCCGCCCTCACGCGCAGCTCGGTCCCGTCGCCCTTCTTGAAGGTGCGCTTCAGCAGGGCGTCGAGGTCGCGCCAGACTTCCGGCTGTGCCGGATCGCCTGGGATGACGAAGTGGCCAATCAGGGCGCATTCGAGCCCGGGTCCCCAACCCCAGACCGCCCCCTCGATGCGGGCGTTGGTGCCGGACTGGACGTCGCCGCCCAGCGTCAGGAAGGACACGAAGTCCGGCACCTCGGCGCCGTACTCCTCGCGCCGCTCCAGGAAGACGCCGGGCTTGATCTCCTGGCCGAAGGTCTGCCGGTGCGGCCGGCCGAGGCGAAGGTTGTTGAACGGCTGAACGAGGTTCGCCGGATCGTCCTGGGCCTCCAGCCACTCCTGAACGATCACCGGCCACGCGGCGTTCGCGTTGAGCGACATGCCGGTCCAGAGATGGAAGCCGGCGTGCCCGGGCGTCTTCGGCGTCGCGGTCGCCCGCCACTCGCCGTGGGCGTCCATCCAGGCCTTGCTGCCCTCGTCAATGATGCAGCCGCAGGTGCCCTGGTACCAGACTGACTTGAGCGAGCGGTCCTCGTTCAGGTCCCACTTCAGACCGTGCGGCGTGTCTTTGCCGCCCCAGTCCAGGTACTGCCAGCCGGCGAGCTCGCCGGCGTGCTCCGAGCATTGCGGGCAAGGCACGAAGTAGCGCCGCTGGTCCGAGGCCAGCCAGAGTTTCCAGACCCGGCTCGTCTCCTCGAGGAGCGGGGTCGAGCCTCGGACCTGCTTGCGGTTGTAGAAAGTCTCGCCGCGGGTCCAGAACAGCTTGAGCTTGTCGCCCTGCGTCTTGGCGCCGGGCGTCCAGCCGTCGCCGTCGATCTCGTCGGCGAACAGGAACCGGGCAGAGTAGCGCCGGAAGGCGTCGTCCGAAGCGGCGCCGACGACGCGCACGAGGGCGCCGTTCGACAGCTGGTAGAAGGTCGCCGAGTCCTGTTTCTCGCCCTTCCGGACGGGCCGCAGCATCTTCGCGAGCACCGGGGTCTCGCGCAGCATCGGCGCGATCTCGGTGGCGCCGAACTCCTCCGCGTCATCCTCGACCGGCTGCGCGACCGCGCAGAGCGTCGGGTCCTGATGGAGGTGGTAGCCGATCGCCAGCGTGGCGAGCCGGGTGTAGCCGACGCGGGCCGCCTTCAGCACCGTCACCAGCGGCAGCGTCGGATCGCACATCGCGTCCATGAGGCCGCGCTGGTACCCGTAGAGGGTCACCGGCCCGCTCTCGGATCCGGTGCTCTTCGGGATCCGGCCGTGCTCTTCGGCCCACTCCGAGCCGGACATGTGCGGCTTGAAGACGAGGGCCTCGTCGAACAGCCGGTCGAGGTCGGTGCGCGTCGCGGCGCGGCCAGCCGGGTACTCACCCTGCCGGTGGGTTCCGATCCGCTCCGCCAGCGTCATGGTCGGGGTCGCGTCCTGCAAACCACCGCTGCGCGATCTCCTCGCGGGCGGCCGTGAAGGCTCGGTTCATCTCGGCCTTGGCCATCGCCTCGATCTCGGGGGCGCTGGTCATCGTCGCCGCCCGTCCGGCGACCTTGGAGGCCATGTTCGACAGCCCGGTCCGGAGGACCTGGCAGAAGGTCGCCATGTCGGCGACGACGTCGTGCCGGGACACGACCGCCTTCAGCGCCTCGTCGGCGTCGATCTCGGCGACGATCGCGTTGGCCACCGCGCGCCGGCAGTCAGCGTCCTCACGCCGGGCCTTGCTGCTGTCTTTGCCGCCTTCGTCGCCGGCGCTCATCGCCACGTTCTCGACGGCGCGCTGGATCTTCCAGTCGATCACGGCGGCCGTGTCGAACTGCCACTCGACGCCATTGCTGCCGCGCTCGACGTAGGGGCAGCCCTTCTCGATCCAGTTCGTGACCGTGTTGACGCTGACGCCGAAGATCCCGGCGAGGTCGGCGCGGTTGACGAGCCGGCCGTCGATGGAGCCGGACATCAACAACAACCCCTGTTCTCAAAATTTCTTAGAGGGTGAACCGATGGGGTCCGAATTCCCCTCACCGGCACCCCCTCCCGGGAAGGACCCTGGATTTGGCCGGGGGGGTGGGGGCCTGGTCGGCCCCGCCCGTGCCCTGCGCGGGCCGCTGGCGGCCTCGGCGCGGTCAGCCCTTCCGGCGCACGTCGTTGACGACGAAGCGCTCCCAGGCCGCCCGGAAATGCTTCCGATAGGCGACCGGCACCACTGTGCGCCCCTTCTCGTAATAGGGGAAGCGCTTGGTGTAGCTCGTCCCCTTCACGAAGATCAGGATCGGTACCGCGGCGCGCCCCTCGCGCAGGTAGACGCCGTCGGGCGCCCGCGTCCCGCGCAGGACGAAGTAGTCCAGGTTGCGCCTGCGGGTCGACCGCTTCGGCCGGCGGATCGTGTTCTGCGCCGCGTCGGACGCGGCCCCGAGGGCGGACAGGATGCGGACGATCTGCCCGCGGTTCATGTTGCCATAACCGTCGAGCTGGGCGCCGCGGCCGGGCACGCAGCACTCGTTCGAGCGCAGGATGCCGGCCCTGGTCAGCGCGATCTCGAAGCGCTTCCGCTTCCGCTCGCCGCCGGCGACCTGGGGCCCGAGGTACTTCCAGGCGGGCGTGCCGCCGAAGCCTTCCTTGAAGCCGAGCTCCGCTTGGAGCCGTTGCTTCGTGGCCGGCCGCACCTGCAGCGCGTTGAGCGTGTAGGGCGTGGGCCGCTCGAACACGGACCGCATGGTCTCGCGTTCGGTCTCCCGGGCATCCTTGATCGCGTTGGTCAGCGCGACGGCCGTGACGAACGGGACCTGCTTGGCGGCGCGCCCGACGGCCTCGGCCTTCAGCCCGAACTCGCTGGCGTCGAGGACCAGCATGGGATCAGCGCCCGACGGTGATGGTCTTCAGCTCGCCCGAGACCGGATCGAGGATCGTCAGCGTCTGCGCGGCCATGGTCAGCGTCCCTTGAACCGGCCGGCCGCATCGCGCGGAGGCTTTACGCCCGAGGCGGCGCTCGGCGGCGCCGGCCGGCCGCGCGGGCAGGTCAGCGATACGCGCCGGGCCGGCTTCGGCTCTCGACAGAGCATCACGAACAGCCAGAGCAGGCCGGCGACGACCGAGACCAGTCCAACCGCGACCAGCTCGGGCCGCGGCAGCAGCGCGTCGGCACAGGCAACTTCGACCGGACGCACGGCGATCGCGCCCATCGCGGCGGCGAGCACCGCGGCCAGCGTCGAACGGAACATCGGATCAGTCCTTCAGCGCGCGGATCAGCGCCCGGGCGAGCCGCACGAAGCCGGCGCGAAACACGTTCAGGCCCTCGACCAGCGCGCCGCCTCGGCGGCCACCGCGAAGGGCCACTGAAGCGCGGCTTCGTGCAAGACCTCGAACGTGCAGCGGTAGACGTCGAGAAGCGCCCAGAGGTCGAGCCGGTGACGCGGCATCACTGCACCTGCTGCGGTTGGGGCAGGGGCCGCGGTGCCTGCTGCTGCATGCGCTCGGCCATCAGGAAGCCTTCCGGCGCTCGCAGCGCACGACGGCGAAGCGGCCATCGCCCGGGAGCCCGGCGTGGGCCGCCGAGGCCTGCCCGGTCATCATGCAGGTGAAGGGCGTCGAGGCCGGCGCGACGACGATGTCGAGCGCGGTCTCGCGGGTGCAGGCGTCGGGCGCGGTGTTCAGCGCGCAGACGAGGACGACGGCGAGCAGCGGATTCATCGGCGCGGGCCCTTGGCCGGCGCCAGCGCGTCGAACGCGAGAACGACGGCCAGGATGCCGAGCGCCATCAGGATCAGCGTCGCGGTGGGCGGCGAGATCAGCACTGGCGCGACGGCGCGTGCGGTCGCGGCGACCTGGGTGTCGATGTCGCCGAGGAACAGCTCGTCCATGTCAGGGAGCCTCCCCGCGAGACAACGGAGCGCCGAGCACGAGCGGCGCGCCGACTAGGACCGGCCGGGCATCGCGCCAAGACGGTGTCGGGGCCGATGCGGCGAGCCGCAGCAGCACGGCGAGGCGCTTCACCACCTGCTTCACAGCCGGAACCTCTGCATGACGGCGCGGCGGATCTCGCGCTCAGCGTCGACGACTTCCTCGGTCGGCGTCGCTTCGAGGATGTCGGCGCGGGCGGCCTGGATGCGTTCGATGAGGCGCTCCGATCGCGCGTCGGCGCGCGGCCGGACAGTGCGCTCGGGCGAAACGGCGCGCGCGGCAGCGATCATGCGGTCAGGTCTCAGCGGGTGACGCGGACGGATTCGGCGAGCTGCTCGGCGTGGACGAGATCCCACGCGGCGCTCGATGTCTCGAAGCGGCTCGCCTCGCCGACGGCATGACCCCAGCAGATGCGGGCGCCGTCGGTGGCGAGGTAAAGAGGCGCATCGTGGGCGCTGGAGTCCAACTCAATGCGCCAGGGTCCGAAGCTGTGCGCCCAGGCGGTCAGGCCCGAGCGGAAAGCGATCGGCGGCGGAACGGAGGTCATCACAGGAAGTCCGCGCCGGCGTTCTTTCGGAACAGGTCGCCGTCCTCGATGTACCCGGCGGTCGTCTCGAGCTTCACGTGGCGCATGTGCTTGGCGGTGAGCCTGAGGTCCGCGCCCTCGTCGCCGGCCGTCGTCGCGAACCCGCGCCGCGGCGAGTGGCCGCCGAACGCATCGGGGTCGAGGCCGGCGGCGGCGCAGCGCGCCTTCAGGATGCGGGCGAACTGGCCAGCGCTCAGCCGCTCGGCCGAGAGCTTGCCGCGGTCGCACCCGCGAAAGAGGGGGCCGTCCGCGATGCCGGCAGCTTCGAGCCAGGCCTGAATGGCGGCGGGGATCTTCAGCTTGCCGTCGAGGACCGCGATGGAGCGGCCTTCGCCTGTCTGGTCGGTCTTCGAGCGCCGGAGCCGGACCATCAGGCCGCGGCGGTGTCGCTCGACATCCGAGACGTCCAGCCCGACCAGTTCGGACCGGCGGAGCGCCGCGCCGAAGCACAGCAGGATCAGAGCCCGATCGCGGACCGCAGCGAGGTCTTTGCCGCGGATCTTGCGGATCACCTGGCCGACGAGGTCGACCGTGAGCGCCTTCTTCTTCGCCGGCGCCCGGCCGAGTGTGGCGCGGATCCCGGCGAGGATCTGCCGGACCTCCTCACGAACGGTGGGGCTGTCATGCCCCGCCGCGCGGTGGATGCAGGCGATCGCGGCGGCGCGCCGGTCGATCGTCGAGACCGACCGGGCGAGGCCGGCGAGATGTGTCAGATAGCGGCCGACCGTGCGGCCCGAGGCCGGCAGGGGCTCGGCGCCCTGTTCCCCGCACCAGGCCGTGAAGTCGCGCCAGTCGGCGGCGTACGCGCGCCGGGTCGCGGTCGATCGGCTCGCGGCAGCGAACCGGGCGGCGGCCGCGTCGAGCGCGTCTGGCTCGGCCAGGACGAGCGCCGTCGTCGGCGCCAGGACGAGGGCGTTATCGTGCATCCGATCCGACCCCGTTCGGGTGCACGGGAAGGGCAGTTATCGTGCGCCCGAAAAGAGCGCTCGGATTTGAGGATCAGGCCGCGCGGGCCGGTTTCGAACGACCTCGGCGAGCGACCGTGAAAGGTACGCCCTTCGTGCTCGTGCCGGAGGTGCCGAACGAGCGCTTCTCGACGGTGCCGAGCTGCGGGCGGAGCTGGCGCACGAGCGCGGCGATGCGCTTGCAGTGCGAGTCCTTCGCCTCGAGGTACTCCGCCTGATCGCGGAAGCGCCGCCGGCAGAAGGCAGCGGCCTCCTGCTCGATCGCGGTCACTGTCGCATGCGCGCTCACGCAGGTGCGCCCGGCTGGATCATCACGGGGACCGATAGTGTCAGAAAACCGTGGCCGTGTCGCGGGTTACAACGAACGGGGCACGAGGGGAGTTCGGGGGGAGGTACGGGCCGGGGCTACAGCTTCAACCACCGTCCGTGAGGACAGCTGTGGGTCTTTCGGGCGTCCTGGCTGGCCGGCTTACTGCGATGCCTTTTTCACGCGCTCGGGCGCGCCGCACCTTCTCGCTCGGGCGGGGCCCGAAACGACGAAGGCCCCGCGCGTTTCCGCCGGGGCCTTCTAAAATTCTGCAGGATCCAAACTACCGCAAGCCGTTCTCCCGGTCAAGCCTGTCGGTGTTAGAGGTGACCGCCTTCTTTAGCCTTATCCTGGAGATCTCGCAGCGCTTCAGCAATGAAGGCTTCCCCTTCCTGCAGCGAAGCCACTGGCATCTCTGCCATAACCGAGCCGTCGTCGTGACGCATGACAACCTTGAAAGGCATATCGCCGCCCGGCGTCGGTATCACTTCACCTGTGGCCATGATCTTGCTCCAGCGTTTCGCCGAACATACGACAGCGGGAGCCGACGCGCGAGTGTGCGGGACGTGATCGCCCAGTGTAATGAGGCGAGCTTAGTTTCCGGCAGAAGACCTACTCAGAGGTGCGCTCAGAGGACTCGGGTACCCCGGCAAAGCCTTCGTTCGTGTAGCCGCCCGGCTGCACGTTCTTGAAGGGGAGCTGTCGGATCGCGTTCTCGCGCACCGTGACGTTGCGGAAGATGGTGCCGAACACCTCGCCATAGGCGGTCGCGCGAGCCGTGGCCGATGCTTCCTTCAGCTCCAGATCGCGCGTCTTCGCCTCGCGGGCAGACATCTCGGCTTCGCGCGCCTTCATGGCGTCGAGCGCCGCCTGGACCTGCGCCTTCTCGTGGCGCAGTCCCCCAATAACCTGATCGCGCTCCTCGACGCGCGCCAGAAGCTCGTCGATCCGCGCATCTTGCTCGATCGCCTTGTCGCGCAGACCCTTAATGGCGCCGAGCGCATCCAGGCCGAATGTGCGCTTCTCGACGAGCTCGTCGATCGCGGTGGCAAGCTTGCTATCCATCAGTCTTCTCTTCGATCGCGGGTCAGGCAGTGCGTTGGCTGGGGGGCGTCCAGTCCCGCGGGTCGATCCTCCGGACCGGCGAGGCCCGCATCGGCGCTGCGCGACGACCGGCCACCCGGCGATCGCTCTCGATGTGGCGGCGGGGCCGTAGGTTCGGCAGCGGGGCGCGGACTTCTTCCGCCGGCTCCAGCCACGGCGCGATCGGCGACTTCGGCGGCAGTACCTCGATGCTGGTCAGGTACTGGAGCGCTGGCACGAGGTAGACCAGCGCAGCGTGCCAGTAGGCGTACCGTAGCTGCTCCTCGACGACCTCGAAGCCCACCCGGGTGTAGTTGAGCTTGCAGAACAGGCCGGTGTCCCGGCTGTCGCCCTTGGACACGGCGACCTCGTCGTGGCTCGTGAACCACGGGGTACCGTCCTCGCCCTGGCCGCAGGGAACCTGCACCGTCCGCCACAGCGTGATCTTGCCGTTCGTCGACTTCACCGGCTCGATCGCGATCCCGTCGCCGACCTCCGGCCGGCTGCGGATGGCGCTGGTCACCAGCCAGGACGGCGTGGCGTCGATCGCGGCGGCGGTCATCACCTCAAGGCTGGCCTTGCCGCGCAGCTCGACCTGGACGGGATAGGGCGAGAGATCGAGCGGGCAGACCGCGGATCCGACGGCCACCCGCTTCAGCGTCTCGCTCAGGACCTGGAGGTGCGCCTCGATCGTGATGGCGTCCGGATGAGGATCGCCCATCGCCGGCGGCATCCCGGGCTCACGCGACCAGTTGTCGACCCGGCCGCCCATGGCGACCATCCGCCAGACCGGGTCGGAAGCACATTGCGGCCCGCGGATCGGCGCGTCGGCGCGGCGCTTCGGGAGCTCATCGCGGATCGCCCAGCGCAGCGCCTCCTCGATCGTCATCTTGCGGCGCTTGGGTGCGCTCTGGGTGGTGCTCTGCGTCGTTGCCGGCACGGTGGGTCCCCAATGCTGTGCCGGTTCGAAACGAAGCAGCAACGCACCGTTGATCCGGCGCCAGTTTTCTCACTGTCAACCCCAATTCTATTTGCGCATGCTGCGCAGGATCGCCGCGTTGATACCGGCGGCGATTTGCCCCGCCGCTTCATCTCGTAGCCGGTACGCTGTTGCTGACTTCCAGCCCATGCCCCGGCAGAACTCCTGGAAGCTCTCGCGCTGGGCACGGCACCGCGCCCAGGCGATGAGCACGTCGCGCTTGGCGGTGAAGTCGGGCGCTGCGATGTTGAGGTAGTCGTTCGGCCAGTTCACGGGCCGGATCTCGGCCGGACCGCGCACACGTGGGTCTGTGTGCATCGCCCGCTTCATCCAGAGCAGCACGTCGCCGCTCGTCCAGCTGGGAGTGTGGCCGAGGGCGGAGTGGAGCGGTGGACCTTCCTGGCGGAGCGGCATCTTACGCGACGAGGCGGTCCAGATCGCCGCTCGTCGTTCGTAGCATGTTCCCTGGTACGGAACCGTGGCAGCTCGGCAATGATGGGCCTGCGTGCTGTCGGATGAAGCGAAGGAAGATCTCAGCTTTGATCCGGCGGCCGTTGGCCCTGCCGACACGCCAAGCGCGCGTCCTTCATCGCGATCAGGCCCTCGAGGAAGCGGATCGTCTCGCGGTGCGTGCGGGCATCCTCGGACCCGGCTCCGTCGTCGATCTTCTGCTGGTGGTAGGCCTTCAGGTCGCCAAGGGCGTTGCGGTAGCCGAGAACGTAGGAGGGCGCGTGGGTGTCGTCGTCATCCATGGATCTTGCCCCTTTGCCATCGTTTCAGGGCGCCACGCGGTGCCGGCAGATGGCCTCACCCCACACCATACCCCACATTCTGCGGCCTAGGCGGATGTCATCGGCCGGCCCCTCGCGCTGTGCCGCCCCGTCAGGTTTGTGGGCGGCGATGTGGAGCGCTGAAGGCTCACATTTCAGCGCTCGCTCGCCATCCAGAGCCGGCTGCTATCGACCCATGCCGCCCGTGCGAACGGCCATCAGTGCTTCCCGAAAGCGTCCATGCGTTGGCCACTCGGCAACCTCGGCCCAGGGTAGATCTTTGACGGTCCGCTGCCAAAAGGGGCGGCAACACTTCAGGAAGGTTTGTTGGCTGTCGCAGACGCCTTACTGCGCGGTACCGATAAGCTTATCCCGCAGGTACCGACGGCCGCGATCGAGGTGGCAAAGCGCTGGTGCAGGGCCGCGTGGGATCCCGATAACTGGACAGGTGCATTTAAATTACTAGACAAATTTCTTATTTAGCGATATGAAATCAGGATTGAATCAAATATACAATACATTAGGGAGTAAGGTTATGAGGAGTATAGACATCGGGGCGCGGGCTTTCGTAGTTTTAGCTATTTCAAATGGTTCAACTTACGCGAATGAACTTTCTTTGTTGAATGAAACTATTCGAGCCGCCGGTCCAGGAGCGGGTATTAGCAATGTAATTGCCGGCCTCGGCGTAGCGTCCTCATTCCCGCCCGATGGAACGCCAGCGTTGCTAGGTTCAGGTTGGGATAGTGTCGGATCGACAGTGATGGGAGATTGCGTCGATAGGAGCGGAAAGACTGAAACAATCCTTCCTCCAGGTACCAACGCAGAAGGTCAGTCAGTTGTTTTCGACGCCGCCTACATAGATAGTGTATCTAAGATGAGAAGCGTACTTAATGTGTCGGCTTCTGCATCATTCTCTTACGGTATTTACTCAGGCGGCGGTCGATATCAATTATTCCAGGATGATACGATAAATTCGTTTAGCAGTTATATGTATGTTTCGGTCACTGTACTAAATCAAACTCAGATACTTTCCCAGAAAAATCTCAATGCTGGGCGAGTAAAACAAATATCAAGCAACAAAGATGATTTTAGGAAAGCCTGTGGAGACCAATTTGTCAGCGCCTTATCCACCGGCGGCACCTTTTCTGCTGTTGTACGGATCGAGTCCATGACCGAGGCGCATCAAAAAGCTGTCTCGGCTGCAATAAACGGCGCGATCGCAGGTTTCGGAAAGGCGTCCGGTTCGGTGGACAGTCAATTCTCTTCTTTGCAAAGCATGGGAAAAGTTACAATCAAGGTGATCAGGAAAGGAGCGACAGGAGATGTTCCGGAACTAAAGGATTTTAATAAGTACGCTGTTTCGTTCCCCGCCAAAGTTTCATCGACAATGGGCAAGCCATGGCCATTTAATGCGATTGTCTCATCATACGATACCGTAGATAATTTGCCAACGAACACCAGTCCATATACATACGATCAGCAGAATATCTACCTTGAAGGTCTAGCATCCCTGCGCGATGTTGCCTTACAAATACGGAATGATCTGCTTTATGCCTATGCAAATCCCGATCAATTTGGGATCGACGATCGATCTGACATCCAGAAAAATCTTGATAATGTCAACTCGCATATCAGTGCGGTGCTTCGCGCTGCGAATTCCTGCAAGGTGGATCCAGTCAGCAAATGCACTGAAGCTTATCCAGAGCTTAAGAAAATCGATGCACCAAAGCGGAAATATTCACCCGCGTCGGAGAAAATAAGGCAGGCACGAGAGCTTTACGAGCTACGAGGCGACCCACTCAAGCTTGATGCAGCCCTCATGATACTTTCGACCATAGACGATGGTACGGCCACCCAGGATGAGCGATACGACGCAGCGCTCTTGACATCCGAAGCCTTGGATTGGAAAGCCGCACGTTCAGGTTTCGCGCCGATAACTTACAAAGATGAAATTCTTCCAACTTACAAGGACGCGCTTGCCAAAGCTGTAGGCCTCGCAGCTGCGATGCCGAACAAGCCCTGCGAAGCCGATTATCTCAAGACAACACTCGATTTCCTCACCGGATCTACGAACTATACGCTTGGAACTGCGGAGAACGTCATGGCATCCTTGTCTGGTCGTTCTACGCGCACCGGTACAACGTGCCAGAAGTACGTCTGGAGTGGCACGAATAGATGGCGTGCCTGGATCCGCATAAGAGAGGCTAATACAAATACGACGCCTCCCGCCGAAAAAGCCCGTCTTCTCAGCGAGGCCGCCCCTTTCGCGGAGGCCGCATATAATGATGAGCCCGATTATTTTCCAAATGTTTATGTATTGATGCTGGTCAATTATGACGATCAAACGAAGTTCTGCAAAATATTCAATGATTTTCTGCAAAGATCCACCCCCGCCAGATTTAGCGGTTTAGAGCCTCTTTATACGTCATTCAAGAACAGTCTCAAGAAAAATGATAATGGACCTATAAAACCTTTCGGTAATTGCACCGCCGGGCTATACAACTGAGATCAACAATGTTTTTAGGTGTAAAATACCAACAGACATAATTCAGACAAGGCACCATCATGGCACTCCATAGATGCCATTTTAAGGAAAGTAATTAGATATGTCTGTGTTTGCACGAGCTCCGTCGAGAGTGCAATCCTGGGCGAGGCAGGTAGCGGTTTCGGAACGCGCGGTGTCGCTGACGCCTGCGATACGCCCTCGTACAGGGGCCTTGTGATGGAGTCGGTGCCTGCCGTAGTGACCTTCCAGCCCCCGCCTCCCCGCGGCCCGGGCAACTCATCCGCGGGCCCGCCCCAACGAGCATGCCATCTTTCCGCGGACAATTCCGGATGTGTAGGCCGCCCGCTCCTGTCGCCGTAATAGGCCGTTAGCCGCTTCGGTTGCTGAGATCCGCTCGCCGGCCTCGCGCCCGAAGAGGTGGCGCAGCGTGCCAGCTCGACTGATGCGCTTGCCCATCCTCGCTCCTGTGTTCGACGGGGTTCCCGACTGCCCTATTCGGCAGGATCGTCGCGGTAGTCGCGTTGTGCTCCGCGACCGGCTGATACTCATCACCATTCGCGAAAATCACGATGCCATCCGCACCGACGTCTGGGCGCGCACGTCTGTCACGGCCGCGGTGGATGAAGCGTGGTCCGCCGAAGATCTGAAAAGCGTTCCAGTATCGGTCGTCTCGGAAGCCGACGTACTGGACTCAGCGGGGTGGGTCGGCCGCCATGGTTGGCTCTAACCTTCCGCACCAGCCGGCGCGTCAGGCCCGTCGGCGTGCCTCCGGCGGCGAGATCCCGGCGGAAGGCGTTGCCCTTGGCCTGCTCGACGATGCCGACCAGCATGGCGCCGTTGACGATGTCGGACAGGCGGATGAAGCGCGGGCTCGGTCGGTATCGAGCCCGGTGATGACTGGTGCGGTAGGCTCTTCAGCGAAAACTTGGCTGCTGATCCGTTCTCTCCGCCCGACCGGTCCGCTCGGGCGGCGCCCCTCACCACGCGGCCTGGAGGCCGGCGGAGAACACCTGCGCGGTGGCGCCTGGACGAACGTCGCCGGTGTAGCTCACCGACAGCTGGACGCCTTCGGCGACCGCCCCCGTCAGGCTCACGCCCAGGACCGCACCGTCCCGGCCCAGCGCGCTCGTGCGGGCCGTGAACGCCGCCCCGAACAGGTTGGACCGGATCACCGCCGCCGTGTCGGCCAGTTCGTGCGCCCAGTACGCCCGGCCCTCCAGGCGCAGGTCCGGAATGCCCGCCACCGCCCAGCTCGTCACCCGCCCGCCGACCAGGCTGCGCGCCGC